>NZ_FNTF01000002.1:5345833-5717500 GCF_900105495.1 Pseudomonas frederiksbergensis | reverse complement strand
ATCAGCTGCTCCATAAGTTCCCACACGAATTGCTTGATTCATTGAAGAAGACGAGAAGCCAGCCAGCACGGTGGCCGTTGTCGTTAGAGTTTAGAAATGAATATTCCGGTGTGAATATTGATTTCTAGTCTTTGATTAGATCGTTCTTTAAAAATTTGGGTATGTGATAGAAAGATAGACTGGACGTTACTTTCACTGGTAACGGATCAGGCTAAGGTAAAATTTGTGAGTTGCTCTTTGGAGCAAGAATCGAATTTTCGGCGAATGTCGTCTTCACAGTATAACCAGATTGCTTGGGGTTATATGGTCAAGTGAAGAAGCGCATACGGTGGATGCCTTGGCAGTCAGAGGCGATGAAAGACGTGGTAGCCTGCGAAAAGCTTCGGGGAGTCGGCAAACAGACTTTGATCCGGAGATGTCTGAATGGGGGAACCCAGCCATCATAAGATGGTTATCTTAAGCTGAATACATAGGCTTAAGAGGCGAACCAGGGGAACTGAAACATCTAAGTACCCTGAGGAAAAGAAATCAACCGAGATTCCCTTAGTAGTGGCGAGCGAACGGGGACTAGCCCTTAAGTGGCTTTGAGATTAGCGGAACGCTCTGGAAAGTGCGGCCATAGTGGGTGATAGCCCTGTACGCGAAAATCTCTTAGTCATGAAATCGAGTAGGACGGAGCACGAGAAACTTTGTCTGAATATGGGGGGACCATCCTCCAAGGCTAAATACTACTGACTGACCGATAGTGAACTAGTACCGTGAGGGAAAGGCGAAAAGAACCCCGGAGAGGGGAGTGAAATAGATCCTGAAACCGTATGCGTACAAGCAGTGGGAGCCCACTTTGTTGGGTGACTGCGTACCTTTTGTATAATGGGTCAGCGACTTATTTTCAGTGGCGAGCTTAACCGAATAGGGGAGGCGTAGCGAAAGCGAGTCTTAATAGGGCGTCTAGTCGCTGGGAATAGACCCGAAACCGGGCGATCTATCCATGGGCAGGTTGAAGGTTGGGTAACACTAACTGGAGGACCGAACCGACTACCGTTGAAAAGTTAGCGGATGACCTGTGGATCGGAGTGAAAGGCTAATCAAGCTCGGAGATAGCTGGTTCTCCTCGAAAGCTATTTAGGTAGCGCCTCATGTATCACTGTAGGGGGTAGAGCACTGTTTCGGCTAGGGGGTCATCCCGACTTACCAAACCGATGCAAACTCCGAATACCTACAAGTGCCGAGCATGGGAGACACACGGCGGGTGCTAACGTCCGTCGTGAAAAGGGAAACAACCCAGACCGTCAGCTAAGGTCCCAAAGTTATGGTTAAGTGGGAAACGATGTGGGAAGGCTTAGACAGCTAGGAGGTTGGCTTAGAAGCAGCCACCCTTTAAAGAAAGCGTAATAGCTCACTAGTCGAGTCGGCCTGCGCGGAAGATGTAACGGGGCTCAAACCATACACCGAAGCTACGGGTATCACTTAGGTGATGCGGTAGAGGAGCGTTCTGTAAGCCTGTGAAGGTGAGTTGAGAAGCTTGCTGGAGGTATCAGAAGTGCGAATGCTGACATGAGTAACGACAATGGGTGTGAAAAACACCCACGCCGAAAGACCAAGGTTTCCTGCGCAACGTTAATCGACGCAGGGTTAGTCGGTCCCTAAGGCGAGGCTGAAAAGCGTAGTCGATGGAAAACAGGTTAATATTCCTGTACTTCTGGTTATTGCGATGGAGGGACGGAGAAGGCTAGGCCAGCTTGGCGTTGGTTGTCCAAGTTTAAGGTGGTAGGCTGGAATCTTAGGTAAATCCGGGATTCCAAGGCCGAGAGCTGATGACGAGTGTTCTTTTAGAACACGAAGTGGTTGATGCCATGCTTCCAAGAAAAGCTTCTAAGCTTCAGGTAACCAGGAACCGTACCCCAAACCGACACAGGTGGTTGGGTAGAGAATACCAAGGCGCTTGAGAGAACTCGGGTGAAGGAACTAGGCAAAATGGCACCGTAACTTCGGGAGAAGGTGCGCCGGTGAGGGTGAAGCATTTACTGCGTAAGCCCATGCCGGTCGAAGATACCAGGCCGCTGCGACTGTTTATTAAAAACACAGCACTCTGCAAACACGAAAGTGGACGTATAGGGTGTGACGCCTGCCCGGTGCCGGAAGGTTAATTGATGGGGTTAGCTAACGCGAAGCTCTTGATCGAAGCCCCGGTAAACGGCGGCCGTAACTATAACGGTCCTAAGGTAGCGAAATTCCTTGTCGGGTAAGTTCCGACCTGCACGAATGGCGTAACGATGGCGGCGCTGTCTCCACCCGAGACTCAGTGAAATTGAAATCGCTGTGAAGATGCAGTGTATCCGCGGCTAGACGGAAAGACCCCGTGAACCTTTACTATAGCTTTGCACTGGACTTTGAATTTGCTTGTGTAGGATAGGTGGGAGGCTTTGAAGCGTGGACGCCAGTTCGCGTGGAGCCAACCTTGAAATACCACCCTGGCAACTTTGAGGTTCTAACTCAGGTCCGTTATCCGGATCGAGGACAGTGTATGGTGGGTAGTTTGACTGGGGCGGTCTCCTCCTAAAGAGTAACGGAGGAGTACGAAGGTGCGCTCAGACCGGTCGGAAATCGGTCGTAGAGTATAAAGGCAAAAGCGCGCTTGACTGCGAGACAGACACGTCGAGCAGGTACGAAAGTAGGTCTTAGTGATCCGGTGGTTCTGTATGGAAGGGCCATCGCTCAACGGATAAAAGGTACTCCGGGGATAACAGGCTGATACCGCCCAAGAGTTCATATCGACGGCGGTGTTTGGCACCTCGATGTCGGCTCATCACATCCTGGGGCTGAAGCCGGTCCCAAGGGTATGGCTGTTCGCCATTTAAAGTGGTACGCGAGCTGGGTTTAGAACGTCGTGAGACAGTTCGGTCCCTATCTGCCGTGGACGTTTGAGATTTGAGAGGGGCTGCTCCTAGTACGAGAGGACCGGAGTGGACGAACCTCTGGTGTTCCGGTTGTCACGCCAGTGGCATTGCCGGGTAGCTATGTTCGGAATAGATAACCGCTGAAAGCATCTAAGCGGGAAACTAGCCTCAAGATGAGATCTCACTGGGACCTTGAGTCCCCTGAAGGGCCGTCGAAGACTACGACGTTGATAGGTTGGGTGTGTAAGCGCTGTGAGGCGTTGAGCTAACCAATACTAATTGCCCGTGAGGCTTGACCATATAACACCCAAGCAATTTGCATGCTTCGAGCTGAAAGGCAAAGGGCACCAGATTGCGGTGTGTGAAGACGAAACGAACCGAAAGTTCGAGATACTCACAAAACACCTGGCTATCACATACCCATTCGCTGGAGCGTGAACCTGAAAAGGCCCACGACCTGGCTACCGAATTTCTTGACGACCATAGAGCATTGGAACCACCTGATCCCATCCCGAACTCAGCAGTGAAACGATGCATCGCCGATGGTAGTGTGGGGTTTCCCCATGTGAGAGTAGGTCATCGTCAAGATTAAATTCCGAAACCCCTATCTGCGTATGCAGGTAGGGGTTTTGTTTTGCGCTCGAAAAAACACCGGTGTGCCCAGTGGTTTTACTCCAGCTATCGATTGCTCTTTCTACGGCCTAACCACCCGACGATCTACATGGAAAGTCTGACATTGCTGTGCCTTACTCCAGACACAACTCATGGGGCGACGTCGATGCGGCGAAGAGGCGCAAAATTCTGGTTATGGACTAACACGCAGTTACCCCTTCATACGCATGAAGAGGTACTCAGCAATGGGCTGCACATCGAGGTGCAGACGCGTGTCAGCCATGAAGGGGTTATCCAGGTGTTTATAGGCGTCTACGGCACCAATGGTTGGGCGGTTTGCGAGGAGTTTCATGACCGACACGCCGAGGAGCATTACTGCACGGCGTTGAAGTGGGGGGCTCAGCGGGCGAGGGAGATTGTCGCGGACACCCAGGAGTTTGTTGCGCCGCATCGCGTGCAGTTGACCTTGAGTCCAGTGATTACCGATGAGCCGGAATTGGCCCTGCGACGGATGGAAATGACCGAACGCGAGTCTTTGAAACTCAGGTCCGCAGATGCGTGGTCGGAGTACATGGCTGCCAAGGCAGCCATGCTGGAGCTGATGCGTTCAACCAAAGTCGACCCCAAGGTCTGGGCTGATCACAAGGAGCGGCTCAGGCAAGCCATCGATCGACGAGCCTGCGTACAAAGGGCCTATCTGCGCTGACCCTGCCTCAGGTCTGGGAGCGTCGCAGATTCTCAATGGTTTCGATCAGATCATCGTAGGACACCGGTTTTCCAATGTGCTGGTCAAAGCCCGATTGCCGTGATTTTTGAATGTCGCTGTGAGCGCCATAGCCCGTCAGTGCAATGGCCGGCACATCCTTGACCAGCGGCAACTGACGCAATGCGCTCATCAGCTCGTGGCCGTTCATGACCGGCATGCCCAGGTCAGAAATGATCAGGTCGAAGCGCGTGCTTTTTGCCGCATCCAAAGCCGCCACCGGACGGTCGAAAGCAATTACTTGCGCGTCTTCCATTTCCAGCAGCATTTTCAAAGTTTCCAACACATCGGCGGAGTCGTCTACCAGCAGGATCGTCAAGCCGCTCAGCCTGCCAGAGGATTCTTCGATCTGAGTCGGGGATTGCGGCTCATCTTTGGAATGGGCCAAGGGCAGGTAAACCGTGAAGGTACAACCTGTTCCCACCCCGGCAGAGCTCACCTCAACCGTTCCCCGCTGGGCCTCGGTCAGTTGTCGGACCAGTGACAGGCCGATCCCCAGCCCTTCACGATTGTGGTTGATGTGCTGTTTTTCAGCCTGGCCGAACAGGTCAAACACGTGATCGAGGTTCTCGGGGGCGATGCCTGCACCGTTGTCTTTGACGTCCAGCCGCGCCATGTTTCCAGCCTGGCTGGCGATCAATTGCACGTGGCCGTTGGAGGGCGTGAATTTCAGCGCGTTATTCACCAGGTTCCAGATGATTTGCTCCAGGCGCGTCGGGTCGGCATGGACCATTAAGGCACCGGAAGGTACGTGCAGCTCGACGGTGGCGTCGTGTCGGTCGCTGAGCACGACGGCATGAATGTCGCGCAAGACACTGACCAGATCGACGGCGATGGGTTTCAGTTTGAGTTTGCCGGTTCGGACCCGGGCGACATCCAGCAGGTCATCGATGATCCTTGCCTGGCTATTGACGGCGTCGCAGATGGTGTTGACGGCCTTGGCGGCCGGCGCCACCGACTTGGTCACCGGCAAGCGACGCAGCAGTTCTGCATTGAGCTGAATCAGGTTCAACGGATGTTTGAGTTCGTGGGACATGACCGCGAAGAATTCATCCTTGAGGTAATTGGTGTTGCGCGTTTCGGCCAGTTGTTGGCTCTGTTCTTCATGCTGGCGTTTATGGCCGGTCAAGTCGCGGGCAATTTTGACGTAGCCTTTTAGGTTGTTGCCGCTGAGCAAGGTCACCTCGCCGCTGCAAAAGAAGCGGTTGCCGTCCTTGCGTACGTGCCAGCGCTCATCTTCACTGCGACCGTGGGTGCGCACCGCCAGCAATTCGTTTTCAGGCACACCGGACGCACGATCTTCGGGCGAGAAAATGAAATCGTAATAGGCGCCCTCGGCCTCGGCCTTGCTGTAGCCGAAGATCAATTCGGCGCCTTTGTTCCAGGTGGTGATCACGCCCTGCTCATCGAGGGTAATGATGGCGTAGTCACGAGTGCTTTCAGCGACCAGGCGCATGCGTTCTTCGCCCAGCCGCAACTCTTCTTCAGCCGCCCGTCGTTTGGTGATGTCGATGAACGTCAGCACGGTGCCGTCGATGTGGTCTTCGCTGGAACGATAGGGCAGCAGGCGGGCGATGTACCAGCGATTGTCGGTGCTGCTGACTTCGCGTTCGATCATGTTCAGCGATTCGAACACTTGCGCCGCGTCTGCGACGATTTCCTCGTAATGCAGGCGATGGGTAATGTCGAGCAAGGAGCGCCCGGTATCCACCGGTAACATGCTGAAGATGTCAGTGGCACGCGGAGTGAACCACTTGATGCGCATGCTGCGATCGACAAACACCGTGGCGATGTCGGTGGAGGCAATCAGGTTGGTCAGGTAGTCGTTGATCTTGTCGGTTTCTTCGACTTTGGTTTTCAGTTCGTAGTTGACCGTCAACAGCTCTTCGTTGATCGACTGCAGTTCTTCCTTGCTGGTTTCCAGTTCTTCAGTGGCCGAACGCAGTTCTTCGTTGATGGCCTGCATTTCTTCATTGGAAGCCTTGAGCTCTTCGCTGGAGACTTCCGATTGTTCGATGGTGTCCTGCAGGTGCAATTTGGTGCGTTGCAGTTCGCGCTCAAGGTTGGACAGCACTTGGCTTTCAGTCTGTAGCACGGTGGTGGCCGCCCGTTCGGCAGGGTCGACCTCGACTTCCTCGAAAATCACCAGGACGTATTCGCCGTCCGAATCTTCATCCTTGTAGGGATGTGCGACCAGATCGATCAGGTAACTGCGCTTGTCACGCTTGATCGGTACCTCGCGGGACTTGACCGGCAAGCCACTCTGCTGGACCTGGAACAGCGTGGTGCGGATTTCCAGGCGCAGTTCCGGAAGAATCAGTGTCAGCAAGTTACGCGACAATTCGCCGCCAACATGACGCAGGAAACGCCCGGCACTCTCGCTCATGTGCAGGATGTCGGCGTTGGCATCGACGATCACGCTCGGTGGTGCGGACTGTTCAAGGGCGCGTTGATGGATATCGGCGAATGACAGTTTGCGCGGCGCGCTGCTTTGCGGGACCTGTTGGGAAGTGTTGGTCCGCACATAGCCTCCACGCGGCATGGTCGGTGTGCGCCGACTGTTGGCCGTGCCGGTCTTGGCGCGGAAGATCCGGTTGCGTTTATCCACCGGTGCGAACAATTCGTGGCACGCGTCCGCGCTTTCGGAAGAACCGAGGAACAGGAAACCGCCGGGACGCAGGGCAAAGTGGAACATCTGGAGGATTTCGCGTTGCACTTCGCGATCCAGATAGATCAGCAGGTTGCGGCAAACAATCAGGTCGATCTGCGAGAAAGGCGGGTCGGACAACAGGCTGTGCTTGGCGAACAAGACCTTTTCGCGGATTTCCTTGCGGATCCGATAATGATCGTCTTCCTTGATGAAGTAGTGGCGCAGCCGCGAGGGTGGCACATCGGTGATGATCGCTTGTGGATACAAGCCGGCCCGACCAACGCTGATGGCGCGTTCGTCGATGTCGGTAGCGAATAGCTGCATCGATGCCGCGCTGGATTCAAGTTGCAATTGATCATTGAGCAGCATGGCCAGGCTGTAGGCTTCCTCGCCCGTGGAGCAACCCGCGGACCAGACCCGGATTTCTTCTTTCTCGGGGTGTGCGGACACGGCGGCGCTGACCAGTTGCGGCACGACATCCCGCTCCAGGGCTTCGAAAGCCTCTCTGTCACGGAAGAAGTTGGTCACCCCGATCAGCATGTCGCCCAGCAGTGCCTTGGTTTCTTCGGGATTGTGTTGCAGATACTGGTAATAGGCGGTCAGGTCGGGCTGGCCGGTGACCTGCATGCGGCGTTCGATCCGGCGCAACACGGTGGCGCGTTTGTAGTGTTTGAAGTCATGACCGGTACCCGTACGCAACTGGATCAGGATGTCGCGCAGCACCTGTTCTGCAAGAGCCGCGTCACGCTCGGACACCGTAGCAACGTTTTGCAGTTCTGGATCGTCGGCGATGGGTAAAGTTATTTCCCTGGAGTTGCGCCATAGCTCCAGCAGTTTTTGCGGCATTTCCACCACGGGCAGCACCAGATCAACCATGCGGGTTTCGATGGCGGCGCAAGGCATGCCATCGAATTCGGCGTCTTCCGGTGCCTGAGCCAATGTGATGCCACCTTGTTCCTTGATCCGTGACAAGCCAACCGCGCCGTCGGAGCCTGTACCCGACAACACCACACAGAAGGCACGCTCGCGATGCACGTCGGCCAGGTCGCGGAAAAACAGATCAATGGACGCGTGGCGACCTTCGCGCGGGTCCGTGGCGCTGACCTCCAGAAAGCCATCGTTCATTGCCAGCCGTTGCGCCGGTGAAATGACGTACACCCGGTTTTTCTCGATGACCACCGTTTCGGTCACTTGCAGAACCGGCATCTTGGTCGATTCCTGGATGATCTTGTCAGCGATGCTCTGGTGATCGGGCGATAAATGGAGAATGATCACGAACGCCATGCCATTGTCTTGAGGCATGTTTTCAAAGAACAATTTGATCGCTTGCAGCCCGCCTGCCGACGCACCGATGCCCACCACTGGAAAGTCCAGGGTGCTGGGGATCCGGGCCGATCGCTCGGAAGAAGTATCCGGGCGTTTGGGTTTGGTGGTCATGACTTAGGCCTTTAGTTACGACGTAAAGCGTGTTGATTTCAAGCGACAGGAAGCGCAGTTCAATAAGTCAGGATAATCCCGTTTTTCAATAACACCTTCAAATATTTAGCTCGCCATGGGAGGCGCTCATAAACTCTTTGACCGCCAAATGAGCGATTGCACTCCCGTTACTTCAAGTGAATGCCAGTTCTGGCCGATAACCCGAACAATCATGGTCTTATTCTTAAATTGCCTGGAAATCTTCGATGCTGTCGTATCACCAAAAGCGCTTTTTGATCGTCGATGATTTCTCGGATTTCCGCAGTTCCGTCAGGTCCATGCTGCGCGAGCTGGGCGTCAAGGATGTCGACACTGCCGACACCGGTGAACAGGCGCTGCGGATGTGTTCGCAGAAGGCCTACGATTTCATCCTGCAGGACTTTCACCTGGGCGATGGCAAGAAGAACGGCCAGCAGGTGCTCGAGGACCTGATGATCGAGAAGCTGATCAGCCATGAGGCCGTGTTCGTCATGGTCACCGCCGAGACCAGTCAGGCAATGGTGCTCAGTGCGTTGGAACACGAACCCGATGCGTACCTGACCAAGCCGTTCAACCGTTCCGGCCTGGCTCAACGCCTGGAGCGGCTGGAGCAACGCAAGACCTTGCTCAAGCCGATTCTGCAGGCCCTTGACCGGGGCAAACCGGTTGAAGTGCTCAATGCCTGCATTGCCCTGTGCAAGCAAGACATCCGCTATTCGCCGTTGTGCCTGCGCTACCGCGCCGATGCCTTGCGTGACCTGAATCAGAACGAGGCGCTGGAGCGACTCTACGACAGCATCATTGCCGATCGACCGTTGCCGTGGGCCTTTGCCGGTCTGGGTAAATTGCTGTTCAAGCGTGGTCAGGTCGCTCAGGCCAAAGGCGTCTACGAAAAAGCCCTGAAAGTGTTCCCGATGATGCCGGCGCTCTACGACGGCATGGCCGATGTGCTGGTCGCCGAAGGCGACACCAAGGCTGCCCAGCGTGTGCTGGAAGAGGCGATCCGCTTGTCGCCGCTGGCGGTGCGCCGGCAGGCGCTGCTGGGTAAGTTGGCGATGGCCAACGAAGATTTCGACACCGCCTCCAAAGCCTATCGTCAGGCCGTGGCGCAGGGCGCGCAGTCACGTTTCAAGGATGCGGAGAGCAACCTCGGCCTGGCCCATGCATTGATCAGTAAAGGCAGCGAAAAAGGTCTGGATACCCGGACTCGACTGGAAATCAACACGACGCTGAGTGCCGTGGCCAAGGAAAACCCTTCCGACCCGGGCCTGCAGATTCGTGCGCGATTGATGAAAGCCACCAGCCTGCTGCTCAACGATGCCGAAACCGCCGAGAAGCTCACCGAGCAAGCGATGATGCGCCTCGATGGCATGGAACAGTTCATGAGCGCCGAAGCGGCGCTGCTGGTGGCCAAGCAGCTGCAGATGCTTGGCCAAGCCAGCGCCGGTGCCTCGATGCTGAAAAACTGCGCGGAAATCTACGGCGACGACCCGACGGTGATGAAGGGCATCGCCAAGTTGACCGACGATCCGACCATCCTCAACTCCGGCAACGCCGCAGCCGACCTCAACCGTCAGGGCGTGCGGGTGTACAAGACCGGCAACCTGGTGGAGGCGCGGCAGGTGTTCCGCAAAGCCCTGGCGCTGCAACCGAAGAACATCAGCATCGCGCTGAACATGGCGCAGTCGCTGCTGCACGGCACCGACACCAGTGTCCCTTCGGCGGAGCTGGAGGAATGTCGGACGTGCCTGAAAATGGTCGGCCTGATGCCGGACACGGATGCGCGTTTCCCCCGTTATCAGAAGTTGCGAAGCAAGGCGTTTGGCGAATGAACAACAGCGAACAGGCACTCGATTTTTCCACGGTGATTGCCTCCACCGTGCACGACATGAAGAACTCCCTGGCGATGCTGATGCAGGCCCACAGCCAATGGCTGGCGCGTTTGCCGGATCCGCAACAGCACACCCCGGAGCAGGGCGTGATCGAATTCGAGTTCGCACACCTCAATGGCATGCTCGTGCAGTTGCTGGGGCTGTACAAACTCGGGGTCAACCAGATGCCGTTGCAACCGGCCTACCATGAACTGGATGACTTCATCGAAGCGCAATTGGCCTGCCACCAGGACGTGTTCGCCAGTCGCGGCATCATCGCGACCTATGAAGTGGACCCACTGAGCCCTTTGGGTTTCTTCGACCGGGAGCTGATCGCTTCGGTGCTGGGCAACAGCATCAACAACGCCATCCGTTACGCCCGCCATGCAGTGTTGATCAGCGTCAGCGATGAAGCCGGGCAATTGGTGCTGACCGTCAACGACGATGGCGAGGGTTATCCACCCGAGATGATCGAGCGTCAGGCCGATTACGTGCAGGGCATCAACCACAGCAGCGGAAGCACTGGCCTGGGCCTGTACTTTGCCGGGCGGATTGCGGCACTTCATCAGCGCAACGGCGTGGGCGGTCGCACCGAAATCAGCAATGGCGGCTCGTTGGGCGGCGGGGTGTTCAGCCTTTACCTCCCCTGACGAGTCTTTTTGTTGGCCGCTGCTTGATATTCCGAACAGGCGGAGCCTATTTTGTTCGGGTCGCCGTTCGCGGCTCGCACAACAACAAAGGATTGCGTCATGACGACCGATGGCCATCGTTCACTCGCACAGCGATTGACGGGCATTGATGAGATTGAATGTGTCACGCCGGATTTGAATGGCGTACCCCGTGGCAAGGTAATGACTGCCGAAGGCTTTCTCGAGGGGCGGCGTTTGCAGATGGCGCGGGGCGTGCTGCTGCAATGCATCATGGGCGGATATCCGCCAGCGCGCTTTTACGGCAGCGATGATGGCGACCTGGCGCTGGTGCCCGACCCTGCACAGATCCATCGCTTGCCGTGGAGCCAGCAACCGCGAGCCTTGGCTATTTGCGATGCGCACGAGCTGACCGGCGAAAGCTCGTCTCTGTCGACCCGCGGCCAACTCAAAGCCGTGATCGCGCGTTACACGGCCCTCGGCCTGGCGCCGGTGGTGGCGACCGAGCTGGAATTTTTTGTCTTCGCGCCCAACACCGACCCGACTCAACCTTTTCAGCCGCCGCTGGGCTTGGACGGTCGTCGCGAGGAAGGTCATTCGGCGTTCAGTATCAGTTCCAACAATGGTTTGCGGCCGTTCTTCAGTGAGGTCTACGCCTGCATGGCGGCCCTGGGCTTGCCGCGCGATACCTTCATGCACGAGATGGGCGTCAGCCAGTTCGAGATCAACTTGCTGCACGGCGATCCACTGCTGTTGGCCGACCAGACACTGCTGTTCAAACATTTGCTCAAAGAAGTCGCACTCAAGCATGGCCTGACCGTGGTTTGCATGGCCAAGCCGCTGGCGCACACGCCGGGCAGTTCGATGCATATTCACCAGAGCATCATCGAGATCGGCAGCGGGCGTAACGTGTTCAGCGACAAGGCGGGTGAGCCGACGGCGACCTTCCGTCATTTCATCGCGGGGCAGCAGGCCGGCATGGCAGATTTCACGGCGTTGTTCGCACCGAACGTGAACTCGTATCAGCGCTTGTGCCATCCCTTCGCATCACCGAATAATGCCTGCTGGTCCCACGACAACCGGGCGGCCGGATTGCGTATCCCGGCCAGTTCACCCGCCGCTCGTCGGGTCGAAAACCGCTTGCCGGGGGCTGATGCAAATCCTTACCTGGCGATCGCCGCCAGCCTTGCCGCGGGGTTGCATGGCATTGAACACAAGCTGGAGCCTGGCGAGCCGATCCAGGGTGAATTTGAAGTACCGGACAATCTTTCGTTGCCGTGTACCTTGCATGCCGCTCTTGAACGTCTGAAACGTAGCCAATTGGCGATGGAACTGTTTGGCAAGGAGTTCATCGAAGGCTACATCGCCTCGAAGACCATGGAATTGACCAGCTTCCTTGATGAAATTACTCCCTGGGAACGGCGTGTTTTAGCGGCCCAGGCCTGACGATCCGTCGACATCAGGCTATCGTTTGTCGGTAGCCCGAAACTCACTGCAAGGAGCCGCTCGGAACGCCGATGCGCCAAATCTGGAAACCCTTTCGAGCGCTTTATTTTGCCTCGCTGATGATGTTGATCGGCTCTGGCCTGTTGAGCACTTACCTGGCCTTGCGCCTGGCTGCCGACAAGGTCGACAGCCTGTGGGTCGGTGCGTTGATGGCCGCCAACTATTGCGGCCTGGTGCTGGGTGGCAAGATCGGCCACCGGCTGATTGCCCGGGTCGGACATATTCGCGCCTATTCGGCCTGCGCCGGGATTGTCGGTGCGGCGGTGCTGGGTCATGGCCTGGTGGACTGGTTGCCGGCCTGGATCTTCCTGCGGGTCATCGTCGGCCTCGGCATGATGTGCCAATACATGGTCATCGAAAGCTGGCTCAATGAGCAGGCTGAAGCCTCGCAGCGCGGGACGGTGTTCAGCGGCTACATGATCGCCTCGTACCTGGGGCTGGTGCTGGGTCAGTTGATTCTGGTCATGCACCCGGCCCTGGGCCTTGAGTTGCTGATGCTGGTCGCCTTGTGCTTCGCGCTGTGTCTGGTGCCGGTGGCCCTGACCCGGCGGATTCACCCGGCACCGTTGCACCCGGCACCGATGGAGCCGCGGTTCTTCATCAAGCGCGTGCCGCAGTCGTTGAGCACGGTGCTGGGGGCAGGGCTGATCATCGGTTCGTTCTACGGTCTGGCACCGTTGTATGCCTCACAGCAGGGGTTGTCCACGGAGCAGGTCGGTCTGTTCATGGGTAGCTGCATTTTTGCGGGCTTGCTGGTGCAATGGCCTTTGGGCTGGCTGTCCGACCGTTATGACCGGGCGCTGTTGATCCGCTGTTTTGCCTTGGCCCTGGCGCTTACCGCGCTGCCGCTGGCCATCATGCAACAGGTACCGCTGGAGATTTTGTTTATCACCGGGTTCTTCTGTTCGCTGGTGATGTTCTGCCTGTATCCGTTGGCGGTGGCGTTCTCCAATGACCACGTCGAGGGCGATCGCCGGGTGTCCCTGACGGCGATGCTGTTGGTAACCTACGGCGTCGGCGCCAGTATCGGACCGCTGGTGGCCGGGGTGCTGATGAAGCTGTTCGGCAGCCACATGCTCTATGCCTTCTTCAGTTTCTTCGCGTTGGTGCTGGTGTGGCGAATTCGTCCGAAAGCGGTGACCAACCTGCATGTGGTGGACGATGCGCCGCTGCATCACGTTGCCATGCCGGACAGTATGTCGAGTTCGCCGTTGGTGGCTTGCCTTGACCCGCGGGTCGATGAGCAGGTGGTTCAGGAGCAGATGCAGAACCCGATCAACCCTGAGCCGGACCCGGTACCTGAATCCGGGCCCGAAACCGATCCTCAGCAAGAAGACACGGATACATCTCGCGAGCAAAGTTTTACCGAGGCAAGGCCATAACGCATAAAAACAACGCATAAAAAAACGGGCAGTCACCGCAAGGGACTGCCCGTTTTCTATTGAAGCGTCTTATTACATGTCGTCTTTGTCGAAGCGCCGCGCTTCGCGCTGCAGCTGATAGACGAACCGTTCGACTTGCCGCTGCACCAGCCCGCTCATGTTGTGAAAGCGCACGCCAGCGAAGGTGGTGGAGATCCTTTCTTCGAAGTGCAGGTAACGCAGCTCGACGGGGGCCGTCATGTTGCCAAAGGGCAGGGCGGCGATGAAGCGGTCATAGACCTGACCCAGTTGCAGGCTATCGGTGATGTCGCCTTCGAAGCGCAACTTGCAGCCGGTGGCAGAAATATCCAGGAGCTTGCCGCTGATCGGCGACTTGAGCTTTTCACCGCCCAGATCGACGTTGACCAGTTGTGCCAGCTTCAATGCTGCGCGGAATGCATTGCGACGCTGGTGGTAAACCACCTCGGCGGGCAGGGCGCCACGGTAGCAGCGACCGCCACCGGATTCGTCGATGGTCAACGGGCCGTTGCTTTCCCAGGCAATGCGCACGCCGTCGTGAAAGCCTTCGACCTTGAACGGTTCGCCGGCGAGCAGGAAGCGTTCACCATCGCGGGGAATCATTTCGTCCAGGGCAATCATGTTGCTGTCACGGTCAATGTCCACCAGATAACTCTGGAAGCGCTGGCTGCGCTCATGGAACGTGATGATCAGCGGATCATGGCTGTCTTGCAGCTGGCGCAGGGTGCCGGAGATTTCCAACGGCGTGGTGAGCACCTTGGGTGGCTGCGGAGCATCGTCCGCGCTTAAGGCATTGAACACGGTTCATCGATCTCCAGGCAAAAATATGACTACGGCTGGCCAGCATATTGCCAGCAGTTTGCGCGTCTTGATAGTGCGCGCTTTCAGCAGGCTCATGCCTGGCTGAGCGGACGTGGCTTCGCAAGCATGGAGGTTGATCCGCGCGCATCGTAGAGCGCTGGCGGCTCGCCGCCGTTGAGGATTTTCAGCTGATTGGCCGTCGCGGCCTGTTGCACCAGGATCGACTGGCCATTCTTGACGTTGGCCGCCTGGCACTGAGCCAGAAGATCGGTCAATACATCGCTCTGTTCGAGCAACTGATCGCCAATGCTCGAATGGCTGGCAAGTTGCTCCAGGCCATCGCGATTGGTCGGCAGGTTGAGGCTGGCGAGGATTTCACTGCGCTTGCGGCCATGCTGATCGAGCAAAATGATCAATGCCTGTTTCTGCGCCAGAATCTCTTCGAGCAGAGGCATGTCGCGACCGTGCAAGGCGAGGGACTCGGTTTGCAGTAACTCCAGCAAGTGCTGTGCCGGAGCGAAATCGTCGGTGATCAGTTGCAGTAAATTAGTGTCGTGCATGGCTGGCCTTGGGTTTTAAGCGTCCAAAAGCCTGGCGCAGGCCTTGGCCTAGCGCTGGGCTTCGAAGTTGAGCAGTTTGCTGGCTACACGGTTGCTGTCGACTTTGTAGCTGCCATCGGCAATCGCTGCTTTCAACTCGGCCACGCGGGCGTTGTCGACGGCAGGCTGATCGCGCAGCTTGTCAGTGACCTTCTGCAACTGTTGAGCCTCATTGCTGAAATGTACCGATTCCCCGCTTTTGACGGTACTGGCCTGTTCGGCCGGGGTATTCAGCGGTGCGGGCTTGCCGGCTTCGGCAGTTTCCTTCGCGGCGCTGGTACGCGTACTACCGGTAAGTGACGAGGAACTGTTTAAACGGCTGAAATCGATGACCATGACAAAAAACCTCTGGGTATTTGGACGCTTGCCATGTTTTCGGCCATACCCGGGAAAACTTTAGGCCCAATTATCAATGAGCTTGCGCGCGTCAGCGCTTGCCCTGCATAGGGCACAGTCTAGGGAACAGTCGAGTGGCGCGCCACTTCTTCACAAACACAGAGTCCTCTACATCGCTACTTCCACCTGGCCGGGCGCGATGACTTGCGCCTTGATGACCCGCTGGGAGTTGAGGTTTTTCACCCGGATCTGTTCGCGCAAGCCGCCGTTGGACAGTGCTTCACCCGGCATGCGCACGCTCAACGTGCCACTGCGGGCGGTAATCACCACCTGGTCGCCCTTGCTGATGACTTCTGCCTGTTCCATGTGCACCAGGGTCATGACCTGGTCGGCGACCATTGGTCGGGTAAGTTTCTGCCCGATCGCCTGATCGACGGAAGTCAGGTAGCCCTGGCTGATCAGGCTGATGTCACGCTCGCGCAGGGTCACATCCTGAGGCTCGACGATACCGGCGCGTCGTAGCGGGCGGGTGGTGGTCACAATGTCACGAAACAGGCGCACTTGAGCGGGTACGAAGACTGTCCAGGGCGACGCGCCTTCGCAGCGAACCTTGACCGTAACCCGGCCCAGCGGCGTGGCCGGGCTCTCCAGGGACGCTGTCAATTCCTTGTCGCACATGGGCATGCGCAGCCGTGGATCGAGCTGCTTGACCTCGATCTCGTAGCGGCCTTCCGTTTGACTGGTGGCCAGATAGTCTTCTACGGTGAATTCAAGAAAGCCCTGGGTGACGCCGATAAGCATGTCAGGCAAGGTAACCGCGTCAGCAAGGGCAGGGCAGCCAGCGTTGAACAGGCAGACGGCCGACACCGCGCAAAGCAATTTGCGGGCGTTTGATGTCAGGCGTCGGAAAAATGTCGGTTCTGTGTTCATAAGAGTTAAAAAGCAAGCGCCGTGCCGTTTAGTGATGAATGCGCGTCGCAACACACTTAAGCGTTGGTGTAGGAGTCTGTGCATGGCTGGGGTAATGGATGCGGTAAACCAGCGCACGCAACTGGTAGGGCAGAATCGCCTTGAGCTGTTGTTGTTCCGTCTCGACGGCCAGCAGCTGTATGGGATCAACGTGTTCAAGGTTCGGGAGGTGCTGCAATGCCCCAAACTGACGCTGATGCCAAAATCCAGTCCTGTCGTGTGCGGTGTGGCAAGTATTCGGGGGGCGACCATTCCGATTCTTGATCTGGCGATGGCGACCGGCTCCGGTGCGTTGAAAGATCAAAGCAATCCCTTCGTGATCATCACGGAGTACAACACCAAGACCCAGGGTTTCCTGGTGCGGTCAGTGGAACGCATCGTCAACATGAACTGGGAGGAGATTCATCCGCCACCCAAGGGCACGGGACGCGATCATTACCTGACAGCTGTGACTCGGGTCGACAATCAGTTAGTCGAAATCATCGACGTCGAGAAAGTGCTGGCAGAAGTGGCGCCGACACCGGAAGCGATTTCCGTCGGCGTAGTGGATGTCGAAACCCAGCACAAGGCGCTCTCTTTGCGAGTGCTGACGGTCGATGACTCGTCGGTGGCGCGCAAGCAGGTGACCCGTTGCCTGCAGACGGTCGGTGTCGAAGTGGTGGCGTTGAACGACGGTCGGCAAGCGCTGGATTACCTGCGCAAGCTGGTCGACGAGGGCAAGAAGCCGGAAGAAGAGTTCCTGATGATGATTTCCGACATCGAGATGCCGGAGATGGACGGGTACACCCTCACGGCCGAGATCCGCAACGACCCTCGCATGCAAAAGCTTCACATCATCCTGCATACTTCGTTGTCCGGTGTATTCAATCAGGCGATGGTCAAGAAGGTCGGTGCCGATGACTTCCTTGCCAAATTCCGTCCTGATGACCTGGCATCCCGGGTAGTCAACCGGATCAAGGCAGCAGACATCAGCTAGGGGCCTTTTGCCCCTAACGGTTAATACGATTTAAGAGGCGGCATCTTTGTCTACGGGTAATTTGGATTTCGAACAGTTCCGGGTCTTCCTGGAAAAAGCCTGTGGCATTTTGCTTGGTGAAAACAAGCAATACCTGGTCTCGAGCCGTCTCAACAAACTGATGGAACAGCAAGGTATCAAGTCCCTGGGTGAGCTGGTCCAGCGCATCCAGACCCAGCCGCGCAGCGGTTTGCGCGAGATGGTGGTGGATGCCATGACCACCAACGAAACCCTGTGGTTTCGTGACACCTATCCGTTTGAAGTCTTGAAGAACAAGGTGCTGCCCGCGGCGATCAAGGCCGCCCCTGGCCAGCGTCTGCGGATCTGGTCGGCGGCCTGTTCGTCGGGTCAGGAACCGTATTCGCTGTCGATGTCGATCGATGAGTTCGAGCGCGTGAACATGGGCCAGTTGAAGATGGGCGTGCAGATCGTTGCCACCGACCTGTCCGGTACCATGCTGACCAACTGCAAGACCGGCGAGTACGACAGCCTGGCCATTGGCCGCGGCCTGTCGCCCGAGCGCCTTCAACGTTACTTCGACCCGAAAGGGCCGGGGCGCTGGGCCATCAAGGCTCCGATCAAGAGCCGGGTGGAGTTTCGCTCGTTCAACCTGCTGGACAGCTACGCAGCGCTGGGCAAGTTTGACATCGTGTTCTGCCGCAACGTGCTGATCTACTTCTCCGCCGAGGTGAAGAAGGACATCCTGTTGCGCATTCACAGCACGTTGAAGCCGGGCGGTTATCTGTTCCTCGGCGCGTCCGAGGCGCTGAACGGTTTGCCGGATCATTACCAGATGGTCCAGTGCAGCCCGGGGATCATTTACCAGGCGAAGTGATTCGTTGGCGTCATCAAAAAACGGGAGTCCTCAGGGGCTCCCGTTTTTTTTGCCTGCAATATTTCCGGCATCACATCTATCCCCTGTGGTAGCGGGCTTGCCCATGGGAAAGCGGCAGAAAAGCGGCAGGCGGCGGAAATCGGTTGCCGCTTTTCTGGCATTGCCGCATGGCCACTGCCCGCAAAGCCCCGGTTTATGGGCTTTTTTGAATTGGCACGACGCTTGCTATGTCCCTGTTACGAAAAATCAGGTCACCCAAAGGTTTCCGACATGAGCATCAGCTTCGATAAAGCGCTCGGTATCCACGAACAAGCCCTGGGCTTCCGCGCCCAGCGTGCCGAAGTCCTGGCCAACAACATCGCCAACGCCGACACCCCGAACTACAAGGCTCGGGATCTGGACTTCTCCAAAGTGCTCGCCGCACAGAACGAGAAGACCAAGAGCGGATCTTTCGCCTTGAACATGACCAACAGCCGTCATATCGAAGCCGAAGGCCTGGGCAATGGCGACGAGTCGCTGATGTATCGCACGCCGATGCAACCGTCGATCGACCAGAACACCGTTGACGCTCAGCTGGAACAGTCGAACTACGCGGAAAACGCGGTCAACTTCCAGGCCAGCTTCACCCTGCTCAACAGCAAATTCAAAGGGCTGGTCTCAGCCCTTCGTGGAGAGTAAGTCATGTCCCTAGCCAGTGTTTTCAACATTGCCGGTAGCGGCATGAGTGCCCAGACCACTCGTTTGAACACCGTCGCCAGTAACATCGCCAACGCCGAGACCGTCTCGTCGAGCATCGACCAGACCTACCGTGCACGGCACCCGGTATTCGCCACCATGTTCCAGGGCGGCCAGAGCGGCGGCAGCGACTCGCTGTTCCAGAACCAGGACGCCGCCGGTCAAGGCGTGCAAGTGCTGGGCGTGGTCGAAGACCAGAGCAATCTTGATGCGCGCTACGAGCCGAACCATCCGGCGGCCGACGCCAAGGGCTACGTCTACTACCCGAACGTCAACGTGGTGGAGGAAATGGCTGACATGATTTCCGCGAGTCGTTCGTTCCAGACCAACGCGGAAATGATGAACACCGCCAAAACCATGATGCAGAAGGTCCTGACCCTCGGTCAGTGATAAGGGGCGACTCAGATGAGTGTTACTGATACCACCAGTAGTTTGAGCCTCAAGGACATCCTGGCCAACTCCTCGATCAAGACCAACACCAGCGCCGACGGCCTGGCGGCGGCAACGAACAGCGCCACCGGCAAAAAGGCCCTGGGCAAGGACGCGTTCCTGCAGTTGCTGGTAACGCAACTGAAAAACCAGAACCCGCTGGAACCGCAGGACAACGGCGAGTTCGTCGCCCAGTTGGCCCAGTTCAGTAGCCTGGAAGGCATCACCACACTCAACGACACCGTCAGTGGCCTGGCGAGCAATTACAACTCGTCCCAGGCGTTGCAGGCGTCGTCGCTGGTCGGTCGTTCGGTGATTGCCCCGAGCGACAAGTCGGTGGTCGATACCTCCAAGAGTTTCAGCGGCACCATTGCCGTACCGGCGTCGGTGGACCCGCTCAAGGTCAAGATCACCGATGCCGATGGCAAGGTTGTCCGCACCATCGACCTGGGCAGCCAGAAGGCCGGTACTTCCAGTTTCATCTGGGATGGCAAAAACGACGCAGGCGAAGTGGCCAAGGCGGGTACCTATACCTTCGGCGCTACGGCGACTTACGACGGCAAGGCGACCTCGCTGGTGACGTACCTGCCGGCAACGGTCAACAGCGTGACGATCAGTCAGACCGGCGGTGAGTTGATGCTCAACCTGGCCGGGGCCGGCAGCATCGCCCTGTCCAAAGTACAAACTATTGGTATGTAGAGCCGACTAACACGGCACAAAGGAGTGGAATATGTCTTTCAATATCGGCCTTAGCGGTCTCTATGCAGCCAACAAACAACTGGACGTGACCGGCAACAACATCGCCAACGTCGCGACCACCGGTTTCAAATCGTCCCGTGCGGAATTCGAAGACGTTTACTCGGCCACCAAGCTGGGTTCCGGCAGCAAAACCATCGGTAACGGCGTGCGCCTGGCCAACGTTTCCCAGCAGTTCACCCAGGGCGACGTCAACAACACCGGCAACGTGCTGGACATGGGCATCAACGGTTCCGGCTTCTTCGTGCTGAGCGAGAACGGTTCGATGTCCTACACCCGTGCCGGTACGTTCAAGGTCGACAAGGACGGTTACGTCACCAATAGCGATGGCTCTGCGCGTCTGCAGGGTTATGGCGTGGATGCCAATGGCAAGATCCTCAATGGCGTTTTGACTGACCTGCGCATCGATACGTCGAACCTGGCGCCAAAAAACACCTCCACGGTTTCGTCGACGATCAACCTGAACTCCACAGCTCCCATCATCAACCAGACGACCAATCCGTTTGATCCGTCCAAGGAAGCGTCCTTCACCAAGCAGTTCAGTACACCGATTTACGATACCCAGGGCAACAAGCACATCATGGATCAATACATGGTCAAGACGGGTGACAACACCTGGAAGACCTACACCCTGATCGAGGGTCGCAACCCGGATGGTAGCGACCCTACCGATCCTCTTACGCCTCCTGTCGCTTCGACCATGGCGTTCAATTCTTCAGGCAATCTGGTTTCCGTCACCACTCCAGCCACCCCTGCGCCGATTGTCAGCCCTGACTTGAAAGTCACCGGCTGGGTTCCGGGTAACGTGACCAATGGCGTGTGGACAGCCAACGGCGCTGCCTCCGGCGTCGTTACGGTCTCCATGGACAAAACCACGCAGTACAACGCTGACACCGCGCGTTCGATTCCTTCGCAGAACGGCTACGCCACCGGCCAGATCACCAACCTGACCATCGACGCCAGCGGTGTCATGCTGGCCAACTTCAGCAACAGCCAGACCAAGCCCATCGGCCAGATCTCGCTCGCCAGCTTCACCAACGAACAAGGTTTGCAACCGGTAGGTGGCACCAGTTGGAAAGAAACCTATGCGTCGGGTATCCCGGGCTACGATGCGCCGAACACCGGTACCTTGGGCGAGATTCACTCCAACTCCCTGGAAGAGTCCAACGTCAACCTGACCAATGAACTGGTCGACCTGATCAAGGCGCAGAGCAACTACCAGGCGAACGCCAAGACCATCTCGACCCAGAGCACCATCATGCAGACCATCATTCAGATGACCTGATGCTGGATAGCGCTGCATAAAGAACCCCTCGCAAGAGGGGTTTTTTTATGACCGGGATTTGTCCCTGACGCAGGCATCCTGGTTATCTGTGCTGGCCTCATCGCGAGCAGGCTCCCACAGTAGATCGCATTCCTCCGAGCCAACTCGGCCCTGTAGGAGTGAGCCTGCTCGCGATGGCGTCAACACAGTCACCACATTCCTCCAGGCAAAAGAAAACCCCCGACCAATCCAGAGGACCGATCGGGGGTTGTCGAGGTCAGCGCCTTTCAGCGCTCACCGGCTCAGCTTATTGGCAAGCTTCGCAATCCGGCTCGTCGATGGCGCAAGCCTTCGGCACTGGAGCAGGGCCGGCAGGTGCTGCCAGGACCGAATCTTCACCGTGGTTGCCGCCGCTGGAAACAGCGTTCAGCTTGCCGGTGTTGATGGTCGATTTCTCGGTGCTGGTCGCGGCCAGGGCACGGAGGTAGTAAGTGGTTTTCAGACCACGGTACCAGGCCATGCGGTAGGTCACGTCCAGCTTCTTGCCCGATGCGCCAGCGATGTACAGGTTCAGCGATTGAGCCTGGTCGATCCACTTCTGACGACGGCTTGCCGCGTCAACGATCCACTTGGTGTCCACTTCGAAGGCCGTCGCGTAGAGCTCTTTGAGTTCTTGCGGGATGCGCTCGATCTGCTGCACCGAACCGTCGTAGTACTTCAGGTCGTTGATCATGACCGAGTCCCACAGACCGCGAGCCTTCAGGTCACGAACCAGGTACGGGTTGATCACGGTGAATTCGCCCGACAGGTTCGATTTCACGTAGAGGTTCTGGTAGGTCGGTTCGATCGACTGCGATACGCCGGTGATGTTGGCGATGGTCGCGGTCGGTGCGATGGCCATGATGTTGGAGTTACGAATGCCTTTCTGAACGCGGGCACGAACCGGTGCCCAGTCCAGGGATTCGTTCAGGTCAACGTCGATGTACTTCTGGCCACGTTGCTCGATCAGGATCTGTTGCGAATCCAGCGGCAGGATGCCTTTGGACCACAGCGAACCCTGGAACGTCTCGTAAGCGCCGCGCTCGTCGGCCAGGTCGCAGGACGCCTGGATCGCGTAGTAGCTGACCGCTTCCATCGACTTGTCGGCGAACTCGACGGCAGCGTCGGAACCGTAAGGGATGTGCTGCAGGTACAAAGCGTCCTGGAAGCCCATGATGCCCAGACCGACCGGACGGTGCTTGAAGTTGGAGTTCTTCGCTTGTGGCACCGAGTAGTAGTTGATGTCGATAACGTTATCGAGCATGCGAACGGCGGTGTTCACGGTGCGTTCCAGCTTGGCGGTGTCCAGCTTGCCGTTGGTGATGTGGTTCGGCAGGTTGATCGAGCCCAGGTTGCAAACGGCGATCTCGTCCTTGTTGGTGTTCAAGGTGATCTCGGTGCACAGGTTCGAGCTGTGAACCACGCCGACGTGCTGCTGCGGGCTGCGCAGGTTGCACGGGTCTTTGAAGGTCAGCCATGGGTGGCCGGTTTCAAACAGCATGGACAGCATCTTGCGCCACAGGTCTTTGGCCTGGATGGTCTTGAACAGCTTGATCTTGCCCGGGTACTCGGACAGGGCTTCGTAGTACTCGTAACGCTCTTCGAACGCCTTGCCGGTCAGGTCGTGCAGGTCCGGCACTTCGGACGGCGAGAACAAGGTCCACTTGCCGTCATCGAAGACGCGCTTCATGAACAGGTCAGGGATCCAGTTGGCGGTGTTCATGTCGTGGGTACGACGACGATCATCACCGGTGTTCTTGCGCAGTTCGATGAACTCTTCGATGTCCATGTGCCAGGTTTCCAGGTAGGCACAGACAGCGCCTTTGCGCTTGCCACCCTGGTTAACGGCGACGGCGGTGTCGTTCACCACTTTCAGGAACGGAACAACGCCCTGGGATTTGCCGTTGGTGCCCTTGATGTAAGAACCCAGTGCACGAACCGGAGTCCAGTCGTTGCCCAGGCCGCCGGCGAATTTCGACAACATGGCGTTGTCGTGGATCGCGTGATAGATGCCCGACAGGTCATCCGGCACGGTGGTCAGGTAGCAGCTCGACAGCTGTGGACGCAGGGTGCCGGCGTTGAACAGGGTCGGGGTCGAGGACATGTAGTCGAAGGACGACAACAGGTTGTAGAACTCGATCGCACGGTCTTCTTTGTTCTTCTCTTCGATCGCCAGGCCCATGGCCACGCGCATGAAGAAGATTTGCGGCAGTTCGAAGCGGATCCCGTCCTTGTGGATGAAGTAACGGTCGTACAGGGTTTGCAGGCCCAGGTACGTGAACTGCTGATCGCGCTCGTGATTGATTGCCTTGCCGAGTTTTTCCAGGTCGAAGGTAGCGAGGACCGGGTTCAGCAATTCGAATTCGATGCCCTTGGCGATGTAGGCAGGCAGGGCCTTGGCATACAGGTCGACCATTTCGTGATGGGTCGCGCTCTCGGCGACACCAAGGAAATTCAGGCCTTCGGCACGCAGGGTGTCCATCAGCAGGCGGGCGGTCACGAACGAGTAGTTCGGCTCACGCTCGACCAGCGTACGGGCGGTCATCACCAGCGCGGTGTTGACGTCGGTCAGGGCCACGCCGTCGTACAGGTTTTTCAGGGTTTCGCGCTGGATCAGGTCGCCGTCGACTTCTTCCAGGCCTTCGCACGCTTCGGTGACGATGGTGTTCAGGCGGCCCATGTCCAGAGGAGCAAAGGTGCCATCGGCGCGGGTGATGCGGATCGACGGGTGAGCGTTGACTGCTTCTTCGGCCGGTGCGTGGGCGGCGCGTTCTTTCGAGCGACCGTCACGGTAGATCACGTAGTCGCGGGCTACTTTCTGCTCGCCGGCACGCATCAGGGCCAGTTCGACCTGGTCCTGGATTTCTTCGATGTGGATCGTGCCGCCCGAGGGCATGCGACGCTTGAAGGTCGCGGTGACTTGTTCGGTCAGACGGGCAACGGTGTCATGGATTCGCGACGAAGCGGCAGCGGTGCCGCCCTCAACTGCGAGAAACGCTTTGGTGATGGCGACGGTGATCTTGTCATCGGTGTAAGGAACGACAGTGCCGTTACGCTTGATCACACGCAGTTGGCCAGGCGCGGTGGCGGACAGATCCGAAGTCGAATCTGCGGCCTGCGGCAAGGTGCCCTGCGGGTTCTCGCGAGTTGTGTCGGTTTGCATGGGGGGTTGTCTCCACATTCTCTATGTTTGTTTGGGCACCATTTGGGTGCCCACCGTTCCGTCCTGAAGCACTACAACCGGCGAGGGGCCGGGCATACCAACTTCGGGACAGATCAGGAAGGGGCTATTGGGGCGCCGCTTCCATGCCGAAGTCTTTGGTCCCAGGGCTTGAACCTGGAACCGGGATCCTTTTGGGTGACAGTAATCGACTGCAACACCCGTACCGTTAACGCCGTTTTCGGCTCAAAAACAGTAGCCATCCGCACACGCGGCTTGGTCTTTCGAAAATACGTTTGGTTCAACCGGAAAGAGGCAATAAAAGCGCTTGAAACCGGTGTCTGATTTGTGTTTGGTTTTTATGCAAAAACCCTACATGTAGGGTTTTTTTGGCGACGGGGTACAAGATAATGCGTTTTTGGGGGTGTTGCAACGTACTACCTGTGGATAAACCTGTGCGTAAATTGTGTGTGAAAGGTGGAACGGGCGTGTAGGCCGCGACCTAGCTGGAGCGGACCGTTTTTCACTGATTTTCACCGATTGAAAACAGTCGCTCGGCTTTTTAAGGGCGCGAACCCTATCACAAAAAACCGCGTTGTCCGAACGCATTTACCGGCTTGTGTTCTTGGCGAGCGGCGTTTATACAATCGGCTCATGCAGATGCATTCTTATCCTCCCCAATCATTACAAAAAGACGGGCGGATCCTTCCTTATAAAGTGTTGTTGGCAAGCAGAGGTCACCGTGGAGCAAGAAGCCTGGCAGGTATTGATTGTCGAGGACGACCAGCGTCTGGCCGAACTGACCCGCGACTACCTGGAAGCCAATGGCCTGCGCGTATCGATCGAGGGCAACGGCGCCTTGGCCGCGGCACGGATCATCAAGGAGAAACCGGACCTGGTGATCCTCGACCTGATGTTGCCGGGCGAGGATGGCCTGAGCATCTGCCGCAAGGTCCGCGACAAGTATGACGGCCCGATCCTGATGCTCACCGCCCGCACCGACGACACCGATCAGATACTTGGCCTGGACCTGGGCGCCGACGACTACGTGTGCAAACCGGTTCGCCCCCGTCTGTTGCTGGCGCGCATCCAGGCCTTGTTGCGACGCAGTGAAGCCCCTGAAGTGGCGCCGGAAAAACAACGGCGCCTGCAGTTCGGTCCCCTGGTGGTCGACAACGCATTGCGCGAAGCCTGGCTGAACGACAACGGCATCGAACTGACCAGCGCCGAGTTCGACCTGCTCTGGCTGTTGGTGGCCAACGCCGGGCGCATCCTGTCCCGGGAAGAGATTTTCACCGCGCTGCGCGGCATTGGCTATGACGGCCAGGACCGTTCCATCGACGTGCGCATCTCGCGCATTCGCCCAAAAATCGGCGATGACCCGGAGCATCCGCGGCTGATCAAGACCATCCGCAGCAAAGGTTATCTGTTCGTTCCGGAAGCCTGCACGCTGTGAACTCGATCTTCCTGCGCATTTACGGTGGCATGTGCGCGGCGCTGATTCTGGTGGCGGTGCTCGGCGTGCTGGCCTTGCACCTGCTTAACCAGGTGCGCGGCGAGCAATACCGCGAACGCCTGGCCCACGGCACGTTCTCGCTGATGGCCGACAATCTGAACCCGATGAACGAAACCGAGCGCCACCGTGCCTTGCTGGTGTGGGAGCGGTTGTTGGGGATTCCTCTGGCGCTGAAGACCTTTGCCCAAACCGACCTCGACATGACCCAGCGCACCCGCGTGCTGCGCGGTCAGGCGCTGGTGGAACAGACCGGTCCGCACGCGGCGAAGGTTTACCGGTTGGTCAGCGACAAGGAACAGTTGGTGCTGACTGGCGAAGTCCAGCAGATCAGCGAACAACTGGCCCGGGCCACTATTTACCTGCTGGCCGATGAACTGGTGCGCTACCCGGTGGCCGAGCAGCCCGAGCGCCTGGCGCAATTGAAGCGCGACAAAGGCTTTGGTTTCGACTTGCGGCTGGTGAAGATCGAACAGGCGGACATGGACGAAGACCAGAGTCGCCGGGTGTCTGAGGGCGACACGGTGATGGCGCTGGGCAAGGGCGGCGATTCGATCCGGGTGTTTGCCGGCATGGTGGGGACGCCGTGGGTGCTGGAAATCGGCCCGTTGTATCAGATGAATCCTTATCCGCCGGAGTGGCTGGTGCTGATCGCCGCCCTGGGTTTGAGTCTGATCGGCTTGATCGTCTATTTATTGGTGCGCCAACTTGAACGCCGTTTGCGTGGACTGGAAGCGGCCGCCACGCGCATCGCCAAGGGCAGCCTGGAAACCCGCGTGCCAACACGCGGCGCGGACTCGGTGGGACGGCTGGCTTCGGCGTTCAACGGCATGGCCGAACACTTGCAGCAATTGCTGGCGATCCAGCGTGAGCTGGTGCGTGCCGTGTCTCATGAGCTGCGCACACCCGTGGCGCGGTTGCGTTTTGGCCTGGAAATGATCGGCTCGGCGACCACGCCGCAGGCGTTGGAAAAATACTGTGAAGGCATGGACCATGACATCGAGGATCTCGATCGCCTGGTGGACGAGATGCTCACCTACGCACGACTGGAGCAGGGTTCACCGGCACTGAATTTTCAGCGGATCGATCTGGATGCGTTGGTCAATCAGGTGATCGAAGAACTGGCGCCGTTACGCGCCGAGGTCACGGTGCAGCGCGGTTTGTGTTTGTCCGCCGCGGACAATGATGATGCCTGGGTCGAGGCCGAGCCGCGTTACCTGCACCGGGCGTTGCAGAACCTGGTGAGCAACGCCATGCGCCACGCTCAATCGCGGGTGACCGTCAGCTATCAGGTCGGGCAGCAGCGCTGTCGAGTGGATGTCGAGGATGACGGACCGGGCGTGCCGGAAACGGCCTGGGAGAAAATCTTCACGCCATTCCTGCGCCTCGACGACAGCCGTACCCGCGCCTCCGGTGGGCATGGGTTGGGGTTGTCCATCGTGCGGCGAATCATCCATTGGCATGATGGCCGGGCGTTGATCAGCAAGAGTAAAAGCCTGGGCGGGGCGTGTTTCAGTTTGAGTTGGCCGAGGAATCAGGAGAAGCGTTGAGATTGTTGGTGTCTGTTCTGGCCTCATCGCGGGCAAGCCCGCTCCCACAGGATTTGTGGTGTTGCATCGATCCCTGTGGGAGCGGGCTTGCCCGCGATGGCGTCATTGGAGACGCTAAAAGCCTTCAGGCCTTGATGCTGACCAGACTCAACAACTGCCCATCAATGACCCCGAACTGCGCATCCAGCTCAGTGCCGTTGCGCCACTCAGTGGACAGATCCGTCAGCAACCGCAGCCGCACTTCACCGCTTTCGGTCCACTCCAACACTTCAGCGTGCTCGAAATAGAAGCGCTGCTGAACGATCGGATACAGCGCCTTGAACAGGCTTTCCTTTACCGAAAACGTCAGGGTGACCAGCATCGCCAACTGGTCGCGACGGCCTGCGGTCATGCGGTGCAACTCGGGCGGGGTGAGGATTTCCCCGGCCAGCCGCTCGGCCCGTTCAGGGTTGAGCAGGTTTTCCAGGTCCATCCCCAGGCCGCGCCAGTGGGTTTTCTTCGCGACAATCGCCGAGGCCCGGCCGGTGCTGTGGGTGATCGAACCGGTGATGTGCGTCGGCCACACCGGTGCCCGGTCTTCGCCGATAGCCGGGATGAAGTTCAGCCCTTCCAACTGTTGCAACGCCGCCCGAGCGCAAACCCGCCCGGCGAGGAACTCTGCCTGACGCTTGGCGACCGAACGCTGGATGGCGGGCGGCGGCTCGATGGCGCTGCGCTGGAAATCATCGCTGGCCAGTTGCGAGGTATCGAAGTGAGTGCTCAACAGCACCGTATCGGGCAGCGCAAACGGCAGCGGCCAATGGGCATCGAGTGGGGTGCAGCAGACGGGGAGGGCGGGGGCGCGATTCATGTGGGGCATTTTGCCGGGTTGCTCTCAGGCTGGGTAGTAGCAACGGCTTGATCGTTCCCACGCTCCGCGTGGGAATGCCTCAAGGGACGCTCCGCGTTCCAGCTCTCGAAAGGGACGCGGAGCGTCCCGGGCTGCATTCCCACGGGGACCGTGGGAACGATCACTGTGTCAGCTAAATATTTTCTTGAAAAACGCCTGCATGTCCGCCCAGGATTTTTCATCCGCCGCTTTGTTGTAGCCAATATCCGGCCCGCCGTGATCGCCATGGCTCAACCGGTCTGCATCAGGATTACTGAAGCCATGCTTGGCTCCTTCAAGGTTGACGAATTGATAGTCAGCACCTGCCTTGTCCATTTCTGCCTTGAACGCTGCAACGTTATCCGCGGTGATCATGCTGTCCAGAGCGCCATGTTCGACGAGGATTTTGGCTTTCACGCTACCCGGTGTGGCAGGCGTCTTGGTTGCCAGCGCACCGTGAAAACTCACCACGCCCGCCAGCGGCAAACCCTGGCGTGCCGCATTCAGCACCACGCCGCCGCCGAAGCAATAACCGATAGCGGCGATTTTGTCCGGGTCGGTTTGCGGCTGCTTCTTCAGCAGATCGAGCCCGGCCTGAAAGCGTGCACTGGACGCGGCACTGTCTTTCAATGCCGCTTGCATGAAGGCCATCGCGTCCTTGGGATGCTCAGTGTTTTTGCCATCGCCATACATGTCGATGGCCAGTGCGCTGTAGCCCAGACCGGCGAGATCCCGGGCGCGGCGCTTGGTGTACTCGTTGAGCCCCCACCATTCGTGCACCACCACAACGCCAGGGCGTGCGCCCTGAATGGCGTCGTCGTAGGCGAAATAGCCGATCAGCTTGGTGCCGTCAGCACTTTGATAAGGGATTTCCTGAGTCTTGATAGCGGCTTGGCTGAACCCGCTCAAGGCCAGTAATGCAAAGGCGAGGAAAATGCGCATCGTCGGATCTCCTGCAAAAAGTCATCAAAACAGCCTGGTCGATTTGATTCAGCTCAGGTTCAGCGTGCGTTCAGGGGGAGTTCAGGGCCGGGTGAGTAATCTTGCCTCGTACCCAAATAGCAAATAGCACATAAGGAACTCCCCTATGACTGGATTCAAAAAACTGCTTCTGGCTTTTACTGTCCTGAGCGCGAGTACCGCGGCTTTCGCTTCCGACGACAATTTCGCCAGCCTTACTTTTGGACAGACCAGCGACAAGGTCAAAAAGTCCCACGCCCTGAACGACAACCTCAACAGCCCAAACGCCGACGGCGTGATCGGCAAGGACAACACCTGGGGTGTGCGTCTGGGTCGGCAAAACAGCCAGGGTCGCTACTATGCCACTTACGACAACGTATCGGGCTCGCACAACGGCATTAAACTGCGGCAGGAAAACCTCCTGGGCAGCTACGATCTGTTCTACCCGGTGGGCAGCAGCACCAGGTTGTTCGGCGGCGCCACGGCCGGTTTGACCAAAATGACTCAGGAGTCGCCAGGCTTCAGCCGCGACAGCGACATCGGTTACGCCATCGGCGGCCAGGTGGGTGTCCTGCAACAGGTTTCGCAAAACACCTCGGTAGAACTGGGTTACCGTTACCTGCGCAGCAACGCCAGCACCGAAATGAGCGAGCGCGGTGACAGCAAACAGGGCTCGCTGGACCTGACCAGCAGCGCCCAGACCTACCTGTCGGCGAACTACGCTTTCTGACAAGCATTGCCAGTCAGTCAAGCGCAGAACCTGTGGGAGCGAGCCTGCTCGCGATGACGGCGGTACATTCAGCATCAATATGGGCTGACCCACCGCTATCGCGAGCAGGCTCGCTCCCACAGGTCGCCCTGTCAGCCATTGAAGTTTGTTTCTGGAGATGTTGATTTGCGTAGGAGAGCGTTATGAAACTGCTGGTCGTCGAAGATGAAGCGCTGTTGCGCCATCACCTGCAAACCCGCCTGACGGACAGCGGCCACGTGGTCGAGTCCGTGGCCAATGCCGAAGAGGCGCTGTACCAGACCGAGCAGTTCAACCATGACCTGGCGGTGATCGATCTCGGCCTGCCGGGCATGGGCGGGCTCGACCTGATCCGTCAGCTGCGCTCGCGCGGCAAGACCTTCCCGATCCTGATCCTCACCGCGCGCGGCAACTGGCAGGACAAGGTCGAAGGCCTTGCCGCCGGCGCCGACGATTACGTGGTCAAACCGTTCCAGTTCGAAGAACTCGATGCCCGCCTGAATGCCTTGCTGCGCCGTTCCAGCGGTTTCACCCAGTCGACCATCGTCGCCGGGCCGTTGCTGCTGGACCTCAATCGCAAACAGGCGTCCCTCGATGAACAACCGCTGGCGCTGACCGCTTACGAGTATCGGATCCTCGAGTACCTGATGCGGCATCACCAGCAAGTGGTGGCCAAGGATCGCTTGATGGAACAGCTCTACCCGGACGACGACGAGCGCGATCCGAACGTGATCGAAGTACTGGTCGGCCGTCTGCGCCGCAAACTTGAAGGCCCGGCCGGTTTCAAACCGATCGATACCGTGCGTGGCCTCGGCTACCTATTCAATGAGCGCTGCACTTGATTCGTTCCCTTCGTGTCCGCTTGATGCTCGCTGCCGCGCTCCTGGCGGTGTTGTTCATGCTGGCGCTGCTGCCGGCGATGCAGGGCGCGTTCAGCCTGGCGTTGCAGGACTCGATCGAACAGCGCCTGGCGTCGGACGTCACCACCCTGATCTCTGCCGCCCGGGTGGAGAACAATCGCTTGCAGATGCCAGCGCAGTTGCCCGATGAGCGTTTCAACCTGACTGACGGCCGTTTGCTTGGCTACATCTATGACCGCGAAGGGCATCTGGTCTGGCGCTCGAAGGGCACCCAGGAAGAGCACATCAACTACAAACCGCGTTACGACGGGCGCGGTAACGAGTTCGCGAGAATCAGCGAAGCCAACGGCCAGGAATTCTTCGTCTATGACGTCGAGGTCAAACTTCTCGGCGGCAAGAGCGCGGCGTTCAGCATCGTCGCGCTGCAACCGGTGCGCGAGTACGAAGCCACCCTCGAAGGCCTGCGGGAAAACCTCTACCTCGGTTTCGGTGCCGCCTTGCTGGTGTTGCTCGCGCTGCTGTGGAGCGGCCTGACCTGGGGCTTGCAGGCGTTGCGCCGGCTCAGTCAGGAACTGGACGAGATCGAAAGCGGCACCCGCGAAAGCCTCAGCGAACAACACCCGCGCGAACTGTTGCGCCTGACCGGTTCCCTCAACCGCTTGCTGCACAGCGAGCGCGAACAACGCAGCCGCTATCGCGATTCCCTCGACGACCTGGCCCACAGCCTGAAAACCCCGCTGACTGTGCTGCAAGGCGTCAGCGAAGACATGGCCCAGCGCCCGGCCGATCGTGATCAGGCCTGGGTGCTGCAAACCCAGATCGAACGCATGAGCCAGCAGATCAGCTACCAACTGCAACGCGCCAGCCTGCGCAAAAGCGGTCTGGTGCGTCATCAGGTACGCCTGCGCCCGGTGCTGCAAAGCCTGTGCGACACGCTGGACAAGGTCTACCGCGACAAACGCGTGCGGGTCGCGTTCGATCTGCCGGAGCAGTGTTACGTGCCGATCGAGCAGGGTGCGCTGCTGGAAATGATGGGCAACCTGCTGGAAAACGCCTATCGCCTGTGCCTCGGCGAAGTACGCATCAGCGTGCGCGAAAATCTTGGCGGGGTTGAGTTGTGTGTTGAGGATGACGGGCCGGGAGTGCCGCCGGATCAGCGCGCGCGGATTCTGCAGCGTGGGGAACGGCTGGATCGCCAGCATCCGGGGCAGGGGATTGGGTTGGCGGTGGTCAAGGACATCATCGAGAGCTACAGCGCGAAGCTGACGCTGGGGGACTCGCCAATGGGCGGGGCGGCGTTCCGGATTCATTTTCCGGTGGTTTGACCGCGAGTAACCGATCGTTCCCACGCGGAGCGACTGATCGTTCCCACGCTCTGCGTGGGAATGCAGCCCGGGACGCTCTGCGTCCCTTTCGGGAGCTGGAACGCGGAGCGTCCCTTGAGGCATTCCCACGCAGAGCGTGGGAACGATCAGTGGAACTTCAGTTCTCTTGCGCGCGATAAGCCCCAGGCGTAAGTCCGGTCCATTTCTTGAACGCCCGGTGAAACGCCGAAGGCTCGGAAAACCCCAGCTGCTCGGCAATCTGTTGCAACGACAAATCCGCCCGCCCCAGGTGATAAATCGCAATGTCCCGCCGCAGCTGATCCTTCAATTCCTGAAAACTCGACCCTTCCTCCCGCAAATGCCGGCGCAAGGTTTGCGGGCTGATGTGCAAGTGCGCGGCCACCTCTTCAAGATCCGGCCAGTGCGAACTGTCACGGCTGAGCAACCTTCGCAACTGGCTGCTCAAACTGTCGCCGTCGTCCGGGCGCGACAACAGGTCGGCGGGGGAGCGTTCGAGGAAATGCTTGAGTGTCCGTTCATCCTGCAGCAGCGGCATGTCCAGGTAACGACTGTGAAACAACAGGCTGCTCTGCGCTCTGGAAAACGCCAGAGGACAGGGGAACAGCAAATCGTATTCGGCGCCGTGCTCGGGTTTCGGGTAACTGAACGTCGCCTGTTCCAGGCGAATGCGCTGGCCGATCAGCCAGCTGCCGAGACGATGCCACACCAGCAACTGGCTCTCGGTGAGGAAGTGGTCCGGGTCGCGGAACTGCGAGTCGTCGAGGCTCAGGCGAATCAGGTCGTCTTCGCGGGTCAGGGTCAGACGGGGGCTGTTGGGGAACAAGCTGTAAAACAACAGGCCGCGGTGGAGTGCTTTCTCCAGATTGCGGCAATGGATCAGCGCATGGCACATCATCGCGAAGCTGCCGGTTTTGCTCGGAACCGGCCCGAAACCCAGGTATTCGTCATCCAGTGCCAGCCACAGGCCCTGGATCAATCGGGTGAACTGTTCAGGCGCGATTCGCGCTCGCGGCTCTTCAAGCAACTCGGGGCTGATGCCGAGTTGTTGCAGCAGATTCGAATAGTCATAACCCAGCCGGCGTGCGCCACCGAGGGCGGCACGGGCGAAATGACTGGCGATGGTGCGTTCGCGCATAGCAGGCAAGTCCGTCCATTGAGCGGCCGATGGTAGCCGTGGCGCCTGATGATGAACAAGGCGGATATCCGCCAATTTGTAGGACGAGGTTTGGTCGATGGGCGGAAATCCGCCACTTTGCCGTAACCGTCTGGTGACAAAGAAAAACCTGCAACCCTTGAAGCCAAAAGGCTTGCTGGCGATTTGACGAAGGTGGCACGGGCCTTGCGATACAACTCGCAGATGCCTGCCGCTGCGCAGCTCGACAAAACAAATCCCTCCAGTGCAGGAGGGTTCGCAATTGAGGTGTCAGGTGCAACAGATGGATGTTGCTACTGAGGCACTCTTGAGGAACTTTGCAATGACGACTCGTCAGCCACTGTATAAATCCCTGTACTTCCAGGTGATCGTTGCTATTGCCATCGGCATCCTGCTCGGTCACTTCTACCCGCAGACCGGTGTAGCCCTCAAGCCGCTGGGTGACGGGTTCATCAAACTGATCAAAATGGTCATCGCGCCGATCATCTTCTGTACGGTCGTCAGTGGTATCGCCGGCATGCAGAACATGAAATCGGTCGGCAAGACCGGCGGCTATGCGCTGCTGTACTTCGAAATCGTCTCCACCATCGCCTTGCTGATCGGTCTGGTCGTGGTCAACGTCGTGCAACCGGGCGCCGGCATGCACATCGACGTGACGACCCTGGACACCAGCAAAATCGCTGGCTTCATCTCGGCCGGTAAAGACCAGAGCATCATTGCTTTCGTTCTCAACGTGATCCCGAACACCATCGTCGGCGCGTTCGCCAACGGCGACATCCTGCAAGTGCTGATGTTCTCGGTGATCTTCGGTTTCGCCCTGCATCGCCTGGGTGCCTACGGCAAACCGGTGCTGGACTTCATCGATCGCTTCGCTCACGTGATGTTCAACATCATCAACATGATCATGAAGCTCGCTCCAGTCGGCGCGTTCGGTGCGATGGCCTTCACCATCGGTGCCTACGGTGTCGGTTCGCTGGTGCAACTGGGTCAGTTGATGATCTGCTTCTACATCACCTGCATCCTGTTCGTAGTCCTGGTTCTGGGCGCCATCTGCCGCGCGCACGGTTTCAGCGTGCTGAAACTGATTCGCTACATCCGTGAAGAACTGCTGATCGTGCTGGGCACTTCCTCTTCGGAATCCGCGCTGCCACGCATGCTGATCAAAATGGAACGTCTGGGTGCGGATAAATCGGTAGTGGGTCTGGTGATCCCGACGGGTTACTCCTTCAACCTCGACGGTACTTCGATCTACCTGACCATGGCGGCTGTGTTTATCGCTCAGGCGACTGATACGCCGATGGACCTCACTCACCAGATCACCTTGCTGCTGGTGCTGCTGTTGTCCTCCAAAGGTGCGGCAGGTGTGACCGGTAGCGGCTTCATCGTGCTGGCAGCGACCCTGTCGGCCGTGGGTACTCTGCCGGTGGCCGGCCTGGCGCTGATCCTCGGTATCGACCGCTTCATGTCCGAAGCCCGTGCGCTGACCAACCTGGTTGGTAACGCCGTAGCCACCCTCGTGGTCGCCAAGTGGGTGAAAGAGCTGGACGAAGACAAGCTGCAAGTCGAGCTGGCTTCTGGCGGTCGCGGTATCTCCGACGAGCGTGAAGTAGATGACCTGGGCGTGGCTGAAGGCCCGACCCCAAGCAACGTCAAATAAGACGGCTGCACTGAAAAAACCCGCTTCGGCGGGTTTTTTCATGTCTGGGATTTGAGCGCAACGGTCAGCGCAACTGACGCATAAGGTGATTGCTGCAAGGGCGTAGGCTGCCTAGTCTGGAGGCATCGTTTACGGAGAACGCCCATGCTCGGTCCACTGGCATCACTCAAGGTTCTGGATTTCTCGACATTGCTGCCGGGGCCGTTCGCCTCGTTGCTGCTGGCGGACATGGGCGCCGAGGTGTTGCGCATCGAATCGCCAACACGCATGGACCTGTTGCGGGTGTTGCCACCGCATGATCAAGGCGTCTCGGCCAGCCACGCCTATCTCAATCGCAACAAGCGCAGCCTGGCGCTGGACCTCAAGCAGCCCGAGGCGCTGGAGGTGATCAAGCAGTTGTTGCAGGACTACGACATCGTGCTGGAGCAATTCCGTCCCGGCGTGATGGACCGGTTGGGTTTGGGCTATGAAGCCTTGATGGCGATTAATCCGAAGCTGATTTATGTGTCGATCACCGGGTATGGCCAGACCGGCCCCTACAAGGACCGCGCCGGCCACGACATCAACTACCTGGCGTTGGCGGGGCTTTCGAGCTACACCGGCCGCGCCGACAGTGGCCCGTTGCCGTTGGGCATGCAAGTGGCGGATATCGCCGGTGGCTCGTTGCACGGGGTGATCGGCCTGCTGGCGGCGGTCATCGCCCGGCAGCAAACCGGGCAGGGGCAGCATCTGGATGTGAGCATGACCGACTGTGTGTTCAGCCTGAACGCCATGGCCGGTGCCGGGTACCTGGCCTGCGGGGTGGAGCCGGGCAGGGAAAATCAGATGCTCAATGGCGGCAGCTTCTACGACTATTACCGTTCCCGCGATGGGCGCTGGTTCTCGGTGGGCAGTCTGGAGCCGGTGTTCATGCAGCAACTCTGCACGGCATTGGGTCGCCCGGAACTGGCGGCCCAGGGGCTGTCGCCCGAGCCGGCCCGGCAACAGGCGCTCAAGGAGGCGTTGAAGATTGAATTCGAAAAACACGACTTTGCCGAGTTGTGTGAGCTGTTCGCCGGCGTCGATGCGTGCGTCGAGCCGGTGTTGAGCCTGGGCGAAGCGGTGCGGCATCCGCAGGTGAAGGCGCGGGCGCTGGTGACCGAAGTGCCGCGGGGTGACGGGACGACTCAGGCGCAGATGGCGTGTCCGTTGAAGTTTTCGGACGGCTTGCCTGAGCCTCGGCATATTGGCGCGGCCATAGGGCAGCATACGGATCAGGTGTTGGAGGAGTTGGGGTATAGCGCTGAGCAGATCGCGGAGTTGCGCCGTGCCAGGGTCGTTACATAGATCGTTCCCATGCTCCGCGTGGGAATGCATCCCGTGACGCTCTGCGTCACAGTGGACGCGGAGCGTCCATGGCGGCATTCCCACGCAGAGCGTGGGAACGATCATGTGGGTCACTCGACCCGCATTTCCCCACTAAACACCAACGTGCTCCGGCACCGCCGACACAAATACCGTCGCCCCTGTCTCACCAAACCATGACGCTGCGCCGAAAACGGGAAATCGCTGTCGGGGCACGGGCATTTGTAGATGTAGCGGGTCATGCTGCGGCGTTTGACGTCATAGGTGTGGCAGCGATTGGGCGGCAGCTCGTACACGCCGCGCATGATCAGTTGCCACTCTTCGCCATGGGGCTGGATGCGGTCGCCGAACAGTTGATGGGCGATCAGGTGCGCAACCTCATGGGCCACGGTTTGCTTGAGGAAGTCTTCGGTATTTTCCCGGTACAGCTGTGGATTGAAGCGCAGCAGATTCTCGTGCAAATGCGCGACACCGGCTTTTTGTCCGCGCAGCTTGAGGCTCACCACGGGGCGTTTGAAAGGTCGTTTGAAAAAGGATTCGGCTAGCTGGTAACAGTCTTCGACGCGGGAATTGAGTTGCTCGGGCATGCTTGATGGATCTCCAGAGGCGTCGAGTATGCCGCAACCCTTGGGACTTGCGAATCGTTCAGGCGCCGAATGGTCGTCACCGTTTTCTATCCTTGAACATTAGAAGGCCGCCTTGCGGCGGCCTGTGTTGGCAGATCTTGTTTTTGGGTGAAGAGTGGCTAGTTCGTATAGACCGGCCCCACGCCGAGTCCCCAGACAATGACTGTGAACGCCATGATGGCCACTAGCACCACCAGGCCTACAGCAAGCACCGAACTCGAAAACAGAAATCCCTCGTCTGATGGAATGTTCATGAAAGTGGGTAGCCCCACATACAGCAGGTACACCGTGTAGCAGATGGCCGCGGTGCCAACGATCATCCCAAGCCACATGTGTGGGTACAGCGCCGCCAGACCGCCGATAAACAGCGGTGTCGCGGTGTAGGTCGCAAATGCAACGCAGCGTGCCAGGCTCGGGTTGGCGTCATAGGTGCGCGCCATCCAGTGGATGAACGCGCCCATTACCGCCACACCGCCCAGCATCGCCAGGTACGACATGACCGTCATCCATATCGCGCTTTCCATCGTCAGCATCACTGGTGCGCGACTGCCAATGACCCAGCCGACCTGTGTAGTGCCAATAAATGCCGACACCGCAGGGATCGCCGCCAGAATCAGGGTATGAGTGAGATACATGTGGCTGATGCTTTCCTCCTGGTCGCCACGAATCTCTTTCCATTCTTGGTCAGGGTGGGTGAAGAGCCCCACTACGTGATGGATCATGCCAGTCACTCCTCTTGTTTTTACCGTCGCCCCCCAGTGGAGCGCCTACAGGCCAAAGTGGCCGAGTAAGGAAAGGTCTGGATTATGTGTGCGACCTTATGTCGCAGTATAGAAAGGTCTTAACGGCGCGGGTTGCAGGGCTTTAGAGCAAATTGCACTGTAAACACGTCTGTTAATCGCCGCAGGGTCTGTGCACCCAGACCTTTGTGGGAGCGAGCCTGCTCGCGATGGCGTAGTGTCAGTCAATATCAATGCAACCTGTCACACCATAATCGCGAGCAGGCTCGCTCCCACAGGGGATAGGGGGCTCTTCGCCCGTGACCGGTTTTTGCGTAAAATGCCGGCCTTTCGTCACACCTCACGGATTTCGCGTCATGGGCACTCTTACGGTCAACCAGAACAAACTGCAAAAGCGCCTTCGCCGCCAGGCTGGTGAGGCTGTTGCCGATTTCAACATGATTGAAGACGGCGACAAGGTCATGGTCTGCCTGTCCGGTGGCAAGGACAGCTACACCATGCTCGACGTGCTGTTGCACTTGCAGAAGGTCGCCCCGATCAAGTTCGAGATCGTGGCCGTGAACATGGACCAGAAACAGCCGGGTTTCCCCGAGCATGTGCTGCCGGCCTATCTCAAAGAGCTGGGCGTCGAGTACCACATCGTCGAGAAAGACACCTATTCGGTGGTCAAGGAGCTGATCCCGGAAGGCAAGACCACCTGTTCGCTGTGCTCGCGCCTGCGTCGCGGCACGCTCTACACCTTTGCCGACCAAATCGGCGCGACCAAGATGGCCCTCGGTCATCACCGCGACGATATCGTCGAGACCTTTTTCCTGAACATGTTCTTCAACGGTTCGCTCAAAGCCATGCCGCCGAAGCTGCGCGCCGACGATGGCCGCAACGTGGTGATCCGCCCGCTGGCCTACTGCAACGAAAAGGACATCCAGGCCTACTCGGACTTCAAGCAATTCCCGATCATCCCGTGCAACCTCTGCGGTTCCCAGGAAAACCTGCAACGCCAGGTGGTCAAGGACATGCTTCAGGAGTGGGAACGCAAGACGCCAGGTCGCACCGAAAGCATTTTTCGCAGCTTGCAGAACGTGATCCCGTCGCAACTGGCGGACCGTAATCTGTTCGACTTCACCAATCTGCGTATCGATGAAACTGCCGCTTCGCGGTTCGTCAACGTAGTCAACCTCTAAACACAATCACTGTGGGAGCCAGCCTGCTGGCGATAGCGGTCGGTCAGACACATCGTTGTTGACTGACCCACCGCTATCACCAGCAGGCTGGCTCCCACATGAGTCTGTTCACTTACTCATCAGGAAAGGGCATGCGCGATTACAAGTGGCTGCACGAATACTGTCTGAACCGCTTCGGTTCGGCAGCTGAACTGGAAGCCCATCTGCCTGTTCCGAAAACTCCGGCGCAATTGCGCAAGATCAGCGACGACCGCTACCTCTCGACCATGGCGCTGCGCGTCTTCCGTGCCGGGCTCAAGCACAGCCTGGTGGACGCCAAATGGCCGGCGTTCGAAGAAGTGTTCTTCAAGTTCGACCCTGAGAAAGTCGTGCTGATGAGTGCCGAACACCTTGAGCGTCTGATGCAGGACGCGCGGATCATTCGTCATCTGGGCAAACTCAAGAGCGTGCCGCGCAATGCGCAGTTCATTCTGGATGTGGCGCATGAGAAGGGCAGCTTTGGCGCGTTGATCGCCGATTGGCCAGTCACGGATATCGTTGGGTTGTGGACCTACCTGAAAAAGCGCGGCCATCAATTGGGTGGCTTGTCGGCTCCGCGGTTCTTGCGCATGGTCGGCAAGGATACGTTTGTGCCGAGTTATGACGTGGTCGCGGCGTTGAATGCGCAGAAGATTGTGGACAAGGTGCCGACCAGCCTGCGGGATCTGGCCACGGTGCAGGGGGTGTTCAACCAGTGGCATGAAGAAAGTGGTGGGCGGCCGATGAGTCAGATATCGATGATGCTCGCCTACACCGTCAACCACTGACGAAAATGATCGTTCCCACGCTCCGCGTGGGAATGCCGCCCGGGACGCTCCGCGTCCCTGTGACGCGGAGCGTCACTTGATGCATTCCCACGCAGAGCGTGGGAACGATCACTGTAGGAGGATCAGGCTGCCGCGGTTTCGCCTTCACCCGCCAACTTGCGGTTCAACTGAAACCGCCATCGCACATACAACAGCGCCGAGCAGAACACCGCCACGCTGGCGCCCATTTCCAGCAAGCCAAACAGCTGCCGGTTCGGGTCATACGCCGCCAATGCGCCCTTGATGAAATACAGGTTCACCACAAAACACATCCATGAATGCCCGCGCGCACTGCCGATAATCATCCCCGGCGCCAGCAACAGCAGCGGCACCAGTTCGATCAGCAGAATCACCCACGGACGGGCGCCGTGCAGGTCGGCGAAGACCAGGTAGTAGGCGCACAGCAAACCCACCAGACCGAAGTAGCACAGCAGGCTGATGACGCGCATCGCCCGAACCCGCGGTTCGAGCCATTCGATGGAGGGCAAAATCTTCGGCTTTTTGGCCACGTCAGTTCCCCAGTTTCTGTGCAGTCTTCGCCAAACGCAGGCCCAAGGCCCGGCACAGTGCGACTTCATGTTCATTCAAGCCGCTTTTGCCATCGGCCCCGGCGTGATGGCTGGCGCCGTAAGGCGTGCCGCCGCCACGGGTTTCCAGCAGGGCCGATTCGCTGTAAGGCAGGCCGGTGATCAGCATGCCGTGGTGCAGCAACGGCAACATCATCGACAACAGCGTGGTTTCCTGGCCGCCGTGCAGGCTCGCGGTGGAGGTGAAAACGCCGGCCGGTTTGCCCACCAGAGCGCCGGTCAGCCACAGGTTGCTGGTGCCGTCGAGGAAGTACTTGAGCGGCGCCGCCATGTTGCCGAACCGGGTCGGGCTGCCCATGGCCAGGCCTGCGCAATTTTTCAAATCGTCGAGGCTGGCGTACAGCGCGCCTTCGTCCGGGATGTCCGGCGACACGGCTTCGCATTCGCTGGATATCGCCGGGACCGTGCGCAGCCGGGCTTCCAGGCCTGCCTGCTCGACACCACGGGCGATCTGCCGGGCCATTTCATTGGTCGAGCCGCTGCGGCTGTAATACAGGACCAGAATGTACGGCGCACTCACGGCAGTAGCTCCAGCACATTTTCCGGTGGTCGGCCGATGATGGCTTTGTCACCGACTTCGAGAATCGGTCGCTCCATCAGTTTCGGGTTGGCGGCGATGGCGGCGATCAATTGCGCCTCGCTCAGGCTGCTGTCGGCCAGGTTGAGGGTTTTGTATTCGTCCTCACCGGTGCGCAGCAGTTGCCGGGCGCTGATGCCGAGCTTGGTCAGCAGGCTCTGGATTTGCGCGGCGTCCAGCGGGGTTTCCAGGTAGCGGACCACGGTCGGGGTCAGGCCACGGGCTTCGAGCAGTTCGAGCGCACCGCGGGATTTCGAGCAGCGCGGGTTGTGATAAAGCGTCAGATCGGTCATGTGCGGTTCGCATCTTGCGTAAGGTGACGGCTATTCTAACTGTGCAGCGCGTAATCCAGAACCTTGGGAGGCGATGGGTCGCAGGCACATTCAATTTTCAACAAGGAATACGACATGACTAGGCGACTGGCAGCGGCATTGGCGATCATCGGTACGTTATTGCTGGGGGGCTGCGGTAACGACTATGGCATCGACCAGAACGGCCAGAAAGTCGCCGCCGAACGCCTGGACAAACAATGGCTGGTGCTCAATTACTGGGCTGAATGGTGCGGGCCGTGCCGAACCGAGATCCCGGAATTGAACGCGTTGGCCGATCAGCTCAAGGACAAGAAGATTGGGGTGTTCGGGGTCAACTTCGACAATGTGCAGGGGGAAGAGCTGAAAAGCGCCAGTGAAAAACTGGGCATCAAGTTCACCGTACTGGCTTCTGATCCGGCTGATCTGTTTGAGGTGCCGCGCAGTGAGGCGTTGCCGGTGACTTACATCATCGATAACAAGGGCAAGGTACGGGAACAGTTGATGGGCGAGCAGACGGCGGCGGGGGTGATGGCGAAGCTTGAGGCGTTGCAGGCGAAGAACTGAGTGCGCTGATCGTTCCCACCTGTGGCGAGGGAGCTTGCTCCCGCTCGATTGCGCAGCAATCGTAAAGCTGTGTATGCGGTGTACCTGACGACACGAAGTGGTTGGGTTTAGGGCTGCTTTGCAGCCCAGCGGGAGCAAGCTCCCTCGCCACAATTGAGAGGGTTAACCCTCTTCAAGCCACCAGCGCAAGGGTTTGCCTTCTGCCGGCCAGAAACGCATCTGGTCGATCGGCGAGACGTCCCAGCGCTGAACGTTTTCCAACGCCTGGAGGAAACGCTTTTCCTGCTCCATCAGCGCCGGCGCACACAGCTTGCGTGTGCTGCCAACCTTGCCGAAGCTCAGCTTGTCGCCTTCCAGGGTGTACGGTGCGAACCAGTGGTTGCAGCCACCGTTGCCGTAGGCCCGACCGTCGTCACCGAGGGTGATGGTCAGGTGGCTGTAATCCATCAACGGACGTTCGCCGATCCACTCCAGAATGTAGCTGCGGTTGTGTTGCAATTGCACCGGCTCGGCGGCGCAGCCCAGCAGGCTGGCGCCAACCATCGCGGACAGAGCGAGGCGTTTCATCACGCAGGCTCCTGGCATTTCGGGCACAGGTGCTTCTCGCTGACCGTGGACCAGCCCAATTCGGCAATCCGAGCAGTGGCAGCAGGCTTTTCAGCCTTGTTGCCCAGCTTGGCGTCGACCGCGAACTCGAAGCTCAGCTCTTTGGCGCAGCTGTCGCAGTTGACTTTCCAGGTGTGGATCGCCAGTTCACCGAACACCGGACCACTGGCCACCGCGACCCATTGGCCGGGCGGGTTGATCAAGTGGCGAACCGTTTCGACGGTCAGGCGCATGGACAAGTCCTTGGCGCCTTTCAGGGTCACTACCAGCACGTCGTTGTTACGAATCGAGCCGCCGTTGCCGGTGACTTGATAACGCCCCGGCACAAGGGCGCGGCATTCGGTGAGGGTGTGTTGCGGGTTCATCAGGCTATAGCGGAAATCGTGTTCGACCATGGGTCCTCCAAATATGCGCGGCATGCTAGCACGGACATCAGCGCAGCATGGAGCGGGCGTATGACCTTCGATCTGGTTCAGTCAGCCGTTACCAGATTCGCAGGCGCGCCTGCTGCCCAGGCGGCGATGTTCTGCAGGGTAGTCGCGGCAATCGCGCCCAGGGCTTCGCGGGTGAGGAAGGCCTGGTGAGCGGTGATGATCACGTTCGGAAAGGTCAGCAGCCGTGCCAGCACATCGTCCTGCAGCGGCAGGTCGGAACGGTCCTCGAAGAACAGCTGTGCCTCCTCTTCATACACATCCAGCCCCAGATAACCCAGTTGACCGTCCTTCAACGCGTCGATCAGCGCCGGCGTGTCCACCAGGCCACCGCGGCCGGTGTTGATCAGCATCGCACCCGCTTGCATGTGCGCCAGGGACTCGCGATTGATCAAGTGTTTGCTTTGTTCGTTGAGCGGGCAGTGCAGGCTGATGATCTGCGACTCGGCCAGCAGTTGCGGCAGGCTCAGGTAACGGGCGCCGAGCGCTTCGACTTGCGGGTTGGGGAAAGGGTCGTACGCCAGCAATTGGCAGCCAAAGCCGTTCATGATTTTCGCGAAGGTCGCGCCGATCTGCCCGGTGCCGACCACGCCGACGGTCTTGCCCACAAGGTCGAAGCCGGTCAGCCCGTGCAGGCTGAAATCCCCTTCGCGCGTGCGGTTGTAGGCGCGGTGCAGGCGTCGGTTGAGCGCCAGGATCAGCGCCACCGCATGTTCCGCCACTGCGTGGGGCGAGTAGGCCGGGACGCGCACAATCGCCAGCCCCAAACGTTTTGCCACTGCCAGGTCGACATGGTTGTAGCCCGCCGAACGCAGGGCGATCAGGCGTGTGCCGCCCGCGGCCAGGCGTTCGAGCACCGGCGTACTGAGGTCATCATTAATGAAGGCACAGACCACTTCGTGATGCTCCGCCAGCGCCACCGTATCAAGGCTCAGTCGCGCTGATTGAAAGTGCAGTTCAATGCCGGCGGGCAGGTCGGCACCCAGAAAACTGTCGCGATCGTAGGTCTGGCTACTGAAAAGAATCGTACGCATGCGGTCCTCCTGGAAAATTTCACGCTTTTCACGCTTTTCACGCTTTTGTAGCAGCTGGCGAAGCCTGCGTTCGGCGACGTAGTCGTCGTAAAATCAGGCGCTACGGTCTTTCAGGTAAACCGCGTTTGCCGGATTTACGACGACTACGTCGCCGAACGCAGGCTTCGCCAGCTGCTACAGAGTCCGGTGAGCTTAGCGCTGATGGTGGTCGGCGCCATTGCGTTGCATCAGGCATTTATACGGGCATGGGCGGCCAGGCGATTGATGGCCCGGTCGAGGTCTTCCAGCGCGCTGGGGGCTTTGGGGTCCTGTTGCTTGAGCAGGGTTTCGCTGCGCTGGCAGGCGGCGCGCAGTTGCGGGACGCCGCAATAACGGGTCGCGCCGTGCAGGCGATGGACGCGCTCGATCAGGGCATTGTGATCGTTGTTTTCCCGGGCGAAGCGAATCGCCTCGCGGTCGGCTTCCAGCGACGCCAGCAACATCGCCAGCATGTCCGCCGCCAGATCAGCCTTGCCGGCGGCCAGGCGCAAACCTTCTTCGTGATCGAGCACCTGCAATTCATGACTGCCGCCGTGGCTGTCGCTGGAGCGCTCCGGCCCATGATTGCGCAGCGCCAGGCCGGTCCACTTCAGCACCACTTGGGCCAGTTGCCGTTCGCTGATCGGTTTGGTCAGGTAATCGTCCATGCCGCTTTGCAGCAGCGCGCGTTTTTCGTTGGCCATGGCGTGAGCGGTGAGGGCAACGATCGGCAGCGGCGTGCAATGCCGTTCACTTTCCCACTGGCGAATCGCTTCGGTGCTTTGCCGCCCGTCCATGCCGGGCATCTGAACATCCATCAGCACCAGGTCGAAGGTTTCGGTCTGCACCGCCTTGACCGCCGCATAGCCGCTTTCCACCGCGAGGACTTTGGCGCCCAAGTCTTCGAGCAGGGTTTGCACCAGCAGCAGGTTGGCCGGGTTGTCGTCGACACACAGCACTTTTGGCGCGCGGCTGGACACCGGTTCGCCAGGTTCGCTGCGGTGCTGACGCGGGTTGACTAGGTCAGACAAGGCCCGCCGCAGCTTGCGGGTACAGGCCGGTTTGGCCTGGAGCTGGCTGTGCGGGTTGGGCACCGAGAGGTGGAACAGCGTCTGTTCGGTGGTCGGGCACAACACCAGCACCTTGCAGCCCAGGTGTTCGAGGTCCCAGATGTGCTGGTTGAGGCGCTCTGGTGGCATGTCGTTGCTGGTGATGCCGAGCACCGCCAGGTCGATCGCCTGATCGGTCTGATGCGCGCCGGTCACGCCATTGGTCAGGCTTTCCAAGGTATTGAACGGAGTGACTTCGAGGCCACAGTCTTCCAGTTGATGCTGCAATGCCTGACGGGCCAGTTCGTGATTTTCCAGCACGGCCACCCGACGCCCGAGTAACGGCGGACCGGGCAGGTCTTCGGCGTCGTCGCGGGTTTTGGGCAGGCTCAGGCTGATCCAGAATTCCGAGCCTTCGCCCGGCGTACTGTCGACACCGATCTCGCCGCCCATCTGTTCGATCAGGCGTTTGGAAATCACCAGCCCCAGACCGGTGCCACCCGGTTGCCGGGACAGCGAGTTGTCCGCCTGGCTGAAGGCCTGGAACAAGGCGCGCACGTCCTGGTTCGACAGCCCGATGCCGGTGTCCTGGATGCTGATGCGCAGTTGCACGCTGTCTTCGTGCTCTTCCTCAAGCATGGCGCGGGCGACGATGGTGCCTTCGCGGGTGAACTTGATCGCATTGCTGACCAGGTTGGTGAGGATCTGCTTGAGCCGTAGCGGATCGCCTACCAATGACAGCGGCGTATCGCGATAAACCAGGCTCACCAGCTCCAATTGCTTGGCGTGGGCGGCCGGGGCGAGGATGGTCAGTGTGTCCTGGAGCAGGTCGCGCAAGTTGAACGGGATATTGTCGAGCACCAGTTTGCCGGCCTCGATTTTCGAGAAATCGAGAATCTCGTTGATGATCCCCAGCAGGCTGTCGGCGGATTTTTCGATGGTGCCCAGATAGTCGAGCTGGCGCGGGGTCAGCTCGCTTTTTTGCAGCAGATGCGTGAAGCCTAGAATGCCGTTGAGCGGCGTGCGGATTTCATGGCTCATGTTGGCCAGGAACTCGGATTTGATCCGGCTGGCTTCAAGGGCTTCCTTGCGCGCCAGGTCCAGTTCGATGTTCTGGATCTCGATGGTTTCCAGGTTCTGGCGCACGTCTTCGGTGGCCTGGTCGATGCTGTGTTGCAATTCTTCCTGCGCGTTCTGCAGGGTGCCGGCCATGCGGTTGATGCCCGACGCCAGTGTGTCCAGCTCCTGGCTGCCGAGGGGCGGCAGACGGGTTTCCAGATGACCGTCCTTGAGTTGCGCTACCGCTTGCTTGATCTGGCTCAGCGGTCGATTGATGCTGCGGCCCATGCGCAACGCCAGCAGCGCCGCACCGGCCAGGCCTGCGCCGATCAGCAACAGGCTGGCGAACAGGCTGCGGTAACCGCGCAGCAGCATGCCGTTGTGGGACAGTTCGAGCTCGACCCAGCCCAGCAGGCGATCGGCTTCGTCGGGAATCAGGTCGCCGGCCAGATTGCGATGCTTGCCGAACACCGGCAGCAAGTAACGCGTCGCGTCATTGCCGCTGCGGCGCAGCATCTGCGCACCGTTGCCGACCGGCGCCTGATTGAGCATGGTCGGCCCGGCATGGGCCAACAAAGAGCGGTCGGGGGCGAGGAACGATACGGCGCGAACGTCCGATTGTTCCAGCGATTGGGTGGCGATGCGTTCCAAAAGCTCGGTGTTCTTGTGGCCCATGGCCGGGGCCACCAGCGGCGCCAGTTGTTCGGCGATCATCTCGCCACGCTGCATGAGCTGGGTTTGCAGGTCGGATTGCTGCATCCAGGTGAAATAACCGCCCAGAACCAAGGCCATCAGGCTGGTCGGCAACAGGGTCAGCAATAACACGCGGCCTTTAATTCCAAGTTTTTTGAGCACGCATCTCTCCTGCATCCAGCGATTTAACGACCTGCACGTACGTCCAGCACGCGCCATTTGCGCAGTGTAGCGATTTGCAGGCGGGCAATCTTCGTAAAATTGATGTCGGCATTCGTCGGCTGGATCAACACTTTTACCTTACGGGCAAACCTTGTGTTGCCCGCAGCGAGGCAATCTTTAATAATCGTCAACTGAGAATTATTTGCAGATAGTCATGACTCCCATCACTGCTGGCCATCCTCGTATCCTGTCTATAGAAGACGACCTCGTACTCGGTGCTTATGTTCATGAGCATCTGGGACGTTGCGGTTTTCAGGTGACGTGGTGCCAGAACGGACTGGAAGGCTTGACCATCGCTCGCCAGCAAGCGTTCGACGTGGTGCTGATGGATATTCTGCTGCCGGGCCTGGATGGGCTGAACGTACTGACGCAGTTGCGTCAGAGCCATTCCACCCCGGTGGTACTGATGTCGGCGCTCGGTGCCGAGGCGGATCGCATCAGTGGTTTTCGCCTGGGCGCCGATGATTACCTGCCCAAACCTTTCAGCATGGTCGAGTTGCGGGTGCGCATCGAAGCGATCCTGCGACGGGTCGCGCTCGACCGCCGGCCAGCGCCGGCACCGATTGCGCCTTCGGCGGACAGCCTGCGTTTCGACGATGAAGGCTGTGATGTCTTTTATGGCGAATACGCTGCCGGCCTGACCCGCAGCGAATACCGGCTGCTGGAAACGCTGAACCGCAATGGCGATGAAGTCCTGAGCAAAGCCTTCCTCTACCAGCATGTGCTGCAGCGCGGTTACGCGCCCCATGACCGCAGCCTCGACATGCACATCAGTCAGATCCGCCGCAAGCTCAAGGCTGTCGGCTACCTCGAGCGCGAAGTGCGCACGGTGTGGGGCAAGGGTTACGTATTGAGTGCTGTCGATGAAGTGGACTGAGCTGCCGGGCAGGCATTCGCTGTTCTGGAAACTGGCGTGTTTGTTGGTGGCGTTCTGTCTGCTGATGATCTGGCTCAGTTGGTCCTGGGGCCGCTACATGGAAAAGAAAAACCTGTTCCTGTCCGACGAGGCACGGGGCACGCTGATGCGCTACGCCGCCGAGGCGGAGCAGGCGTGGAATAAGCGCCAGAGTGCAGGCGTCGATGAATGGTTGCACGATGTCGGCCATCGCGAGTCGACATGGGTCGGTGTGATTGGCGGCGATTTGCAGTCATTGAGCAGTTACCCGCTGACGGAAAAAGAAACCCGGCGCCTGACCTTTTTACGCGGCCTGGATTGGCCGACGAGTCGTCATACCAAAGGATTGCCATGGTTGAGAGTGCCATTTCCCAAGGATCCGTCCGCCGGCAGTCTGGTGATCGAACTGCCCCAGCGTTTCGTGCCCGGCCGTTACCGGGTGATCTGGCGGGTGATCACCAACGGGGTGATTCCCGGCTTGTTCACCTTGCTGCTGTGCGTCGGACTGTATCGGTTGCTGGTTGTGCCTTTGAACAGTCTGCGCGAACAGGCCAATGCCTGGCGTGCCGACCAGTTGAACGTGCGGTTGTCGAGCCGTATCACCAATCGCCCGGATGAGTTGGGTGAACTGGGTCGAGCCTTCGATCACATGTCCGAGCGTCTGCAAAGCACAGTGGCCCTGCAACAACAACTGCTGCGCGACTTGTCCCACGAACTGCGCACGCCACTGAGTCGCCTGCGGGTGGCCAGCGAAAGCGAGCAGGGGCTGACGCAATTGCGCGAACGCATTGGCCGAGAGGTCGATGGCATGCAGCGACTGGTCGAAGACACCCTGCAACTGGCCTGGCTCGACACCGAGCGCACTCGGTTGCCCGATGAATCGATCCAGGTTCAGGCGTTGTGGGAAATGCTCACGGAAAATGCCTGCTATGAAAGTGGCTGGCCGGCGAGCCAGTTGCAGTGCGCGGTGGATTCTTCCTGCTGGGTGCGCGGCCATCTCAATACGTTGGCTCAAGCGCTGGAAAACATCCTGCGCAATGCCATTCGTCATTCACCGCAGGGCGGCGTTGTGCGTTTGGGTGGGCGGCGCGATGGCGACTTCTGGCACGTGTGGCTGGAGGATGAGGGCGGCGGGGTGGCTGATGAAGATCTGGAACGGATCTTCTCGCCGTTCATCCGACTCGACGGATCGCGGCCGGGGGATGGTGGATTTGGCTTGGGGTTGAGCATTGCGAGGAATGCGGTGCAGCGCCAGGGGGGGCGGCTTTGGGCTGAGAATTCTGGGGCGGGGTTGCGGCTGAATATGCGGTTGGTGGCGGATGACGGTGGAGTCAGTGACGACGCTATCGCGAGCAGGCTCACTCCCACATTGGATGGGTGTCGGCCGCAAATGGTGTGATCAACCCCCTAACCCTGTAGGAGCGAGCCTGCTCGCGATGAGGCCCTCCCAGCTACAACCGTTCTAACTTTGCCGGAGCGTTCCCGTTATTTTGTACGACCTTTCCTAAAGGTCATTGCCGACACCTTGTGCCTGATTCGACGGAATAGACTCACGTTTTCCTTCGTCCTCCAGGAGTTCGGCATGACTGCACCCAGCGTCCCCGGCAGCACAACCGAAGACCGTTTCAATGAAGTGCTTGCGCTGATTCAAAGTGCCAAGCAGCAGGCCATGCAGGCGGTGAATACCCAGTTGATCGAGCTGTATTGGCAGGTGGGTGCTTACATCAGTCGCAAGCTGGAAAAAGCCGAATGGGGCGATTCTGTGGTCAGCCAGTTGGCCGAGCATCTGGCTCAGACTCAACCGGGGTTGCGTGGGTTTACCCGCCCCAATCTGTTTCGCATGCGTCAATTCTACGAAACTTATCGCGGCGACGAGAAAGTCTCACCGCTGGTGAGACAAATATCCTGGACTCATAATCTAGTCATCTTCAGCCTGGGCAAACTGCCGGAGGAGCGGGAGTTCTACCTGCGTATGGCAGTTAAGGAAAAATGGTCGAAGCGTGAACTGGAGCGTCAGTTCAAAGCTGCACTGTTCGAGCGAAGCGTGACCCAACCAGCAAAAGCCTCTGCAGTGCTGAGACAAACTCACCCTGAGGCACTGAACGTGTTCCGCGACGCCTATATGCTCGAGTTTCTCGACTTGCCCTCCGACCATGGCGAAACCGATCTGCATAAAGGGTTGCTGGCGCGCCTCAAGGAGTTTCTGATCGAACTGGGTCGCGACTTTTGTTTTGTCGGCTCTGAACACCCGATGCAAGTCGGCGGGCGTGATTTCGCCCTGGATCTGCTGTTCTTCCACCGTGGGCTCAACTGCCTGGTGGCCATTGAGCTTAAGGTCGGCCGTTTTGAGCCGGAGTATTTGGGCAAGCTGAACTTCTATCTGGAAGCGCTGGATCGCAAAGAGCGCAAACCCCACGAAAACCCGGCCATTGGTGTGTTGCTGTGTGCCAGCAAGGATGACGAGGTGGTCGAGTACGCCCTTAACCGCAGCTTGTCGCCAGCGCTGATCGCTGAATACCAGGTGCAGCTACCGGACAAACAGTTGTTGCAAGCCAAGTTGCATGAGTTCTATGCATTGAATGTCGCGCAAAGCGAAGAGTACTGATCCAGCCCCTTATTCCCATAAACCATAAGCACCGTACTTTGCGTGATATGGCCTTCGAAGGTTTGCCGGTATGATAGGCGCCCCCGCAGTCTGGATTGCGAATACGCCATGACCTTGCAGTACCCAACCATCGCCGATTGCGTCGGCAACACTCCGCTGGTCCGTTTGCAGCGCCTGCCTGGCGCCACCAGCAATACCCTTTTGCTCAAGCTCGAAGGGAATAACCCGGCGGGTTCGGTCAAGGACCGTCCGGCGCTGTCGATGATCACCCGCGCTGAATTGCGCGGGCAGATCCACGTCGGCGATACGCTGATCGAAGCGACCTCGGGTAACACCGGGATCGCCCTCGCGATGGCCGCCGCGATCAAGGGTTACAAGATGATCCTGATCATGCCGGACAACTCCAGCGCCGAGCGTAAAGCCGCGATGACGGCGTATGGCGCCGAGCTGATTTTGGTGACCCAGGAAGAGGGCATGGAAGGCGCCCGCGACCTCGCCCAGCGCATGGAAGCCGAAGGCCGCGGCAAGGTGCTGGATCAGTTCGCCAACGGGGACAACCCCGAAGCGCACTACACCACCACCGGCCCGGAAATCTGGCGTCAGACCGAAGGCACCATCACCCATTTCGTCAGCTCCATGGGCACCACCGGTACCATCATGGGCGTCTCGCGCTACTTGAAAGAGCAGAACGAGAGCGTGCAGATCATCGGTCTGCAACCGATGGAAGGCTCGGCGATCCCGGGCATTCGTCGCTGGCCGCAGGAATACCTGCCGAAGATCTACCAGGCCGAGCGCGTGGACCGGATCGTCGACATGGCGCAAAGCGAAGCCGAAGACGTGACCCGTCGTCTGGCCCGCGAAGAAGGCATCTTCTGCGGCGTGTCCTCGGGCGGTGCGGTGGCAGCGATGCTGCGCCTGTCCAAAGAAGTTGAAAACGCGGTGATCGTCGCGATCATCTGCGACCGTGGCGACCGTTACTTGTCGACCGGCATTTTCGACGCGCCCAACTGATGGCCAAGCAAGAGAGAGGCCTGCGCTTCCAGCCCACCGGCGGCAGCAAGGCCCCGCAAATTCCGACTGGCAAAAAGCAGCGCTTGAGTATCGAGCGCCTGGCTAATGACGGTCGCGGTATCGCGTTTTTTGAAGGTCGCACCTGGTTCGTCATCGGTGCATTGGCCGGTGAAGAAGTCGAAGCACGCGTGTTGGGTGCCCACGGCAAAGTGGTCGAGGCGCGCACTGAGCGGGTGTTCCAGGCCAGCGAACTGCGCCGCCCGGCACCATGTCCGCATGCCGGTCGCTGTGGCGGTTGCAGCGTGCAACATTTGCCGCACAACGAACAACTCGCCCTGAAACAGCGCATGCTCGCCGAGCAATTGTCCAAGGTCGCCGGTGTTGAACCCGAAGAGTGGGCCGCGCCGTTGAGCGGTGCGGAATTCGGTTACCGGCGTCGCGCCCGAGTGGCGGTGCGCTGGGACATGAAGGCGAAAAAACTCGAAGTCGGTTTCCGCGCCGCTGGCAGTCAGGACATCGTTGCGATCAACGAATGCACGGTGCTGGTACAGCCCTTGCAACCAATCATGACCCGCTTGCCGGAAATGCTCCGGCGCTTGAGCAAACCTCAGGCGCTGGGGCATGTGGAATTGTTCAGCGGTTCGTCGTTGGCGGTGTTGCTGCGGCACATGGCGCCGCTGTCCGACGCCGACATGACGATCCTCAAGGATTTCTGCGCGTTCCATGAAGCCCAGTTGTGGCTGCACGGTGACGGTGAACCGCAACCGGTCGAGGCTGACCAGTCGTTGGGTTATCGACTGGAACAGTGGGATTTGGACCTGGCGTACCGACCGGGAGATTTCATCCAGGTCAACGCCGGGGTCAACGAAGCGATGATCGCCCAGGCGTTGGAGTGGCTGAAGCCGACGGCGGATGAACGCGTTCTCGATCTATTCTGTGGCTTGGGTAACTTTGCCTTGCCGCTGGCCAAGGTCGTTCGCGAAGTGGTGGCGGTGGAAGGTGTGCAGGCGATGGTCGAGCGGGCAGCCGCGAACGCTGCTAGCAACAATCTTCATAATGCGAAGTTTTTTCAGGCCGATTTATCCCAGCCTTTGACCGATGCCGAATGGGCGCGCGAAGGCTTTTGTGCGGTACTCTTGGACCCACCGCGTGACGGTGCTTTCGAGGCAGTGCGCAAGCTTGCGTCCCTGGGCGCCAAACGGTTGGTGTATGTGTCGTGCAATCCGGCAACGCTGGCGCGCGATACGGTCGAATTGATCAAGCAGGGCTACCGGTTAAAACGTGCCGGGATTCTCGATATGTTTCCTCAGACGGCACATGTCGAGGCCATGGCGTTATTTGAAGCGAGCTAGGACGGCTCGTCTGGTCCGACTGGCCCGCCCGTGCAGCCGCGTATTAGCCCTTACGTGGGCACACGGGCAACGAAGGTCAGCGATTTGACGCATTGAATCTGCGTCGTAGGGAAGGTAAGCAAGATGGTACAGGTGAGAGCACACCAGCCGATCAACACCGACGGCAGTATCAATCTCGAGGCTTGGCTCGATCATGCGGTCAGTGTCGATCCGGCACTGGATCGCGAAGCCTTGAAGGAAGCGTGCGAGTTTGCTCGTGCGTCTGAACAACAAGCCAATGCGGCGAAAAACCTGTGGTCCGAAGGGACCTCGAGTTTCCGTACGGGCCTTGAGATCGCCGAGATTCTCGCCGACCTCAAACTCGATCAGGATTCGTTGGTGGCCGCGATCCTGTATCGCGGCGTGCGCGAAGGCCAGATCGAGTTGCCGGCGATCAGCCAGCGCTTCGGCCCGGTGGTCGCCAAACTCATCGACGGCGTGTTGCGCATGGCGGCGATCAGCGCCAGCCTCAGCCCCCGCCAATCCCTGGTGCTGGGCACGCAGGGCCAGGTCGAAAACCTGCGCAAGATGCTGGTCGCCATGGTCGACGACGTTCGCGTTGCGCTGATCAAACTGGCCGAACGCACCTGCGCCATCCGTGCGGTGAAAACCGCCGATGACGAAAAACGCAACCGCGTCGCCCGTGAAGTCTTCGACATCTACGCACCTTTGGCTCATCGTCTCGGTATCGGTCACATCAAGTGGGAACTGGAGGACTTGTCCTTCCGCTACCTTGAGCCCGATCAGTACAAGCAGATCGCCAAGTTGCTCCACGAGCGACGTCTGGATCGCGAGCGCTTCATCAGCGATGTGATGAGCCAGTTGAAGAACGAGCTGACCGCCACCGGCGTCGATGCCGACATCAGCGGCCGGGCCAAACACATCTATTCGATCTGGCGCAAAATGCAGCGCAAGGGTCTGGAATTCAGCCAGATCTACGATGTGCGCGCCGTTCGCGTGCTGGTGCCGGAAATGCGCGACTGCTACACCGCGCTCGGCATCGTCCACACCCTGTGGCGGCATATCCCGAAAGAATTCGACGACTACATCGCCAACCCGAAAGAGAACGGCTATCGCTCGCTGCACACCGCAGTGATCGGCCCCGAGGGCAAGGTGCTGGAAGTGCAGATCCGCACCCATGCCATGCACGAAGAAGCCGAACTGGGCGTGTGCGCGCACTGGAAGTACAAGGGCACCGACGTCAAGTCCGGCTCCAACCACTACGAAGAGAAAATCTCCTGGCTGCGTCAGGTCCTCGAGTGGCATGAAGAGTTGGGCGATATCGGCGGCCTGGCTGAACAGCTGCGGGTCGATATCGAGCCGGACCGGGTCTACATCTTTACCCCGGACGGTCACGCCATCGACTTGCCGAAGGGCGCGACGCCGCTGGACTTCGCCTACCGCGTGCACACCGAAATCGGTCACAACTGCCGTGGCGCGAAGATCAACGGGCGCATCGTGCCGCTCAACTACAGCCTGCAAACCGGTGAACAGGTCGAGATCATCACCAGCAAGCACGGCACCCCGAGCCGCGACTGGCTGAACCCGAACCTGGGTTACATCACCACCTCGCGGGCACGGGCGAAGATTGTTCACTGGTTCAAATTGCAGGCGCGCGACCAGAACGTCGCCGCCGGTAAAACCTTGCTGGAGCGTGAACTCAGTCGCCTCGGTCTGCCAGCGGTGGATTTCGACAAGCTGGCCGAAAAGGCCAACATGAAGGGTGCCGAAGACATGTTCGCCGCGTTGGGCGCAGGCGATTTGCGTCTGGCGCAACTGGTGAACCTGGCGCAGCAACTGGTCGAGCCGGAGCGCGGCAACGAACAGCTGGAACTGATTCCGCGCAAGGCCACCGGCTACAAACCGGGCAAGCGCGGCGACATCCAGATCCAGGGCGTCGGCAACCTCATGACCCAGATGGCCGGCTGCTGCCAGCCGCTGCCGGGGGATGCGATCGTCGGTTACATCACCGTGGGCCGCGGCGTGAGCATTCACCGTCAGGACTGCGCCTCGGTGCTGCAACTGGGCAGCCGCGAACCCGAGCGGATCATCCAGGTCAGCTGGGGGCCGGTGCCGGTACTCACCTATCCGGTGGACATCATCATCCGCGCCTACGACCGGTCCGGCCTGCTGCGTGACGTTTCGCAAGTGCTGCTCAACGAGCGGATCAACGTGCTGGCGGTCAACACCCGCTCGAACAAAGAGGACAACACCGCGTTGATGTCCCTGACCATCGAGATTCCGGGGCTGGATGCATTGGGGAGGTTGCTGGGTCGGATTTCCCAGTTGCCGAACATCATCGAAACCCGCCGTAACCGGACGCCTTGAAGATGACCAATGTGGGAGCGAGCCTGCTCGCGATGGCGGTATTTCAGTCGACATCTGTGTTGTCTGCCAGTCCGCTATCATCGCGAGCTGGCTCGCTCCCACAGGTTTTTGTGATGAGACATGATTGATGTACAGCCTTGAAGACTTGCTGCACCTGATGAGCCGTCTGCGCGACCCGCAATATGGCTGCCCGTGGGACATCAAGCAAACCTACGAAACCATCGTCCCGCACACCCTTGAAGAAGCCTACGAAGTCGCCGACGCCATCGAGCGCGGTGACTTCGATCACTTGCAGGGTGAGTTGGGGGATTTGCTGTTCCAGGTGGTTTATTACAGCCAGCTGGCGCGGGAAGAAGGGCGCTTCGAATTCGCCGGTGTCATCGACAGCATCACCCGCAAATTGATTCGTCGTCATCCGCACGTGTTTCCTACCGGTGATCTGTACGCGCCGCTGGATGTTCCGCGGCTGAATGAAGATCAGGTCAAGCAGCGCTGGGAAGAGATCAAGGCCGAAGAGCGCGCCGAGAAATCATCCACGCCAATGCAGCTGTCCTTGCTTGACGACGTACCCGCAGCACTGCCGGCATTGTCCCGTTCGGCGAAGCTGCAGAAGCGCGCGGGGCAGGTCGGGTTCGACTGGCCGGACGCCTTGCCGGTGCTCGACAAAGTGCGCGAAGAGCTCGATGAAGTGCTCGAAGCCATGGCCGACAATGACTCGGCAGCGATTGCCGATGAAGTCGGTGATTTGTTGTTTTCCGTGGTCAATCTGGCGCGTCATCTCAAGGTCGATCCCGAAACTGCACTGCGTGGCGCCAACAGCAAGTTCGAAAGACGCTTCCGTTTTATCGAACAGGCATTGCGCGACACCCACCGTCCCATAGAAGATTGCACCCTCGAAGAGTTGGACGCCTTGTGGGGCGAAGCCAAACGTCAGGAAAAGAATTTGCCCAGCTGCGGTTGAGCAGTTGCCTAAGTGAGTAATAAGCACCATGAGCATTTCCCTTCGCGACCAGTTGCTCAAAGCAGGGCTGGTCAACCAGAAGCAGGCCAAACAGGTCGGCAAAGAGAAGCAGAAACAGCAGCGTCTGGCCCACAAAGGTCAGATCGAACTTGATGACTCGCAGCAGCGGGCGGCTCAGGAAGCCATGGCCGAGAAGGTCAAGCGCGATCAGGAGCTGAACCGTCAGCAACAGGAGAAGGCCGAGGCCAAGGCTCGCGCAGCCCAGGTCAAACAGTTGATCGAAGTCTCGCGTCTGCCGAAGCTGACGACCGAGGACTACTACAACTTCGTCGACGACAAGAAGGTCAAGCGCATCTGCGTCAACACGCTGATGCGCAACAAGCTCAGCAGCGGTTCGCTGGCCATCGTGCACCATGCCGGCGGTTATGAAGTGATCCCGCGTGAGGCGGCCCTGAAGATCCAGGAGCGCGATCCACAGCGTATCGTGCAGATGAACGTGAAGACCGAAGAAGTCGCTGCCGAAGACGATCCGTACGCGGCCTATCAGATCCCGGACGATCTGATGTGGTAAGTCGATAAAGGCTGCAACAACGACAAACCCCGCTCATGGCGGGGTTTGTCGTTTTCAATGCTGTCATTGCTTATGCGGATTGGAGCGCTCGTTGCTGCTCCAGTTTTTCCAGTTCGGCCTTGTAGCTGCGGGCATCGGTTTCGGAGTGGAACATCCCCACCAGCATGTCTTGTTGATGCACGTCCCAGATCCGGAGACCGGCGGCTATGCCTTCGTGGGACTTATGTGAATCGTCGCGTTCAGTTACTTTTACAGTCATCTGCTAGCTCCAATCTCTGTTATCTGCAGCAAGGCGTGTGCAGGACTCCGTTATAGGTTTTGTTAGCCTGCTAAGTAAATGGCTGAGTCTGGTAACGGATTTTTGCAAAATCAGAGAAAATCCTGCAGCCCTTGAAACACGTGGCATTTGGTCGCAGGCCGCTGGGTTTCATGACAAAAGCTTCATGTTCGCATTGACGAAAATGTCTGGCTTCACACAAAACCTGTGGGAGTGAGCCTGCTCGCAATAGCGGTCTCATTCATACAGAAATGTTGAATGTGGTGCCGTCATCGCGAGCAGGCTCGCTCCCACAGGATTGCGGTGTTCAATCTTTCAGGCACAAAAAAACGCCCCGAACCAGTCGGGGCGTTTTTGTGTGCAGCTTAGAAGGGCGGGGTATTACTTACCGGCCCAGCGCTTCAGTACCAGCGTGGCATTGGTGCCACCGAAGCCGAAGCTGTTGCTCATCACGGTGTTGATGGTGGCGTCTTCACGAGTCTTGGTCAGGATCGGCATGTCAGCCACTTCCGGGTCCAGTTCGTCGATGTTGGCGGAACCCGCCATGAAGTTGCCTTCCATCATCAGCATGCAGTAGATCGCTTCGTGAACGCCGGCGGCGCCCAGGGAGTGACCCGACAGGCTCTTGGTGGAGCTGATGGCCGGAGCCTTGTCACCGAACACTTCACGCACACCTTTCATTTCCATGACGTCGCCGACCGGAGTCGAGGTGCCGTGGGTGTTCAGGTAGTCGATCGGAGCGTCAACGGTGGACATGGCCATCTGCATGCAGCGGATGGCGCCTTCGCCGCTTGGAGCGACCATGTCGTAGCCGTCGGAGGTCGCGCCATAGCCAACGATTTCCGCGTAGATCTTCGCGCCACGGGCCAGAGCGTGTTCCAGCTCTTCGACCACGACCATGCCGCCACCGCCGGCGATGACGAAACCGTCACGCTTGGCGTCGTAGGCACGGGAAGCTTTTTCCGGGGTTTCGTTGTACTGGCTGGACAGTGCGCCCATGGCGTCGAACAGGAACGATTGGCTCCAATGCTCTTCTTCACCGCCACCGGCGAACACGATGTCCTGCTTGCCCATCTGGATCTGTTCCATGGCGTTACCGATGCAGTGAGCACTGGTGGCGCAGGCAGATGCGATGGAGTAGTTCAGGCCCTTGATCTTGAACGGCGTGGCCAGGCAAGCGGAAACGGTGCTGCTCATGGTCCGCGTTACACGGTACGGGCCAACGCGTTTCACGCCTTTCTCGCGCAGGATGTCCAGCGCTTCCATCTGGTTCAGCGTGGAGGCACCACCGGAACCGGCGATCAGGCCGGTACGCGGATTGGAGACTTGCTCATCGGTCAGACCGGAGTCGGCGATGGCGTCTTTCATGGCCAGGTAGGCGTAAGCCGCCGCGTGGCCGACGAAGCGAAAGATCTTGCGATCGATCAGCTCTTCGAGGGGAAGGTCAATGGAGCCGGAAACCTGGCTACGCAGACCCATTTCGGCATATTCCGGGTTGAACCGGATGCCAGGGCGGCTTGCACGCAGGTTAGCGGAGACGGTCTCTTTGTCATTGCCCAGGCACGAAACGATGCCCAGACCAGTGATAACGACGCGGCGCATGCGGATAACCCTTAGAAGTTGTCAGTGGAGGTGAAAACGCCGACCCGAAGGCCTTCGGCGGTGTAGATCTCGCGGCCGTCGACGCTGACCGAACCATCGGCGATGGCCAGGTTCAGCTTGCCTTTCAGTACACGCTTGATCTGAATGTTATAGGTTACTTTCTTGGCGGTCGGCAGAACCTGACCAAAGAATTTCACTTCGCCCGAACCCAGGGCGCGACCGCGGCCCGGCAGACCTTGCCAGCCGAGGAAGAAACCGACCAGTTGCCACATGGCGTCGAGGCCCAGGCAGCCTGGCATCACCGGATCGCCTTCGAAATGGCAGGCGAAGAACCACAGGTCCGGAGTGATATCCAGCTCGGCGACCAATTCACCCTTGCCGTACTTGCCACCCTCGGCGCTGATATGGGTGATGCGATCCACCATCAACATGTTCGGGGCGGGCAGTTGTGCGTTACCTGGGCCGAACAGCTCACCGCGACTGCAGCGCAGCAGGTCTTCCCGAGTAAAGGCGTTTTGTTGGGTCATGCGAGCTCCTCAATAGTCCCATGCGGCAGGTGGGGCAAATCTTCCCGGCCGATCGAAGCGTTCATGCCTCGAGTCAGCAGCCTACTCATAGACTATTGCGTTGTGGTGAAAGTCACAGCACCAAGGACATGAATGTACACTTGTGCACTGAAATTATTATTCAAGCCCCTTTTCGGGCCTGTTCGGGTGCCTAAGACTGCCGCACTTTCGCCTTTCACGCCAGTCGCAGATAGCCGAAAGGCCTGCACTACTGCACCCAGCGCTGCAGAATTTGCTGCAAATCTGTGCGTTTGAAGGGCTTGGCCAGGTAATCGTTCATTCCCGCCGATAAACAGGCTTCGCGGTCGCCCTGCAAGGCGTTGGCGGTCAGCGCGATGATCGGCAAGTCTGTGCAGCCGGGTAATTGGCGAATCTGTCGGGTGGCCTCGTAGCCGTCGATGATCGGTAGCCGGCAATCCATCAGAATCGCTTCGAAAATCAGACTCTCCGCACTGCGCACGGCCTGCGCGCCATCGGTGACGACGCTGACAGTAAAGCCCAGACTGCGCAACATTGCTTCGATGACCGTCTGATTGACCGGATTGTCTTCCACCAGCAACACGTTGCGCCCTTCGCCATCACCGCTGCCGGTCGGTGTGCGTGGCGCCAGCACGGGTGGCGTCTGTTTATAGAGCGCCAGCGGGATTTCCAGGGTGAATACCGAGCCGCGACCTTCCTCGCTCTGGGCGCGCAACGTGCCACCCATGCGTTCAGCCAGCGTGCGAGCAATCGGCAGGCCCAGCCCGGTGCCACCGTATCGCCTCGAAATAGAACTGTCGGCCTGTTGGAAGGCGTTGAACATCAATTCCAGGCTTTCAGCCGAGATCCCAATTCCGCTGTCGCGCACAGTGCAGGTGAACCACAGCAGTTCGTGGTCCAGCGATTGCCATTGCGGTTCAATGCTGACGCGGCCCTGTTCGGTGAATTTCAGAGCGTTACCGATCAAGTTGACCAGGATCTGCCGGATCCGCGTCGGGTCGCCCTGCACCTGCAACGCGCGCATGTCGTCCGGGATCGACAACGCCAGGTCGAGGCCGCGTTGCGCGGCGCTGTGCGAGAACGACTGGGCACAACTGGCGATCAGGTCTGCGAGGTTGAATGGAATGTGCTCCAGCTCCAGTTCCGAACGCTCGATGCGCGAGAAATCGAGAATGTCGTTGATGACTTTGAGCAGGTGTTCGGTGGACTCCGAGGCGAGCGCCGCGTATTCGACCTGCTCCTCGGTCATCTCTGTGGTTTCCAGCAGTTGCAGCATGCCCAGCACGCCATTCATCGGCGTGCGTAGTTCGTGGCTCATCATCGCTAGGAAATCGGATTTGGCATTGTTGGCTTTTTCCGCTTCCTCGCGCGTCTGGATCAACTGCGCCATCGCTTGATGCTGTTCGCGGCTGGCTTGTTCGAGCCCGCTGGCGAGGTTGTTGATGTGTTGCGACAGCGCGCCCAGCTCAGTGTCGTCGACGATCGGCAGCGGCGTTTTGTAGTCGCCGTCCTGAATCGCCTTGACCGCGTTGCCGATGTCGCGGATCGGTTGCGACAGGCTGCCGGCCAGGCGCCGGGCCAGCAGAAAGGTGAACAGCAGGGCGAACAGCGCCAGGATCCCGGCCTTGAGCAGGATTTCCTGTTGACGCTGGCTGAAGGCGTCATTGGACAGGCCGACGATCACCCGACCCAGATAATCCTCGGTGGGCGCCGCGTTGGCGACGCGGCTGCCCTGCAGGAAATCATTGTGCAGCTGGATGCGTTGCAGCCGCACGGGGGCCTGGAACACTTCGACCTGGTGTGAGCGGTTGTGAGTTTGCGACGGTTGCTCGACGTACACCAGAATCCGGTTGGCGCTGTCCTGGACTTCCAGAAAGCGCACATTGGGCGTGGCCAGGGTCGCCTTGAGCAAACTGTCGAGCACCTCATTGTTGCCCGAGATCACCCCGTATTCGGTGGCCGGCGCCAGTTGGTTGGCGATCAGTTGCCCGGTGTGATTGAGCTCCTGACGCAGGTCCTGGATCCGCACGAAGGTAAAGAAGCTGATCAACAGCAACGTCAGCAACAGGGCAGGGCCGAGGCTGATGATTTGTGTGCGGGTGTTGATGTCCCAACGGCGACGGAAGGTCATGGGCGATTTTCTCCTTCGGCCAACTGTGTTGCGACAGACGCGTCGTCCATCTGTTCAATACCTAATGAACGAGCCACTTGCGCGTTACTCAAGACTTTGAAGCGTTGCGGGTAGTGCGCGCGAGGCCAGGTGGCCGGTGGCCGGTCGAGCAGTTCGTCGAGCATTGCCAGCCAATCGCTCTGATCGCTGTAGGTGCTGGCCAGGCTCCCGGCCCTGACGAACCCGGCGTTAGGTCCGATCAGCGCCATTTGCCGTGCATAGCTGCTGAGCAACAGGTTTTTCACGGTTTTCGGGTTGTACAGGTCGGGATCGTCGAGGCCCAGCAACACGTCGCTGTTCTTCAGCAAGTTCTGCAACGGCCGACTGTCGTTGGTGTTGTCCCAGCGCTCGGTGACCACCTCAAGGCCCAGGGAGTGGGCGGCCTGATGCAATTCCTGCAAAAGGAATTCGCTGTGGCTGTCAAAGAGCACGCCGACCCGTTTGACCTGCGGCAGCAGCAATCGGGTAAGGCGCAATTGGCGGTCCAGCGGCGGGTCGCTCCAGAGTAGGCTGAGGCGCGGGGGCAGGGTGGTCCCCAGACGCTGGCGGGCTTGCAGGCGGCTGATGCGCAGCACCAGCGTCGCCGGGCCTTGGGCGTCTTGCAGACGCCAGTCGAGGCTCGGCAGATCGAGCAGAATCAAACGGGTCCCGGCGGGCAGCTTGCCTGGCGCCGGCAGACTGGCCAGCGGCTGGAAGCGCACGTTATCGGCAGACCGCAAGGTGCTCAGGGCCTGGGTGAAGGATTGCATGGCCGGACCGTCCTCCGCGCCGGTCAGCAAAATGTCCGCGGCGCTGGCCGGCAGGCTGCTCAGCAGTCCGGTAAACACCAGGCACAACCCGGCCAGCAGGCGGCCAAGGATTGGCGTTTTGCGTGACGGGCTACACAGCACCTTAGAACGCCAACTCTGCGCTGAAGTAAAGCACTCGGCGCTCGTCGTAGTTGTTGTCGAGGAAGGTTGTGGGCTGGCTGTCGAGGCGTTGCTGGAGCACCCCGGCCAGTTCCAGGCTGGCCTTGCCCAGGCCGATGCGTTTGGCGATGCGCGTGTCGACCCGTTCAAAGCGGTAGCCGTTCAGGGCATCGTCACCATAGTAGAAGAGCGCGCTGTTCCAGCCGTGGCCCCAGTTGTGCAGCCAACCGGCGGAACCACTGTTTCGCGCGGTCTGTTGTGCATCCTGCGGGTTGCTCGCCTCGGCATCGACGTAGGCATACGTCAGGCGCAGGCGATCGGCGCTGCTGATTCTCCAGTCGAGCTGGGTTTCTGCCCCGGAGAAGCGTGCGCTGTTCGAGTTGCTGGCGATGTACTGATTGTTGCGCAACGGTTCGCTGATCATCCCGGTGATTTCGTCGTAGAACAGTTTTACATCGACCGCCAGCCCCGCTTCGGCAAAGTAGCCGTTGTAGCCCAGCTCCCGGGAGCGCATGTGTTCCTGTTCGAGGTTGCCGGGGCCACGGGTCTTGACGAAATAACGGGCACTGGACTGGCCATAGGCGCCGGGTCGCAGGTTCTTTACCTGATAGCTCCAGTTAACGTTGTTCTCGAACATGTCCGGCGAGCGGATGGCTTCCGAGTACACCGCGCGCAGGCCATGGCGCGGGTTGATCAGGTAGTTGACCGCCACCCGCGGGGTGAGCGAACTGCCGATCAATTGCGTGTCTTCGAACATCGCACCACCCTGCAGCAACCAATGCTCGGTGGCGCGCCACTCGAGTTGGCCGAACGCCCGCCAGGTGGTGTCGTCGAGGGTGCCATTGAAGTAGGTCTCGGAATTTGCCCGGTCGTAACGATAGTTCATGCCGCTGACCAGCCGCAGGCTGTCGGACAGGCTGAGGGTGTCCTGCAATTCAAGGTCGTAGCGCGATTCCCGGGTGCTCTGGTCAATATCGCCACAGAGGGTTTGCCGGGCGCCGTTGCGCCATTGGTCGAGCACTTGATTGGCCAGTGCGCGCTGGGTCGGGTCACCTGCGGGTGCGCCGGGACCGGTGTAGCGCTCCATGTTGCGCGCCAGGCGTTCGGTGTAATTCGGGTTGAGCTGCCAGAGTTCGGTCAACTGCGGGCTGAACGAAACCTCGGCATCGCAGGCACGCCAGGTCTGCTGGCGATCCCAGTGCTGTGCCGAACCCTGGACGTAAAGGCTGTGATCGGGATTGATGTCGAGGTTCCAGCGCAGCGAACCGGCATAGTCCTTGGCGACGACGTCGGAATTGTTCCCGACAGCGGTAATCCCAGAGAAGACCGGGCGGTAGGTATACGGACGCTGGTTGCTCCCCTCTTTGGCATTCAATTGCCAGTCGATACTCTGGTTTTCCGTGAGCGTCTGGCTGACGGCGAGGTTGAAGCGGTTCAAACGGCGGCTGTCGCGGTAATCGGTGCCGTTGCGGTCCGAGTCGAAGCCGTTGTCTTGCTGGCCGGACAGCGACAGGCGCAGGTCGCCGCCGTCCCAGCCCACGCCCTGGCTGGCGTAAAAGTCGTCGATGCCGCGCTGCCCACGGCTGACTTTCATCCGCGTGCCGTGGCTGTCGGCCGGGTTGCGCGTGAGGATATTGACCACCGCCATCAGCGCATTGGCGCCATAGCTGACGGTGTTCGGGCCACGAAAAACTTCGATGCGTTCGATGTCTTCCAGGGCCACCGGAATGTCACTCCAGTCCACCGTGGCCAGGCCTGCGCGGTATACCGAGCGGCCGTCGATCAACACTTGCAGGCGTCGCGCTTCGCTCGCATTGGTGCCGTGATAGTTCACCGCCGCCTGGTTGCCGTTGATGTTGCCGACCATCATTCCCGGTACCAGTCGCAACAACTCGCTGATGTCCCGGGCGCCACTGGCGTTGATCAGTTCGCTGTCGATCACCGTCATGCTTCCCGGTACCGCGGCCGGCGACTGCTTGAGCCGCGTGGCGGTCAATACTTGCGGCAGCGGCTCGCTGTCGAGGAACAAGTCGTCGGCCAGCAATGGCGAACTGAAGAGCAGTGCCAGTACCAACGGCGAGCGCGGTGATGGAGAGCCAAACGACACAACACATCCTTGATAGCGAACAATTGGCGCGCATGTTAACTGAGCGCAATGACTTTTCCAGTCACGTTGTGGGCATTTTCCTCGGTTTTCTTAGTCTTCTTCCTACAAGTGTCGGTAATTGATGTGGGGGCTGGCCGCCACTGGGGCGCTCCGTATAATGCCGACATCGCCACTGGTATGGATTAACGGATTGCATATGACTGAACAGCGCCCAATTGCGGTCCTGGGAGGCGGAAGTTTTGGTACCGCCGTGGCTAATCTGCTGGCCGAGAACGGGCATCAGGTCCGGCTGTGGATGCGTGACCCCGAACAGGCCGAGGCCATTCGGGTCAATCGCGAGAACCCGCGTTACCTCAAAGGCATCAAGATTCTGCCGGCCGTGGAAGCGGTCACCGACCTGCTGGCCACCCTGCAAGCCTGCGACCTGTGCTTCGTCGCACTGCCGTCCAGCGCGCTGCGCTCGGTATTGATGCCGCACGCCGAAGTTTTGAACGGCAAATTGTTGGTGAGCCTGACCAAAGGCATCGAAGCCCACACCTTCAAACTGATGAGCGAAATCCTCGAAGAGATCGCCCCGCAAGCGCGCATCGGCGTGCTGTCCGGGCCGAACCTGGCCCGTGAAATCGCCGAGCATGCGCTGACCGCCACGGTGGTCGCCAGCGAAGATGAAGAACTCTGCCAACGGGTCCAGGAAGCGCTGCACGGCAAGACCTTTCGCGTATACGCCAGCGCCGACCGCTATGGCGTGGAGCTGGGCGGGGCGTTGAAAAACGTCTACGCGATCATTGCCGGCATGGCCGTGGCGATGGGCATGGGCGAAAACACCAAGAGCATGCTGATCACCCGGGCGTTGGCGGAAATGACCCGCTTTGCGGTGAATCAGGGCGCCAACCCGATGACCTTCCTCGGTTTGGCGGGCGTGGGCGATCTGATCGTCACCTGCTCGTCGCCCAAAAGCCGTAACTACCAGGTCGGGTTCGCCCTCGGCCAGGGCCTGAGCCTTGAAGAAGCGGTGACGCGCCTGGGCGAAGTCGCTGAAGGGGTGAACACCCTCAAGGTACTCAAGACCAAGGCTCAGGAGGTGGGCGTGTACATGCCGCTGGTCGCCGGGCTGCATGCCATCCTGTTCGAAGGGCGCACGCTGGAGCAGGTGATCGGTCTACTGATGCGTGCCGAGCCGAAAACCGACGTCGACTTTATTTCCACCAGTGGTTTCAACTGAGCATCAGGGAGAGCGAGACATGAACGATCCGAAAACAGAGGACAAGTACGAATCCATCCTGCTGCGAGTGTTGTGGATGATCGTCTATGTGCTGGTCTGGCAAGTGGCGCAGTTCATCCTTGGCGCCGTGGTGCTGGTGCAGTTGATCTATCGTTTGATATATGGCGCCCCGAGCGCCAGCCTGATGAACTTCGGCGACAGCCTGAGCCAGTTCCTGGCGCAGATCGGTCGATTCGGCAGTTTCCACAGTGACCAGAAACCGTGGCCGTTCGCCGACTGGCCGACGCCGCGTACACCGGAAGGTGAAGCGCCGCACACTGTGGCGCCGGCACCACACCCGGCCCGAGATGAGGAGCCCAAGCTATGAAACTCTGGATACTGCGTCATGGTGAAGCCGAGCCACACGGCAAGCGTCCTGATTCGGAGCGGGCACTGACTGCCCATGGTCGTGAAGAAGTGCTGCGCACTGCCGCCGAGTTGGCCGGCCAGCCGCTCACCGCCATTTACGCCAGTCCTTTCCTGCGAGCGCAGGAGACTGCGGAAATTGTGCGCACGGCGCTGAATTTCGCACCGGAGATCCGCACGGTCGATTGGCTGACCCCGGATACCGACCCGGACAAGGTGGCAGAACAGCTGGTGTCGGTGAGTAACGTCCTGCTGGTCAGTCACAATCCGCTGGTGGGCAATTTGCTGAGCTATCTGCAGCACGGCGCCGGCTATCCACCGGAAAAAGTCAGTACCGCCGGCTTGGCCGAGCTTGAGCACAACGAACTACTGATCGGGTCGATGAAGCTTAACGGCATCAAACACCCTTGAAAGCCAAAAGACCGCAGCCTGTAGGAGCCGCCGAAGGCTGCGGTCTTTTGATCTGGCTCTACCTTCAAATAATTTAACCAAGCACTTGCTTGGTTGACTACGCTTGCTCCAAACCAAAAATAAAGGAGCGAGTCGCATGCCTGCTGCTTTTCGTTTGCCGCTGGACGTCTTCTACGAGCGCGAGGCCCGTCATCCCCGCCAGCGCTTTCTGGTCCAGCCCACGGGCGGCGGCCAAGTCGAAACCCTGAGCTGGGGCGACGTCGGTCATCAGGCGCGCTGCGCCGCACATTGGTTGCGCGCGCGCGAACTGCCCCAAGGCAGCCACATCGCCCTGATTTCGAAAAACTGCGCGCACTGGATCATCGCCGACCTGGCGATCTGGATGGCCGGGCACGTGTCGGTGCCGCTCTACCCGAACCTCACCGCCGAGACCGTGGCCCAGGTCCTTGAACACTCCGAAGCGGCGCTGGCGTTCATCGGCAAACTCGATGACTGGCCCGGCATGTCTCGCGGAGTCAGTGCCGACCTGCCGACCATCAGTCTGCCGTTGCATCCGCCTGGAACGTTTGACTACAGCTGGGCCGACCTGCAAAAGAGCTCACCGATCCAGGACGATCCCAAGCCGTCCGGCGACCAGTTGGCGACCATCATTTACACCTCCGGCACCACCGGCATGCCCAAAGGCGTGATGCACAGTTTCGCCAACCTGGGGTTTGCCACCACTCGCGGCACGCAGTTGTTTGGCTTGAATGAGTCGGATCGGTTGCTGTCCTACCTGCCGCTGTGCCATGTCGCCGAACGGATGTTCGTCGAGCTGGCGTCGATCTACACCGGACAAACGGTGTTTTTTGCCGAGAGCCTCGACACCTTCCTGACCGATTTACGCCGTGCACGACCGACCGCGCTGTTCGGCGTACCGAGGATCTGGACCAAATTCCAGATGGGCGTGTACAGCAAGATCCCGGCAAAGCGCCTCGACTTCCTGCTCGGTCTGCCGATCATCGGCAAGCGGGTTGGCCACAAAATCCTGGCCGGGCTCGGGCTGGATGCCTTGCGCATCGCCTTGTCCGGCGCCGCGCCCGTGCCGCAGACCTTGCTGCTGTGGTACCGCAAGCTGGGGCTGGATGTGCTGGAGGTGTACGGCATGACCGAAAGCTGTGGTTATTCGCACATTTGCCTGCCGGGCCAGAACAAACCCGGCTGGATCGGCAAGCCCTGCCCGGAGGTCGAGGTGCGGATCGCCGAGTCGGGCGAGGTCATGGTGCGCAGCGGCGCGACCATGCTCGGGTATTTCAAGGAACCCGAGAAAACCGCCGAAACCATCAATGAAGACGGCTTCCTGCGCACCGGCGATAAAGGTGAGGAGGACGCCGAAGGCAACCTACGCCTGACCGGGCGACTGAAGGAAATCTTCAAGACCAGCAAAGGCAAATACGTCGCCCCGGCACCGATCGAGAATCGTCTGGCGGAGCACTCGCGCATCGAGCAAGTGTGCGTGGTGGGCGATGGCCTGAGTGCGCCGCTGGGGTTGTGCGTGCTCTCGGCGGTCGGGCAGCAGGACGCCAGCGGAACGACGCGGGCGGGCCTGCATTCAAGCCTGGAAAAACTTCTGGAAGAGGTCAACGGCGTCCTCGACAAACACGAACGCTTGCATCGATTGGTGGTGGTCAAGGACAGCTGGGCGGTGGAAAACGGTTTTCTGACGCCGACCCTGAAGATCAAGCGCAATGTGATCGAAGCGGTTTACGGCGCCCGTTTCGAAGAATGGAGCGAGCGCAGTGAAGCGGTGCTGTGGCAGGATTGAGTCACGAATAAAACCAACAAAGGATGTCAGCAATGAGCTTGTGGCGTACCCATCCCAACATTGAACAGTTGAACGCACTCCAGAAAAACACCATCGGCGAAGTGCTGGATATTCGCTTCGAAGCCTTCGACGACGAGTCCCTGACCGCGAGCATGGTCATCGACCATCGTACTCACCAGCCTTACGGCTTGCTGCACGGCGGCGCCTCGGTGGTGCTGGCCGAAACGGTGGGCTCGATGGCCAGTTACCTGTGCATCGACGCCAGCAAGTTTTACTGTGTTGGCCTGGAAATCAACGCCAACCATTTGCGCGGCTTGCGAAGTGGGCGGGTCACGGCGGTGGCCAAGCCGATTCACATTGGCCGCACGACGCATGTCTGGGACATCCGTTTGACCAGCGATGAGGGCAAGGCCAGTTGTGTGTCGCGGTTGACCATGGCGGTGGTGCCATTGGGCGAGAATCCGCCCGCCCGCTGAAACGCTTTCCATGTAGCAGCCGAACGCCGCCTCCTTGACCGGACTGTCATCATTCATGGCGCTTACGGTCATTGCTGTAGGACGTCGTCTTACGGACAATCAACCCTCGTTTTCGTTGATGGATCACCGGTATGTCGCAACAGATATTTTTCGCCCACGCCAACGGGTTTCCCTCGGGCACCTACGGCAAGTTATTCGCGGCGCTGGCGCCCGAGTACCAGGTGACGCATCTGCAGCAGCACGCCCACGACCCGCGTTTTCCGGCGGATGACAACTGGTACAACCTGGTCGACGAGTTGATTCATCACCTCGAGCAACAACCGGAACCGGTGTGGGGCGTAGGCCATTCCTTCGGTGGCGTGTTGCATCTGCACGCGGCGTTGCGGTGCCCCGAGCTCTATCGCGGCGTGGTGATGCTTGATTCGCCGGTGCTGACCCGCGCTGATCAATGGGTGATCCGCGCTGCCAAACGCTTCGGTTTCATCGATCGACTGACCCCGGCCGGCCGTACGTTGGGACGGCGGGAAGAGTTCACCGATCTGGAAGCGGCTCGACACTATTTCGCGGGCAAAACCCTGTTTCGCGGCTTCGACCCGGAATGCTTCGACGCTTACCTGCAACATGGCTTGCACAAGGTGGGCGACCGGTTGCGCCTGCGCTTCGACCCGGCCACGGAAATCAGTATCTACCGCGGCGTGCCGCACACCAGTCCCGGCCGCACACGGCAACTGAAAGTGCCGCTGGCGGTGGTTCGCGGGCACAAGAGCCGGGTGGTGATGCGTCATCACGCAAGCCTCGTGGGGCGCTTGCCGCTGGGCGAGTCCCTGACCATGCCTGGCGGCCACATGTTTCCCCTCGAACGTCCCCAGGACACGGCCACGCTGCTGAAGAACCTGCTCAGCCGGTGGGACGGTCGCCACCAACAGGATTGCGCATGAGCAATGTCGTTGAAGAAGTTCGCCTGAGCCTGCCGCACATCGAGTTGGCAGCGCACTTGTTCGGCCCCGAAGACGGCATGCCGGTAATCGCCTTGCATGGCTGGCTGGACAACGCCAACAGCTTCGCCCGGCTGGCGCCGAAGCTCAAAGGCTTGCGCATCATCGCACTGGACATGGCCGGTCACGGTCATTCCGGGCATCGGCCGAGCGGTGCCGGTTACGCGCTGTGGGACTATGCCCATGACGTGTTGCAAGTGGCTGAGCAATTGGGCTGGAAGCGCTTTGGGCTGCTGGGGCATTCCATGGGCGCGATCGTTTCGCTGGTGCTGGCCGGTTCGTTACCGCAACGCGTGACCCATCTGGCGTTGATCGACGGCGTCATTCCTCCTACAGACAAGGGCGAAAACGCTGCCGAACGGATGGGCATGGCCTTGCAAGCGCAGCTGGATTTGCGCGAGAAGCGCAAACCGGTCTACCACACCCTCGACCGGGCCATCGAGGCGCGCATGAAAGGCTTGGTCGCTGTCAGTCGCGAAGCCGCAGAACTGCTGGCCCAACGTGGATTGATGCCGGTGCCGGGCGGTTATACCTGGCGCACCGATAACCGCCTGACCCTACCATCGCCGCTGCGTCTGACCTCTGAACAGGCGATGGCCTTCGTCCAGCGGGTCAGTTGTCCTGCAAAACTGCTGGTGGCTGCCGACGGCATGCTCGCCAAACATCCCGAGTTGCTGGAGCGTCTACCCTTTAGCCGGGAACAGCTGCCTGGCGGCCATCATTTGCACCTGAATGACGAACCCGGTGCCGAGCTTGTCGCAGACTGTTTCAATCGGTTCTTCGCCGTTCCTTGACTTGCGCCGGGCAACTGTCGAGGCTGGGCGGGTTGAAATGGGAGACAACCATGATAGATCTCTACACCGCTGCGACCCCGAATGGCCACAAGGTCTCTATCGTGCTCGAGGAACTCGGCCTGCCCTACACGGTGCACGCCTTGAGTTTCGACAAAAAGGAACAGAAGTCCGAGGGCTTCCTCAAGATCAATCCCAATGGCCGGATTCCGGCGATTGTCGACCGCGCCAACGGCGATTTCGCCGTGTTTGAATCCGGTGCGATCCTGATTTACCTGGCGGAACTGAGCGGCAAACTGCTGCCAAAAGACCCCAAGGGGCGTTCAGTGGCATTGCAATGGCTGATGTTCCAGATGGGGGGGATCGGCCCGATGCAAGGTCAGGCCAACGTGTTTTTCCGTTACTTCCCCGAGAAGCTCCAGGGCGCCATCGATCGCTATCAGCATGAAACCCGCCGCCTCTATGAAGTGCTCGACACGCGTCTGCAAGCCGTGGAGTTTCTGGCCGGTGAATACAGCATTGCCGACATCGCCACTTATCCGTGGGTCCGTGGCCATGAATGGTCGGGTGTCGAGGTCGAAGGTTTGCCGGCCCTGCAGCGCTGGATGGCAACCATGGAGGCCCGTCCGGCGGTACAGCGCGGTTTGCTGGTACCTGAGCGCATCGATGACGCCAGTATCATCAAGGGTGCCCAGGCCATGCTGATCCGATGAGTCTATCCATGCGTTCATTCAGTCTGCTGGCGCTGTGTTGCTTCAGTCCGCTGTTATTTGCCGCCGATGTCCCGGGCAGTCAGGACCTGCCGGTCGTGCCGCGTATGGCCGATGCGCAGATCGTTGACTATCGTCCGGTCGCCGAACTCGAGCGGATTTATCCACTGGGCTCAATCCGCAAAATCAGCGGCCAGTTGCGCTTTGACGGCCAGGTCGCTGCCCGAGGGCAAGCCACTTCGGTAACCTACGAGTTGCCACCGGAGCATTCCTCCACCGAGGCCTTCACCGCCGCTCGTGAAGCCTTGCAGAAGCAGGATGCCCAGTTGCTGTTCTGGTGCCAGGCCCGAGATTGCGGCGAAAGCAGCCTGTGGGCCAATGACGTCTTCGGCAATGCCAAGCTTTATGGTGCCGATGATCAGCAAGCCTATTTGCTGTTGCGCCTGGCGGCCCCGCAGGACAACACGCTGGTAGCGCTTTACAGCATCACGCGCGGCAATCGCAAAGCTTATCTGCACGTCGAACAGTTTGACGCCGCCGCGCCGCTGGGTGATTTGCTGCCGACTTCTGCAACCTTGCTGCGAGAGCTCAAAAGCACCGGTGAACTCGATTTCCCCAAACTGACCGGCGATCCTGACGAAACCTGGCTGCGCCTGATCTCGCGCGGGTTGAATCTGGACACCACATTGCGGGTCAGTATTTCCGGGCCGAAGGCTGAAGCCTGGCGTCAGGCACTGATCGGGCAGGGTGTACGTACCGCCAGGATGGAAGCGGGTAGTGTCGAAGGTGCTGGCTTGCACATCCAACTGTTGCGATAAGCTTTATCCGGCGAACGCACACGCTGCGTTCGCCTACTCTTTTGCGGACTGACTTTTTTCGAGATTTAGATGATCAATAACGATCGGCTGTTGGTGCAGATCCTGCTCCTGGTGCTGTTTGGCGCGAGCTTCTGGGTGATGGCGCCGTTCTGGTCGGCGCTTTTCTGGGGCGCGGTGCTGGCGTTTGCCAGTTGGCCGCTGATGCGTTTGCTCACGCGGTTGCTCAATGGTCGCGAATCTCTGGCGGCCGCGGTGCTGACGCTGGGCTGGATGTTGCTGGTGGCGTTGCCGTTGGTCTGGCTGGGGTTCAACCTCGCGGACCATGTGCGTGATGCCACGGCGCTCATCAAGGATGTGCAGGTCGACGGACTGCCGGAAGCGCCGACCTGGCTGGGTAGTATTCCCCTAGTGGGCGAGCGGCTGGTGGGGCTCTGGAACAGCATCGATCAACAAGGCGCGGCGATGATGCTGGCGGTCAAGCCTTATCTGGGCCAGGTCGGCAATTGGCTGCTGGCGCGCAGTGCACAAATTGGCGGCGGGATACTTGAGCTGACGTTGAGTATCGTCTTCGTGTTCTTTTTCTACCGTGACGGGCCGCGTCTGGCGGCATTTGTTCACGGGTTGCTGGAACGTCTGATTGGTGACCGTGCCGGGTATTACATTGAGTTGGTGGCAGGCACAGTGCAGCGGGTAGTGAACGGCGTGATCGGGACGGCGGCGGCCCAGGCGGTTCTGGCGTTGATCGGGTTTTTGATTGCTGGGGTTCCCGGGGCGCTGGTGCTGGGGATCGTCACGTTTTTGTTGAGCCTGATTCCAATGGGGCCGCCACTGGTGTGGATTCCGGCCACGGCCTGGCTGGCCTGGAAGGGCGAGTACGGGATGGCGGTGTTTCTCGGGGTTTGGGGGATGTTCATCATCAGCGGCGTCGACAACGTGCTCAAACCGTACCTGATCAGCCGGGGCGGTAATTTGCCGCTGGTGATTGTCCTGCTCGGGGTGTTTGGCGGGCTGATAGCCTTTGGTTTTATTGGCTTGTTCATCGGCCCGACGTTGTTGGCGGTGGCCTACAGCCTGCTGAACGACTGGAGCAAGAGTCAGGCTCGGGTCGAGGATCGCCGACCTTGAGATCAGGCCCACAGAACCTGCGCCATTGCTGTCGCTATCCTGCGTTCGGTAACGCTCTGACTCGACACAATGGGGGCAAGGGCTAGTCTTGCTTGAGCCGCCTCGACGAATTACCGATCATCGGGTCCCGCAGAGGCGCTGGTTCCGCTACAATGCGCGCCGATTTCGACCTGCCTGAGAGCCCACTCATGTCCGCCTGCCAGACTCCTATCATCGTCGCCCTGGATTTTCCCACTCGTGACGCCGCACTGAAGCTGGCCGATCAGTTGGACCCGAAGCTGTGCCGGGTCAAAGTCGGTAAAGAACTGTTCACCAGCTGTGCTTCGGAAATCGTTGGCACCTTGCGTGACAAGGGCTTCGAAGTGTTCCTGGACCTCAAGTTCCATGACATCCCGAACACCACCGCCATGGCCGTCAAGGCGGCTGCGGAGATGGGCGTGTGGATGGTCAATGTGCACTGCTCCGGTGGTTTGCGCATGATGGCCGCGTGCCGCGAAGTGCTTGACCAGCGCACCGGTCCGAAACCCTTGCTGATCGGCGTGACCGTGCTGACCAGCATGGAGCGTGAAGACCTGGCGGGTATCGGTCTGGATATCGAGCCGCAGGAGCAAGTGCTGCGCCTGGCCGCGTTGGCGGAAAAAGCCGGGCTGGACGGTCTGGTGTGTTCGGCACTGGAAGCCCAGGCCCTGAAATCGGCGCACCCGTCGTTGCAACTGGTCACTCCGGGGATTCGTCCCGCGGGCAGCGCCCAAGACGATCAGCGCCGCATTCTGACGCCGCGTCAGGCGCTGGATGCCGGTTCCGATTACCTGGTGATCGGTCGTCCGATCAGCCAGGCCGCGGATCCGGCCAAGGCTTTGGCGGCCGTAGTGGCCGAACTCGCTTAACCAAGCACTGAAGATCTCCTGTGGGAGCGAGCCTGCTCGCGATGAGGGAGTGTCAGTCGACATCAATGTTGGCTGATCCACCGCTATCGCGAGCAGGCTCGCTCCCACATTTGTTTGGGGTTAAACCTTCAACACCAACTTCCCGAAATTCTCGCCGCTGAACAATTTCATCAGCGTCTCCGGGAACGTCTCCAGTCCTTCAACAATATCTTCCTTGCTCTTGAGTTGCCCCTTGGCCATCCAACCGGCCATTTCCTGCCCGGCTGCGGCGAACTGCGCGGCATAGTCCATCACCACAAATCCTTCCATCCGCGCGCGGTTGACCAGCAGCGACAGGTAGTTGGCCGGGCCTTTGACCGCTTCCTTGTTGTTGTACTGGCTGATGGCGCCACAGATCACCACCCGGGCCTTCATGGCCAGGCGACTCAACACCGCGTCGAGGATATCGCCGCCGACGTTATCGAAATACACATCGACACCTTTCGGGCATTCGCGCTTGAGACCGGCCTGGACGTCTTCGTTTTTGTAATCGATGGCGCCGTCAAAACCCAGTTCGTCGATCAGGAACCGGCACTTGTCCGCGCCCCCGGCAATGCCGATTACCCGGCAACCTTTGATCTTGGCGATCTGCCCGGCAATGCTGCCCACTGCACCGGCCGCGCCCGACAGCACCACGGTGTCGCCAGCCTTCGGCGCGCCGACATCGAGCAGGGCGAAATAGGCGGTCATCCCGGTCATGCCCAGCGCCGACAGATAGCGCGGCAGAGGCGCCAGTTTCGGATCGACCTTGTAGAAACCTCGTGGCTCGCCTAGGAAGTAATCTTGCACACCCAAGGCACCATTGACGTAGTCCCCGACTGCGAAGCCCGGATTATTCGACGCAACGACTTTGCCTACGCCCAATGCGCGCATCACTTCGCCGATACCGACCGGCGGGATGTAGGACTTGCCCTCGTTCATCCAGCCACGCATGGCCGGGTCCAGGGACAGGTATTCGTTTTTGACCAGGATCTGACCCGCAGCCGGTTCGCCGACCGGTACTTCCTGATAGGTGAAGGTCTCGCGGGTCGCCGCGCCCACCGGACGTTTGGCGAGCAGGAACTGGCGATTGATCTGGGTAGTCATGACAGGCACTCAAGATGAATGAAGACTTGTTGATAGACCTTCATGAACGATGCCGCAAGTTTGGCTGATGCGGCGAATGCACATCGATCCAGTGCAGTGATAGTCGCCCCGGCGGTTTTATCACTGGCACTCATGGACACCCAACCGGCCTTTTGATAGTGCTGCCGCGCCGCAGGTCCTTGTGGCTAGATTGCCAACACGCAATCCCCCGCATCTTCTCTTCGAGGACATAACAATGAGCATGACGTTTACTGGCCGGGTCGCCGTTGTGACGGGCGCTGCCAATGGCATTGGCCGCGCGACCGCCCAGGCATTTGCCGCTGAAGGCTTGAAAGTGGTAGTGGCCGACCTGGACGTGGCGGGTGGTGAGGACACCGTGGCGCTGATTCGTACTGCTGGCGGTGAAGCCACCTTCGTGCGCTGCAACGTCACGCAGGAGAGCGATGTAAAAAATCTGATGGACGAGGTGGTCAATACCTACGGCCGTCTCGACTATGCCTTCAACAATGCCGGCATCGAGATCGAGAAAGGCAAACTGGCCGAAGGTACGGTCGACGAGTTCGACGCGATCATGGGCGTCAACGTCAAAGGCGTCTGGTTGTGCATGAAGTACCAGTTGCCATTACTGCTGGCCCAGGGCGGCGGTGCGATCGTCAACACCGCATCGGTAGCCGGCCTCGGGGCTGCGCCGAAGATGAGTATTTACGCGGCGTCGAAACATGCAGTGATCGGCCTGACCAAATCGGCGGCCATCGAGTACGCCAAGAAAAAGATTCGGGTGAACGCGGTGTGTCCGGCAGTCATCGACACCGACATGTTCCGCCGTGCCTATGAAGCCGACCCGAAGAAAGGCGAGTTCGCCAATGCGATGCACCCGGTCGGGCGCATCGGCAAGGTCGAGGAAATCGCCAGCGCGGTGCTGTACCTGTGCAGCGACGGCGCAGCGTTCACCACAGGGCATTCGCTTGCGGTGGACGGTGGTGTTACGGCGTTCTGAATACAGGCAGTGAAACGTAGGAAAAAACCCGCATGTGTGCGGGTTTTTTTTCGGTTCCTTAAAGGGGGCGGACAATGTGTTTCAAATGGTTAGATCCGAGGGTTTTGGCGGTTTTGTCGCACAACTGATCGACCGCTCTTGTGATTAACTGTTTCCCGCAAAACGGACAGGAGTTTGCTTGCTCATGGAGTTGAGAATCGATCGACAGGCATTGGTGCCGGTCGTACAGCAAATCGTCGACGCGCTAGCCTGCTGGCTGTGCCGTGGCGATGTGCCACCGGGGACGCGTTTGCCTTCTGTGCGGCAAATCGCCCGGATCAATTTGCTCAGTCAGTCCAGCGTCGCTGAGGCCTGTGAGCGTCTGGTGGCTCAAGGGGTGCTGGCTCCGCGTCATGGCGCCGGTTTCATTGTTGCCATCCCAGCGTTGGCCGCCCAGGGGCAACAGGATTGTCCCTGGTTCGAGGGGGCAGAAAGGACACAGGGCGGCACCTCGGGCCGACTCAAGCTGGGATGTGGCGGACTGCCCGAGAGCTGGCGTGAAACTGACGACCTGAGCTACGCGATCCGCCAGGTCAGTCGCACCGACATGGCCGGCCTGTTCAACTACAGCACGCCGCTGGGCCTGCCAGCCTTGCGTCAGCAGATCCACAAACGCCTGAAACAGCTGGATATCGTGGTGGAGGAAAGCCGAATCCTGACAACGGCGGGGGCCAGTCAGGGGCTGGACCTGATCGTGCGGACCTTGTTCAAGCCGGGTGATTGCGTGGTGGTGGAAAGTCCCGGTTATTGCTTGCTGTTCGACCTGCTCAAATTGCACGGGGTCAACATGATCGAGGTCCCGCGAACCCCGCGCGGGCCGGACATTGACGCGCTCGAGGCGCTGCTGGTCAAGTACCGGCCCTGCGGGATCTTTATCAATAGCTTCTATCAAAATCCCACTGGCAGCAGCCTGGCGCCGGTGGTGGCGCAACGGGTTGTGCAACTGGCCAAAGCCCATGGCCTTCTGGTAATCGAAGACGACGTCTATGCGGATTTGCACAGCGGCCCCGGTACGCGCCTCGCTGCGTTGGGGATCGATGACAACGTGATCTACGTCGGCAGCTACTCCAAAACCCTCAGCAGTTCGTTGCGGGTCGGTTTTGTAGTGGCCGGCGCCGGGGTTATTTCGCGGCTGGCCGAGGTCAAGATGATCAGCAGCATGGGCGCTTCACGGTTTTGCGAGTCGGTGCTGGCAAGCCTTTTGGCCAGCGGTGCCTACGGCAAACTGGTCCAGCGCCAGCGCCAGCGTTTAAGCAATGACAGGGAAGCTGCGCTGCAAGTGCTGGAAGACGCCGAATGGGAGGTTTTCGGCAAGCCGGCCGGGGGATTGTTCATCTGGGCGCGATCACGGATGTCCGACTACGCTCAGGTGCGCAAACAAGCCCAGCGCTTCGGTGTCCTGTTGTCTTCTGCGACGGCATTCAGTCCCGCCGCAGAGGCCGGTGACTGGCAGCGTATCAATGTGGCCTATGCCTGTGATCCGCGAGCGCGAGCGTTTTTTAAGGCCACCGCTCTGGATCGACCTCAAGCGTTCTGAAAACGACGCAAGCGTAGCTTTTTGCCATTATTCAGACGCCAGAGACTTGTGTTGATACAGGCCCGTTGCGAATCTGCGTCAACAGACTATGTCAGGGGACTAAGTGCAATGATTTCGGCCGTGCAAGGACGTTTTGCCAACCTCGGTATGGCGAAAAAACTGGGTGTCGGTTTTGTACTGGTGCTGCTGTTGACCGCCTTGGTGGCGGCCATCGGCGTTTGGTCACTGCAAACCATCAGCCAGCGCTTCGACGGGCTCAAGCAGATGTCGTCGCTCAACAGCGGTTTGCTCAAGGTGAGACTGCTCGAGCAGGAATACGCTTTGCACGGCAACCCGAAAACCGCTGATGCGCTACGCAAGGGCGTTGACGGCTTGATCGCCCTGGCAACCCAACTGAAAGCGGCGTCTGCGGCCAACGTGCCGGTGATGAATGATGTGGAGCAGTCGTTGGGGGCTTATCGCAAGGCCTTCGACGAGTTCGTCTCGCTCAGCCAGGGCAAGGACCTGGCGCTGGAGATGGCCAGTTGGTCGGTGTCCAGCGTGGCCAATAACCTCGACGTGCTGCAGGCCGGGCTGGCCGATGACGGCGCTTATACCTTGAAGGAATCCGAAGGGAAGGACGGAGGGCAGTTCATCGAACAGGCCAATCAAGTCAGCCAGGTGTCGCGGTTGATGTTGCAGGCCATGAACGAAGCGCGCGTGCGCCTGGACCTGAGTCGCAAAGGTGATGACAGCGCAGGGCAGGGCAAGATCGAGCAGGCCGACCAGGCGCTGACCCAGGCCGAGCAGTTGAAAACCACGGTCAAGGATGAGGGTTACCAGACGGTCCTTAATGAAGTGGTCGGGCACATTGGCGGATTCAGCGAAAAACTTGCCGAATACACCGGCCTGCTGGCGCAGGAAAAAACCGTCTATGAGCAACTCCATCAGCGCGCCGCTCAGGTGATGGAGCGGGTGGATCAGGCCTATGTCGCCGAAGACCAGTCGATGCAGGCGGAGCTGAAAAAGAATTCGCTGCTGATCATCGGTTCCTCGGCGCTGGCGCTGCTGGTCGGGCTGATTGCGGCCTGGGTGATTACCCGGTTGATCGTGGCACCGCTGCGCAGCGTGATCCGGGTTGCTCAACAGATTGCCTCTGGCGATTTGAGTGCAACGGTTGAAGTGACCCGTCGTGATGAGATAGGGCAGTTGATGCAGGCCATGCAGCAGATGGGCGCAGGGCTCAGCAGTATTGTCAGCGGTTTGCAGGCGGGTATCGAGCAGTTGGCCAGTTCAGCGCAGTCGCTGTCGGCGGTGACCGAGCAGACCAATCTTGAAGTCAGCAGCCAGAAGGAAGAAACCGAACAGGTTGCTACTGCGATGAACCAGATGACCGCCACCGTGCACGACGTTGCGCGTAATGCTGAGGAGGCCGCTCAGGCAGCGCAGACGGCAGACGACAAGGTTGAAAGTGGCCAGCAGGTGGTGCGCCAGAGCATGGCGCGGATCGAACAGTTGGCGGATTCAGCCACCTCGGCCAGTTCGAGCATCGAAAGCTTGAGTGCCGAAATCCAGAACATCGGTACGGTGCTGAGCGTCATCAAGAGTGTGGCCGAGCAAACCAACCTGTTGGCCCTCAACGCCGCGATCGAAGCGGCTCGAGCCGGCGAGCAGGGCAGGGGCTTTGCGGTCGTCGCCGATGAAGTGCGGGCCTTGGCCAAGCGTACCCAGCAATCGACCGAGGAGATTGAACGACTGGTGAGCGCCTTGCGTTCGGCGGCTCAGTCTTCTGTTCAGCAGATTCAGAACAGCGGCGAACTGGTGAAGCTGGCGGTGAGTGATGCGTTGCAGACGGAGAGTGCGCTGGGGAGTATTGCAGCGGCGGTGTCTTTGATTCAGCAGATGAACCAGCAGATCGCAGCAGCTGCCGAGGAGCAGAGTTCGGTGGCGGAGGAGATCAATCGCAGTGTCACGAGTATTCGCGCCAGTGCGGATCAGTCTTCGTTGGCGATGCAGGGGAATGCGGCTTCCAGTATCGAGTTGGCGCAGTTGGGGGTTGAGTTGAAGGGGATGGTGGGGCACTTTCGGCTCTGAGGCGAGCTAACGCTCGGCCTGTTGAGCGGTGAGGGGCGGCGGGTGTATGCCGCTCTGCTTTTGGCTCTGTAGGAGCAAAGCTTGCTCGCGATGGCGGCCTTGCGGTTGTACATCGTCCAATTGTGGGAGCGAGCCTGCTCGCGATGGCGACCGATAGTCGACCTTACTGTCGCGGCTGTACCCGTCCATCAAACTCAACGCAAAAAAAAGCCACCTGCTCAGGTGGCTTTTCTTCTTTCTGTGATCAGTCGTAGATCACTTTTTTCTTCCAGTCTGCATCGGCCTCGACGTCTTTGAGGCCTTCGGTCAGCTGGTTCACTTCGCCTTCTACCGGGGCGATGTTGTCCATGACTTGTGCGTTGGCGCGAGCCAGGAGTTTTTCCAGGTATTCCAGCTGTTCGGCATAGACCTTGGGTTCTTGTTGTTTGCGCAGGTATTGCACGCCGCGTTCGAAGGCCAGGCGGGCCTGGCCGGGCTGGTTCTGTTGCAGGGCGTGCTGGCCGAGGTTGTTGAAGAATTCAATGTGCAGCAGGACCAGGATGTGGCGAACTTCGCGGATCCAGCGTTTGGCTTCGTTGGTCGGCAAGAAGCCGTCCTGGGCGGCGCGGGTGATTTGGCCGTGCAGGGCTTCGAGCAGGAAACGTACGTCTTTGGCTTTGGCTTCGGTCTGGATCGGTGCCGGCGGGTTGTTGACCGGGATCGATTCACCCTGGCCGACCAGGGCGCTCAGTTCGCCAATCCGTGCCTTGAGGTTGGCGTTGGTTTTTTCCAGAGTGAGCAGGCGTTGGCAGACGTTCAATTCCAGGCGGGTCAATAGCAATTTGAGGCCCGGTGTCATCAATTGGCCGGGAAAGGTCTCGGTGATTTCGCCGCAACGACGCAGACGATCGTTGAGCTCAACTTTGGCGCGGGCCTTTTCCAGCTTATTGTTTTCCACCACATGGTTCATGTAGCCAATGGCGATCAATAGTGCGATCCCGGCTACGACTAGCAGGGTGATCATGAGTGGTGTCACCGGTAAGACCTCTTTATGGGGTTCGCGTGCGAGTGTAGTGGCTTGGCATTGGGGCGCATAGCGCCGCTCGGCGAGTTGAATCGACCACTGCACTGTCTGTATCGGCCGCGTTCCTGCTTATATAAGTAATAGCGTGCGAGGTGCACATTGCCATCATCTTTGGCGTGGGTGGACTATAACGTCTTGGCGGGTGTCAGAATATAGGCGTCAAACCCCGAGCGACGGAAAAGCCCGATTAGTGTCTCAAAGCAGGGCGAAGTCATTGATTTAAATAAATTTATATCTGGGGGTTGACGACCCCTCAATCCATCCATAGAATGCGCGCCACTTACAGCGTAAAGCACACAGCGAAACGCGGTAGGCAGTGAATGTTGTACGTGTGTCCCCTTCGTCTAGTGGCCTAGGACACCGCCCTTTCACGGCGGTAACAGGGGTTCGAGTCCCCTAGGGGACGCCATATGCGGGAATAGCTCAGTTGGTAGAGCACGACCTTGCCAAGGTCGGGGTCGCGAGTTCGAGTCTCGTTTCCCGCTCCAATTTTAAACAGCGTTGCTTTCGGGCAGGGCTGAGTGAAACCAGAACCAGCATCTTCGGATGCGGATTTGGGCACTGAAATACACACCATGTGTTTCAGTTAGCGTGTCCCCTTCGTCTAGTGGCCTAGGACACCGCCCTTTCACGGCGGTAACAGGGGTTCGAGTCCCCTAGGGGACGCCATTTGCGGGAATAGCTCAGTTGGTAGAGCACGACCTTGCCAAGGTCGGGGTCGCGAGTTCGAGTCTCGTTTCCCGCTCCATATTTAACAAAAACGCCGCTCAATGAGCGGCGTTTTTGTGTGCGCGTATAAAACCGCCTCAACCGCTAAGGCTTTGCACCAGGCTTTCGAGCGCTTCAGTGGTTTTTTCATCTTGCGCCATTTGCGCAGATGCAGTTGCTCTGAGTTGGCGTGCCAAGCGGTATTCGCTGGGCGTGCAGTTTGCGAACTGCTTGAAGGCACGAGCGAAATAGGAAGGATCCTTGAAGCCGGCCTCATAGCCGATGCTGGTAATAGGCATCTGGCTGTTGTCGAGTAGTTCTTTGGCGAAGTTCATGCGTTTGTTCAAGATGTAATCCGTGAAGCCAAGGCCATTGGCTTCCTTGAACAGACGGCTGAAGCGAAAGGTCGTCATGCCGCAGCGCTGCGCCAAATCCCTCTGGTCAATGCTGTCCCGAAAGTGCTGCTCGATGTACAGCATGATGCTGCTCAGGGCCTGATGTTTTTGGTGTCCGGAGGTCAGCCGGATGCTGTCCGGCAGGGTCGGGGAGTGGTCGATCAGCTGTGTCTTGCGGTGGTCGATAACATTCCGGCGCAGCTCGCAGAGCTGAACTACAGCAGTCAGGTAGCGATTCCTCTCACTGACCGAGAGGGGGAGCACTATGTATTCCCAGACGCTGGAACGCATGGCCCAGACGGCCAGTTCTTCCGAGTGCTGCACGGTGAACATGGTGATCGGGATGGCCGGTGCGCTGCGTTTGATGTCCAGCAACAGCCTCAGGCCTGGTGTATCGGGGCGATCGAAATGGATGCAGATCATGTCTGCGTTTACCCCGATGGGCAGCACGGAGTTTTTCGCCAGTTTGCCGTCGCAGGTACCCTCGAACTGCGCGATGAGTTCTTTCGTGGATCGATCATGAGTCAGATCGAACCATAGGAGCGTTGGCCTTCTGGTCAAGTTGGACGTCATGTCTCTACTCATTGATTCTTAGTGACTCGCTAAGCAGTATCGTCAATGTGCCATCACTTTGCAGAATTAATCTCGATAGGAAAGACGGGTTTTAGTCCTGTTCGTTCTATGGGGGCTGAAAAGCGCCTGTTTGCTTGTGTGTCTTCGATGAGCACGGGTTGAACCGCTTATCGCTTGTGATCAATGGAAATCGCATTTGCCCTGCCATGCCCGGTTTTCCCCTCCCGTTACTTCTGCAAAGGCCAATTATCCCTATTTGGCCGCTCCGCAAAAAAGTCCTAGCGATGTGCAAAATCCTCCTAACGGCTATGCCTTCCCCCTGACTAAGGTTGCATCAGGCAGGACAGAAAGTACTGCTTCCAGAAAAAAACATTCGAGTGAGGTGGGCAAAATGAACATGCAAACAATCAAGGCTTCGGTAATGAAGTTCGTCAAAGACGAAGACGGCCTGACCATCGTGGAATACGCGGTGGCCGGTGGTTTGATTACGGTGGCTGTCGCCGCAATGTTCGTGAAACTTGGGGGCGCGGTGAATACCCAAATCACAGGACTGTGCGCTGCGGTCAAAGGTGCTGCTTGCTGATAACGGTAATTTCCATTGGCTGACATGGCGATGCCCATGGAGTAGACAGCTGCTTCTATTTTGCTGATGAGGCTGCCGGACTACTTACTTAATGGGCTTCGCGTTTTCTCTAGCAAAGTATGTTCTGAGCGGTTTGACCGCTAGAACGGGAGTACATCATGACTCTGCAAACAATCAAGGCATCGGTACTGAAGTTCGTCAAAGATGAAAACGGCCTGACCATCGTGGAGTACGCGGTGGCGGGTGGGCTGATTACGGTCGCTGTTGCCGCCATGTTCGTGAAACTTGGAGGTGAGGTGAATACCCAAATCACATCGCTGTGTAAGGCCGCCAATAGCAACGTTGCGTGCTAACGACTAATCCCAGTAGGGAGACACGCCATGTCCACGGAACTGATGGTATCGACTGTTTTACTGATAGGACTTTTGGGCGTGGCGGTGGTGAGTGATCTGCGTCGCCACCGTATTCCCAACATGCTGGTCCTGTTGGGACTTGCCCTGGGATTGGTCGGTCAAATGTATTCAAGTGGTGTCAGCGGATTGGGTGACAGCCTGCTGGGTATCCTGATCTGTTTTGGGCTGTTTCTGCCGATGTACGCCTTGGGGGGCATGGCCGCCGGCGACGTCAAGTTGATGGCCATGGTCGGCAGTTTTCTACCCATCCATTTCGCGTTGTGGGCTGCCTTTTTCAGCCTGATCGCCGGTGGCGTGTGCGGTCTTTTGATCGTACTGGTTCGAGGTCAATTGCTTCAGACCCTGGAGCGCTATTGGTTGATTCTAAGAGCGCACGCCTATTATGCGCCGACTTCAGATGAAGTAGCCGGCAAGCCTTTCCCTTATTCGATTGCAATCCTGATCGGGACTTTAAACAGCGTCTACTGGCAACTCGTTGCCGGTGGATTGGGAGCTTAGTCATGCACGTCATCGTCGATAGTGATGCCTACCCCTGCGACCGGGAGGCGGTGCAACGACTGGCACCTCAGCCCTGCACTATTCGCGAGACGGGTCTGACCGACAGTTTTCTCGGTGAGTTGGTGTGCAAACATTTGTTTGATGCCGGTGTGCTGGACATGTCGCGGCTGGTGGAACGCCTGGCGCTGACCGGCGCGGTACTTGAAGAGGTCCTGGCGTTCCTGCGCAAGGATGGTCGTGTCGAAGTGCTTGGCCAGGGGAGCCAAACGGGCGGGCAGATGTTGCGTTATGGCTTGACCGAGCGTGGTCGCAGTGCCGCCCGCGATGCCCTGTCGCGCAGCGGCTATATCGGTGCTGCGCCCTTCCCGGTGAGTACCTACCGGTCCCTGATCAAACTTCAAACCATTCACCACGGTCGCATCAACGCCAACGATATGCGCAATGCCCTGGCGGGTGTGGTGCTCACGGAAGGGATGCTCGATCAGTTGGGTGTGGCGATGAACTCCGGGCGCGCGATCATGATTTATGGCCCTGCGGGTACTGGCAAGACCTATGTCAGCAGTCGGCTGATTCGTCTGTTTGCCGAAGCCATCTGGGTGCCTCACGCCATCGTCATCAACGAATCGGTGATCGAGATCTATGACCCGCAGGTGCATCAGCGTCTGAATGACAACAGTCACATGAACAATCTGATGCTCAACGAAGGGATCGACCGTCGACTGCTGTGCTGCAAACGCCCGATCGTCATTACCGGCGGTGAGTTGAGCATGGAGCAACTGGACGTTCGCTATGACCCTTCCACCCGTCAATACCAGGCGGCCTTGCAGCTCAAGGCCAGTAATGGCCTGTTCATCATCGATGACATGGGACGCCAGCGCATGGCACCCGCCGAGCTGTTGAATCGCTGGATCGTCCCGATGGAAGAGAAGCGTGACTTCATCAACCTGGGCGGCGGCCGGCATTGCGAACTGCCGTTCGATCTGATTCTGGTGTTTTCCACCAACCTCAATCCTCTGGAGCTGGCCGATGAGGCTTTTCTTCGCCGGATTGGCTACAAGCTGCAGTTCGGTTACCTGAAGCCTGAGGAGTACGAAAAGATCTGGCGTCAGGAAAGCGAGCGCCTGGGCATTCCATTTGACCAGCTGCTGGTGCGGTATGTGCTGCAAAGGCTCTATGCCAGTGAAGGCATGCCCCTGGTGCCTTGCCATCCCCGCGATCTCCTGAACATGGCCCTCGATCGTCAGCGTTATATGGGCGGTTCCGGATCACTGTCACCGCAAGATTTGGAATGGGCCTGGCACAACTACTTCGTCCAGCTCAACTTTCTTTGATACGGAGATACTGACATGAGCTCTCGTACTCTTACCCTGATAGGCGTTTCCCTGGTCATGGGCCTTGGCGCTGCATGGATGGCCGACTCCTGGCTGAGCGCACGTCTCAGCGCCAGCCCGGATGACAACCTTCGAAGCGTGGTGGTCGCCACGGTAGAGATTCCATTCGGGCAGATGGTTGAAGCCCAGCAGGTCACGACCGTACGCATGCCCAGGGACACGGTCCCGGACGACGCCTTCGACTCCAGCGAAAAAGCAGTGGGCAAGATCGCTACGTTCGACATTTTGCAGGGCGACATTGTGCGCGGAGCGCGTCTGAGTGAGCACCTGGGTGGCAGCACCCTGGCCTCTTTGATTGACCCCGACAAACGCGCCATATCGGTACGGGTGGACGATGTGGTCGGTGTCGGCGGATTCCTGTTGCCGGGTAATCGGGTCGATGTACTGGCGACTAAAACTACCGGTGCCGGCAGTAACAGTGCCGTGTCCAGAACCATCCTCGAGAACTTGCGGGTATTGGCGGTGGATCAGACGGCGGGTACCGACAAGACCCAACCCGTGGTGGTACGCGCAGTGACGCTGGAGATGTCGGCCTCTGAAGCGGAAGCACTGGTCACGGCGCAGACGGAAGGCAAGTTGCAACTGGCGCTGCGTAACCCACTGAACCTGGAGAAGAAAATCGCAGCCGTTGCGCCTGTTGTGCCAGCCGTGGCGGTGGCCGCCGTCGCGGCGCCAAAACGCGTGGTACAGCGCCGCAGTAGCGAGGGTGGCGGGGCTATTACCGTTATCCGCGGGACCGAAGCCAGTGTAGTCAAACGTTGACAGGGCGGTAGGGGTGCCCAGGCACCAGGTATTGGCGGAGCCGATCCGGATCAGTATCGGCAAACGAGGGCTTGATGATGAATATTCGTGTTCAGCGGCCGTTCACTTCGACGCCAAGGCGCCAGGAAGGATCGGTGAGTGTATTGATGGTGATGGTGTTGGCGGTGATTGGCATGGTAGCGGCGCTGGCTTTGGACGGCGGGCATATGATGCTGAACAAAACGCGCTTGCAGAATGCGGTGGACGCCGCCGCGCTGAGTGGTGCCAAAACCCTGAGTCAGGTGGAGGGTGGCAGCAATATTGCCAGCACGACGCGCGCCGCCGCGCTCAATACGCTGATACAGAACGCCAATGCCACGGGCAACAACGAATTGGCCACGGCTGTCGGCGGCAACGCAGGCACATTTGCAGTGGTGGAACTGGCCGCGAGCGTCTATGGCCCTTTCTCCTATCCCGGGCCTTCGGATGCCAAGTACGTTCGGGTATCGGTGCCGAACTATAGCCTGACGGGATTTTTCTGGAACTTCGCTCAGGTGTTCGGCGCTGGCGGCCTGGGGGCCAAAGCGGTGGCGGCGATCGCTACCGCGGGACCCAGCCCTACCAGTCCTTGTGATCTCTCACCTTTGATGGTCTGTGGCGACCCGACTCAATACGACCCGGACGCTGGCATGTTCTGGGGCTTCCAGTTTGGTGATTTGAAGGTATTGAAGACCGCTGCCGGCAATTCGTCGCCCATTGGCCCAGGCAACTTTCAGTTGCTCGATTTTGGCTCGGGCGGCAGTACCGTCAGGGAGGACCTGGCCGGAGGCGGCAGCGTCTGCCGCACGGCGGGGGACACTGTCCAGACCGCCCCCGGCAACAAAGTCGGCCCTACCTCTCAAGGCCTGAATACGCGCTTCGGCATCTACAACGGCCCGGTCAGTGCCTCGGACTATCCGCCGGACCTTGTGACCACGTCCAGCAACCCCGCAATCACGTACGACGACTCAGTCTCCCCGCCACAAGCGAAGTACCAGGGGCAAGTCGTCACCTCGAGCAACGGCAATCTCACCGCGGGCAGCAACGCGATATTTGACTACAACGACTGGCGTGCGAGCACTGCCGCGTGTGTGGCAGGGGCCAGTGGCTGTCAGAGCAATGGAGTGTTCGAGCGCCGGATGATGAAAATCGTGGTGGGCAACTGCACCGGGATGCAGGGCGGTTCAACCTCTATCCCCGTCCTGGGTTTCGGCTGCTATTACGTGGTGCAGCCAATGGATGGCGGTGGTGGGGACGCGCAGATCTTCGGACAGTTCGTGAAGGAGTGCGAAGGCGACAACGTGGCAGGTCCTTCGCCGTCAACCGATTCCGGGCCGCAGATCATCCAGCTCTACAAAACCTATCTCGGCAGCGGCACTGGCATTCCGAGCACTGACTCGTAGGAGGCGTCATGAGACTTCACGGGTTTAAACATTCGAAGCGCCAGCAAGGTCTGGCCATGGTGGAATTCACCCTCGTCCTGCCGGTGTTGCTGTTGCTGTTGCTGGCCTTCGGTGAGTTCGGTCGCATGCTCTATCAATACAACGTGCTGCTACAGGCCAGCCGCGATGCCGACCGTTTCGTTGCTAGCCGGGCCTGGGATTCGACGCTTGGTAAGGTCGCTCTGAGCAATACGCTACTGACCCAGACGAAAAACGTTGCGGTCTATGGTGTGCCTGCCAATACCGGGACCGCGGTAGTGTCAGGGCTGACGACTGGCAACGTGGACGTCGCCGCAGTGGGTATCGACCATGTGCGGGTCACCATCACTTACACGTTCTGTCCAGTGATTGGCGGTGGCAATTGCGGCGGCTCGCTTCCCGGTTTCTTTGGTACTCAGATTGCGCTGAGCATTCCGCTGGTTGCCACTACCGTGATGAGGGCACTGTGATGAAAAGAAAACACATGCGCGGCACCTACACGGTGGAGTTCGCCTTCATTGGCCTGCTGATGTTCACGCTGTTGTTCGGCGTGTTGGAAATGGGCCGCCTGTACTTCACGGTCAATGCACTGGATGAAGCCGTACGGCGTGGTACTCGCCTGGCGTCGGTGTGCAATATCAGCGATCCGGTGGTTCTGCGGCGGGCGATCTTCAATGCCGCGACCGATGCAGGTACGAGCCAACTGATCGGCAATCTGGCCACCACCCACCTGACGCTGACTTATCTGGACGTCAATGGTGCTCTGGTGGCCAACCCCGCTGACCTGGTCAGCGTCAATGGTTTTCGTGCCATCCGCTATGTCCAGTTGAGTCTGCAAAACTTCGTTTTCAATCTGTTTATTCCCGGGTTCGCCGTGCCCATTACCTTGCCTGCATTCAGGGCAACGTTGCCACGCGAAAGCCTCGGGCGTCATTCCGATTCCGGGGAGATCACACCATGCTGAATACCAAGGAAACTCCAGTCTCTACCTCGACCGGCAAAGCCGGGCTACGGTTGCTGATCAGCAGCCGTGATGCCACGTCGTTGCGCGACCTGCAAGGCGTCTGCCAACGCATGCCCAGCCTGGAGGTGAGTACGCGGCTGGTGAGCAACGGGCATGTCGACCCGCTCTACGGTCTGGACCGGATGCCCGATCTGCTGCTGTTGCGCGTTAGCCACCTGTGGCGTGAAGAGCTGTCGGCGTTGTTGCAGCGTCCGGCCCATGAGCGTCCGCCGATGTTGGTGTGCGGACTGCTGAGCGAACAGGAAGCTATGCGCCTGGCGATGCAGGCCGGCGCCCGGGACGTGCTGCCGGAGCCCATCGCCGAGACCGAACTGGCCGCCGCCTTGAATCGTCTGGTCACGGAAGTTCGGACCGGCAGTGGGGCAGAAGGAAAACTGATCGCCGTAATGAGCGCCAAGGGCGGCTCTGGCGGAACCCTGCTGGCCTGCAACCTGGCTCAGCAACTCAGCATCATGGGTGGCAGTACCCTGTTGCTGGACATGGACCTGCAATTTGGCAGCGTGACGCATTATCTGGATGTAGCGCAGACGCACAGCCATCTGGAGGTGTTGCACCAGATCGATGGGATGGACAGCGTCGCGTTACGCGGTTTTTGCAGTCACTTCAGCCCGACCCTGCATGTGCTGGGCGGTCGCGCCGGTGAGCTGTGTTTGCCGCAGGATACCCAACCCGAGCAACTCGACACCCTGTTGCAGTTGGCCCGCGCCAGCTATGGCTGGGTGGTGATCGACCTGCCGCGGCAAATCGATCACCTCACCGGCTCTGTGCTGGAGCAGGTGGATCGGGTGTACGTGGTGGTGCAGCAGAGCGTCAGCCATCTGCGCGATGCCAGCTCCCTGGTGCGGATTCTTCGCGAAGACCTGGGCGTGCGTGGGGATCAATTGCAGATAGTGGTCAACCGCTATGACAAGGCGGCAGCGGTCAGCCTCAAAGATATCGGCGAGGCGCTGCGCTGCACCAATGTGTCGAAGTTACCCAACGACTTCAATCTGGTCAGCCAGAGTCAGAACACTGGCGTGCCGTTGGGGCTGCATGCGCCAAGGGCGGCGATCACGGCTGCACTGCGCAACATGACCGAGGACCTGATCGGTCAACAGGTGGCCGGCAACCAAGGCTTGCTCAAACGTGCCTTCAACCGTTTTTTCGGGGGATGACCCATGATCAGCGACTTTCGTAACCGCTTGCGCAAACAGTCCGGTAAACCCGCCGCTGCCCAACTGGGCGACGACCTGTTGGATCCGGTAGAGGAAATAATGGCCTGGGAGCGTGCAGCGCCGGACGTTCTTTACGAAACCAGAAGCCAGGTCACCCCGGTGGAGGCGGAATGGCGGGAAAAGATCTACCAACAGTTGCTCAAGGTCATGGACCTGTCCTTGCTGGATTCCCTTGAGCAGGCCGAGGCTACTCGGCAGATTCGCGATATTTGCCAGCGTCTGCTCGATGAACATACAGCACCGGTGAGTACCGCCAGCCGCCAGTTGATCATCAAGCAGATCACCGACGAGGTGCTCGGTCTGGGGCCTCTGGAACCGCTGCTGGCCGATCACACGGTGTCCGACATTTTGGTCAACCGGCATGACTCAGTGTATGTCGAGCGCTTCGGCAAGCTGCAACGCACCGATGTGCGCTTTCGCGATGATCAGCATTTGCTGAACATCATTGACCGCATCGTCTCCAGCCTGGGTCGGCGTATCGACGAGTCTTCGCCGTTGGTGGATGCGCGGCTCAAGGACGGTTCGCGGGTCAACGCGATTATTCCGCCGCTGGCCATCGACGGCCCGAGCATGTCGATCCGGCGTTTTTCCGTGGATCTGCTCAATACCGATAGCCTTATCCAGGTGGGGGCGTTAAACCCGGCCATTGCCCTGCTGCTCAAGGCGATTGTCCGCGGGCGCTTGAACGTGCTGATTTCCGGCGGTACCGGCAGCGGCAAGACCACCATGCTCAATGTGCTGTCCAGTTTCATCCCGCACAACGAGCGGATCGTTACCATCGAAGACTCAGCCGAACTGCAGTTGCAACAGCCCCACGTGGTACGTCTGGAAACCCGGCCTTCGAATATCGAGGGGCGTGGCGAGGTGAGCCAGCGGGAGTTGGTGCGCAACAGCTTGCGGATGCGTCCGGACCGCATTGTGATCGGCGAAGTGCGCGGCGCCGAGGCGCTGGACATGCTGACGGCGATGAACACCGGTCATGACGGCTCGTTGACCACGATCCACGCCAACACCGCACGCGATGCGCTGGGGCGGATCGAGAACATGGTGTCGATGACCGGGGCGACCTTCCCGATCAAGGCCATGCGCCAGCAAATCGCTTCGGCCATCGGAGTGGTCATCCAGCTGGAACGCCAGGAGGACGGCAAGCGTCGCCTGGTCAGTGTGCAGGAGATCAACGGCATGGAGGGCGAGATCATCACCATGACCGAAATCTTCTCCTTCGTCCGCCAGGGCATTGGTGAAAACGGCGAAGTACTGGGTGATTTTCGGCCCAGCGGCATGATCCCCGCCTTCCGCGATGTGCTGGCCAAGCGCGGTATCGAGTTGCCGCTGACGATGTTCAGGCCCGAGTGGATGGAGGCGCGGCAGTCATGAGCCATATTCCTGGTGAATTCATTCTGATGTTCCTGGGCATGGTGTTTATCGCTGTGTTCCTCCTGTCCCAGGGTGTGGTGGTGCCGGTGTTCGGCGAGGCCGGCAAGATGCGCAAACGCATCCGCGGCCGTTTGCATGTGCTGGAGAAAGCCAACAATCAGCCCAACATGCAAACGGTGTTGCGGCAGAAATACCTGACGCGCTTATCGCCACTGGAGGCCATGCTTGAGCAGTTGCCTTTTATGGCGAACCTGACACAGCTGATCGAGCAGTCCGGTCATGAATATCGTGCTTATCGGGTGCTGTTGCTTGGGCTGTTCCTGGGCGCCTGTGCAGGCGTCTCGATCCTGATGATCTCGTCAGTCTGGTGGATGGCGCTGCTGGCGGGCTTCGGAGTGTTCTGGGTACCCCTGCTGAAAATTTCGCGTGACCGTGGCAAACGCTTCGCTGCGTTTGAGGAAGGCCTGCCGGATGCACTGGATGCCATGTGCCGTGCCCTGCGCGCCGGACACCCGTTCAACGAAACCCTGCGCCTGGTCGCCGAAGAGCACAAGGGGCCGGTTGCACATGAGTTCGGTCTGGCCTTCGCCGACATCAACTATGGCAACGATGTACGCCGCGCCATGCTTGGTCTGCTGGAGCGTATGCCGAGCATGACGGTGATGATGCTGGTGACCTCGATCCTCATCCATCGCGAGACAGGCGGTAATCTGACCGAGGTGCTGGAGCGTCTGAGTCGGCTGATTCGCGGGCGCTTTCGCTTTCAGCGCAAGATCAAGACCCTGTCGGCGGAAGGGCGGATGTCGGCCTGGGTGTTGGTGGCGATTCCCTTCCTGCTGGCGATCGCTATCGTCGTCACCAGCCCCAGTTACTTGCCTGTGCTGCTCAATGATCCCATAGGCCATAAGCTGATCATCGGGGCGTTCTGCGCCATGTTGCTCGGGATTTTCTGGATACGCAAAATCATCCGGATTCAGGTTTAAGTGGTATTCGCTACCGGGAGGTAGAGATCATGGACTTTTTGCTCGGGTTGTTCAGTCGGGTCACGGGGAACGAGGAGCTGGGGCGCCTGTTGTTCATCGGCTCGATCGGTTTGAGTACAGTGCTTGCGGTCGTCGCTGTGATCTTGCTGATGATGGGGCTTCAGGATCCGGTGCAGCGTCGTCTGGCGCTGATCAAGCGTGGTCATTTAGGCAACACCGCAGGGCAGGAGGCTCCGGGTAATCTGCAACTGTTGCTGGAGCGGGTCGGACAGCGCTTTGCCTCGGCCGAATCGGCTCAGACGTCCGTCACCCAGACCCTGTTGATACATGCGGGGTACCGTTCCTCGTCGGCGGTGCAGATGTACTGGGCCGTGCGCTTGATGTTGCCGCTGTTACTGATCGGTGTTGCGTTGCTGCTGTTGCCGATAATTCCCAAGATGTCCCTGATCATGGGGCTGCTGCTGGTGGTCATGGTGGCCGGTATTGGCTGGTTGGTGCCAGGGCTCTATGTCTCCAAGCGCAAGCAGTTGCGACAAGGTCGGTTGCGTGCCGCGTTTCCGGATGCGCTGGATCTGATGGTGGTGTGCGTGGAGTCGGGCCTGGCCCTGCCCGCGACCATCGAGCGGGTGGCTGAGGAGATGTCGGTCAGTCAGGTCGAACTGGCTGAAGAACTGGCCCTGGTCAATGCGCAAATCCGCGCGGGCATTTCCAGTACCGAGGCGCTCAAGCAACTGGCCTTGCGCACGGGTCTGGATGATGTACAAGGGCTGGTCAGCCTGTTGGCGCAGAGCATCCGCTTTGGTACCAGCGTGGCCGATACCCTGCGTATCTATGCCGACGAGTTCCGTGACCGGCGTATGCAGGCCGCCGAAGAGATGGGGGCGAAAATCGGCACCAAGCTGATATTCCCACTGATTTTCTGTCTGTGGCCGAGCTTCTTTCTGGTCGCTATCGGCCCTGCCATGATCGGGGTGTTTAGAGCATTCGGGTGAAGTAAACGGCCGGAGGCTGTCGAGCGCGATGGCCTTGCCCCCAAGCCTGATCTGCACTTTCCTGTCATGGATCTACACATTTCCCGCAGGCTGCGATCTTTTGATTTTTCTGGCAGGCAATTCGTTGCCTGGTCCTCTGAATCAAATGATCGCAGCCTGCGTCAGTTCCGGGGTAATCCGGCCAGGGTTGAATAATGTGTAGAGACCGCTGCTTTCCTGCACACGACATTAAGCCCGGCTTTGCAGCCAGGCTACTCCGGACGATGCCAGAGGCGGATCACCCATCGACATGCCTCAGTTGCCGGTGCTCATTTCTCCCGCTGCATCCTGGTCAAAAAACTCCGGAATCGGGAAGTTGAAGCTATTCAGCCAGCGCTGCATGGCCAGGTCACGTTCAGTGGCTGAGGCGGTTTGCAGGTGAGGGGAGGCAACCACACCGCGAATTTGCAGTTGCAACCACTGCTCGGTGCCTTGTTGATACTGCGAAGAGGGGCCCGGCTCAATGGCCCAGGCAGTGGTGGACAGGCACGCCATGCACACGATCAAAAGTCTTTTGGTCTTCATCTCGACTCCTCGTACGTTCTACTTGATCGCACTGGAAGAGGCATCGGCTACCTCGGTCCGGCGATTCCTCTCGGAAGCCACCACTTTGTTGGCGGAGGCCTTGAGTTTTTCCGCGCGGGCCTGAGCCTCGGCAAATTGCTTGGGGCTCAAGTCGGCGCGGGTCACGAGTTCGGAAGCCGCCTTCCAGTTGTCCTGGTAGATCAGCAACGTCACCATATTGAGTGCCGCCAGTGTGTTTGCCTGCTTGAGTTCCATGGCGGTCATGAACTCAAAACGCGCTTCCGGGATCCGTCGCTGATTGAGGTAGACGACCCCCAGGTCATTGCGCATCTTGTCGTCGGTGGGGGCCATCTTCACCGCACGCTCAAGGTGAAGGGTCGCGGCGGCGTTATCATTTCTGGCTGCGGCCAACTGGCCCAGACCATGTTCCCCATCAGCCGCCAGGCAGGTGCGAAGCAAGCTTTCGTACAACGGAGCCGCCTCGCTACGCCCCATCAAGCGCAACACCCGGGCCTTGCGCAGGCGAACCTGGACCAGACTGTCAGGCAATCCTTCCAGATTCGCCAGGCTGGCATACAAACGACCTTCGTTGGCCATGTTGTCGGCCAGGCTCAGGGCCAGCTCTTGCTCCGAAGCGGGCTTGGCACATTCAGGTGGCCGCGAAGTCACGCCGTTGGACGCACAGCCCGCGAGCATCAATGTCGCTGTAATTGCAATGACTGCTTTCATCGAATGTCCTCTGGCTACAACACGTTGAACCCTTGGCCATTGGCAATAAGGCTGGCCCGGCAAGCGTTCAAGGTCACCGTTACGAGTGAGGGCGAGACACGTCTTGTTCAGGTCATGGCTCATTGCGAGAGCCCGCTCATACTGTCGAAGTCGCCACGTTCGAGGAAGAACATGCGGTAGAAGTTCGGGTCGTAATTACGCAGTTGCTCTCCTGGCAACGACGGCAGTTTTGCGTTGACAGCCAGTGGCTGGACCAGGTGAGGGGTGACGATCATCAACAGTTCACGCTCTTCACGGTTGATGGAGTTGTCGCGAAAGAACGCCCCCAGAATCGGGATATCACCCAACCCCGGAAACTTGTTTATCTGAGAACTGTTGCGGGTGCTGATCAGGCCGCTGATGACGAAGCTTTCGCCATCGGCCAGGGAGATGCTGGTGTCGGTACGGCGTATGGTCAGCGCCGGAACGATGGTGCCGGCGATGCTTACAGCGTTGGTGAAGTCCAGTTCACTGACTTCCGGTGCCACTTTCAGCGCGATGCGGTTTTTCCCGATGATGGTCGGTGTCAGGGTCAGGCGGATCCCGAATTCCTTGTACTCGATGGACACGTTATCGCTGCCTGAACTGGGCACCGGAATCGGCACTTCACCACCCGCCAGGAAGCTCGCACTCTGCCCACTGAGCGCTACCAGGCTTGGTCGTGCCAGGGTGTAGGCGAAACCGCTGCCTTCCAGCGCGTTGATCGACACTAGCGTATCGCTGGACAAAAAGGAGAGGTTGAACATGTCGTTGTTCACCGGCAACGACGGCCTGACAATGCCGTCGATGGTGGGCAAGGTTCTCGGCGAGCCGAACAGGAAGTTGCCCTGGCGACCAAAAATCGAGGCATTGGCTTCCTTGAGTTTGGTCCGGCTGACTTCAACGAAGCGGATGTCGGTTTGCACCTGGATCGGTAATAGCGGGTCTTCGGAAGGTATGGTCGAGACGCTGGTCAGCGCCGCGGTGGCCTTACCCTTGACGAACACCATGCTTTGGCGCGGCGTTTTCGAACAGGCGGTCCAGACCATCAGACTGGTGGTCCCCGGTGCAACGCCCGTGAGTATGAACGCGTTGTCGCCACTGTTGGCACTGGATTGCACGTCGGCAATTTTCGGGTCACCCACCGCCAGTTGTGTTACCGGAACGGGGCTGCGCAGTTCACTTTGCAGCCCCTGGCCGACCTCATACGTTGTCGGCCAATTGTCCAGTTGCGAACAATTGTTCGGTGCGGCTTGAGCCGCATTCACGCTGAGGCCCATCCAGAACAGGCCATGGAAAATTCGCTTGAAAGCGGGCACGGGACGAAGGCTCATTTAATACATCCTCACTGGATAGGCCATCTTTAGGCTGACTGAGTTGTCCGGATCACTTCACGGGGACCGGACTATCCCCCCCAATGCGTCAGGCCACCTGTCCATGGCCTTGGTGTTTCCTTACGTGCTACAGACGAGCGGGTGCAATTCGCTGATCTGCCTGGACAGCGAGCGACCTTTGCTGAAACGGTTTTTAGTGATCCGGTTCTCTGGACTGCCCGCCAGAGTGAACTTTGCGGCTATGGACGAGACTGTCCGCCGACCTGGCTCCCCCGGAAAGTAATCGGCAATGTAGGTACAAAGCCGCAAAGCGCCTGACAGGATCATAGAAAGGTAACTCCTTTTGCCAATTCACCATCTGATCACTGAAGCTAACGTGAAAACTCGAGCCGTTATGACTTCTTATTGCTTGACGTTAGTTCAATCAAACCAAAGTGCCATGATTTTAGAAAAAACCATGGGGGCAAAGACTGGAGAAAGGCGGGCGGGCGAGTGGTGCGGGCAGGGGCGTAGCGCAGTGCGATTGCCTGATATTGACGGGGATGCTGAATGTCTAGTCAGCGGGGTAAGGCACGGAACGTTGTGATGCAGAATCTTGCGTACGGCGGTGTGAGAGGGCGGCTGTGAAGCCGCCTCCTGCTCGATTCACGTGTATTTACATCGACAAAATCAACCGACCAGCAAACAGGATCAGGATCACCCCCATGCTCCGCTCGAACCAGTGCCCCAAGCGCAAGAACAGCAATCGCACTCTGCTGCTTGAAAAGAACAGCGCGACGATCACAAACCACAGCGCATTCACAAAACACATCCACATTCCGTAAAGCGCCTGGATCTTCATCGGCGTTGTGGCGCTGATGATAGTGGTGAAGATTGCCAGGAAAAACAGAGTGGCTTTCGGGTTGGTCGCGTTGGTCAGGAAGCCGGTGGTAAATGCCTTCCACAACGTTTGTTCTACAACCGGTTCATCAGGCTTATCGCCTTCCAGTACGGTCTTGGGCTTGCTGCGCAACAGGCTGACACCGAGGTACAAAATGTAAGCGCCACCCACAACCTTGGCCGCCGTCAGCAGCCAGGGTGTCGTGTGCATCAGCGCGCCGACCCCGAACAAGGTGTAAAGCACGTGCACGGAAATGCCCGCGCCGATGCCCAGTGCCGTGCAAATCCCGACCAGTCGGCCGAAACGCACGCTTTGCCGGATAGTCACTGCGAAGTCCGGTCCGGGTGCAACCACGGCCAGAAAGTGAATAGTCGCCAGCGCCAGAAACTCGCCCAGGTAATTCGAAAGCATCTCAACTCCAAAAAGTAAGGGGTGAAGCATTGCCGCGATAGCCGACAAAGAACGAAAGGCTCAAGCGCGGATCAGCCACACCCGGAGTCACCGAATGCATGCAGCGCGAGTTGAACATGATGAAATCACCCGGCTCGGGAAGAATCTCCAGGGTCGGCGTCCCGAGCAGAGCCGGATCGATGCCATAACTGTCGCCACGCATTTCGTCGAACTGGTCCGGGGAGATGTCGTGGTCCCACATCTGCAGGGCACCGCCCTCGAGGGGCATGTTCAGGTAAACATTGCAGGCGAACTGCGCTTCCAGGCTTTTGGCCTGATAGCTGTCCGGGGCGTCCTTGGCGAAAATGTCGTGGTGGGCCAGAAAGCAGATCCCGGGTTTCACCACCCGGGACAGCCCCACATACATCTTGCGACCGTAGAGATTTTCCAGATGCGCACCCGCCGGCCAGGACTCATCGAGCATGCAGCGCAGGGTGTCGACGGGGGACGAATAGGGCGCGCAGCGGTTGCGTAATTCCGCAATGTTGCGGGTGGCGCGTTCAAAATAATCTTCGATCAGCAGCGGCTGGTTTTCCGCTTCATAAAACGCCATGCCGATGCGACCGATGCTCGGCGCATTGATATAGCCTTCGAAGCCCGGGGCGAGGATCTTGTCGCCGATCTGAATCGCCAGCGGCTTGGGCAACAAACCTTTGACGCGGATGGCGAGGATCTCTTCATTGGCCAGTTTTTTTATGCACGTCTCATCGAGACGCTCGACGTCAAGCATCATGTCTTAGGTCCATCTATCAAATAGTCAACAGAACCCGCGACCGCAGGTTCCTCCGGCGTCAGGCGATGACAGGAACGGCATCGCCCACATGCTCAATCCACGCTGTAGTGGACAGACAGCGTTCCCTTCTTCAGTGAAAGGGAAGCGATCGTGACTGTGCCCAAATCCTTCAGGCTGCGTACATGGGTGCCGCCGCAGCCATAGGCGGGCAGATCACCGAAACCGATTTCCCGGGCGCCTTCACGCATCGATGTCAGGCGCGGCAGATCATTGGCGATCCACTGCTCGATGCCGTGCTGAATCATCTCGGCATCAACCTCTTTTGCCGACTCTGCCGGTTTGAATTGCACGCGTCCTTCGCCCGGCCAGTGATGAGCCTTGATCGGCATCCAGCCCATGGCCTGGACGAAGTGGCCGATCAGATGACCGGCGGAATGCATACGTGAATTGAACTGACGGCGTTGTTCGTCGACCCGAATCTGAGTCATGCCTGGTTTTACCGGATGGTCGACGAAATGAATGATCCGGTCCGGATCCTGAACAACCCGCAGGACCCGGCTTTCGCCAATCCAGCCGGTGTCAAAGGGCTGTCCACCGCCCTGGGGGTGAAACAACGTGGCGCGCAGCACCACGGCAAATTCGTTCTCGTGGGGCGTGCAATCCAGGACTTCCACATTGGCCTTGAGGTCATCACTATGGAAAAAGAGGCGAAGCGTCATATTCCATGCCCTTATTAACAATTCTATTTTTTATTATATGAAGCGTGGAATTGCGTGATAATCCGTTCAAACATCAAAGGACTGTTGCGCTGTGAGCATAAATCTTCCACTACCGCTGCTCGGTGAAATGGCGATTTTCGTCAAGGTTGTCGAGACCGGCAGCTTCTCTGAGGCTGCTCGCCAGTTGGGTTCTTCACCTTCGGCGGTCAGCCGCAGCATTTCGCGTCTGGAAAAGGCGCTCGCCACTCGTTTGCTGCAGCGAACCACGCGCAAGCTGCGTTTGAGCGACGGTGGCGAAGAGGTGTTCAAGCGTTGCCAGGAAATGGTCAGCGCCGCCAAATCGGTGATGGAAATCAGCGGCCAGTTCACCCATGAAGCGGAAGGACTGGTGCGCGTCAGTGTGCCGAAGGCGGTGGGGCGTTTCGTGATTCATCCGCATATGCCGGAATTTTTGCGTCGCTATCCCAAAGTGGATGTGGAGCTGTTGCTTGAGGACCGCCAGGTGGATTTGATCGACGACAACGTTGATCTGGCGATTCGTATTACAGATCGGCCACCTGCCGGACTGGTCGGGCGGCAATTGCTCACCATCGATCATTTGCTCTGTGCGACGCCGCAATACCTGGCCGAACACGGCACACCGACCCATCCCCACGACTTGCTCAACCACAGCTGCATCTACCTGGGCGAAACCCCGAGCGATGCACGTTGGAAATTCAAGAAAGGCACCAAGGCTGTCACCGTTGGCGTGCGCGGACGGTATGCGGCCAATCACACCGGCGTGCGCTTGGGCGCGGTGTTGCAGCACATCGGGATTGGCAGCCTGCCGTACTTCACCGCGCGTTATGCGCTGGAGCAGGGGCTGATCGTGCAGGTGCTGCCGGACTGGACCTTTCTGGCGTCATACCACGGCGGTGCCTGGTTGTTGCATTCGCCGACTCGTTATCTGCCACCGAAATTACGGGTGCTGATCGACTATCTGGTGGAATGCCTGGAGAAGGAGCCGACCCTGGGCAAGCCGGGTAAGCCAAATGCATTGGGCAAGGGCGCGGCAGAGTATGAGTTGCCCGAGAGTGATGGGTTGCTTTGACAGACGCCTTCGCGGGCAAGTCGAAGGGGCCCGATCAGCCACTGCATCACTCGAAGCAAGGCACAAAAAAGGCCCGCATGAATCACCATGCGGGCCTTTTGCATTTCTGAGCGAGGATCAGTGCTTGCTGTCGTCTTTCGACATCGCCAGCAGCTGTTTTTCCTGGTTCCAGTCGAAAGGTTCGTCGTTTTGTTCAGCTTCGAAACGACGTTCTTCCAGCGCCTGATACAAGTCGATTTCATCGTCGGGCATGTAATGCAGGCAGTCACCGGCGAAGTACCACAACAGGTCGCGCGGGACCAGGTGGGCGATTTGCGGGTAGCGGGTGATCACCTGGCACAGAATGTCCTGGCCCAGGTATTGGCTTTCGATCGGGTCGACCGGCAGCAACGCACGCAGTTCGTCGAAGCGCTCCAGGAACAAGGCATGGCTTTCTTCGGGAACCTGTTCGGCCTCACCTACGGCGACCAGGATGCTGCGCAGGTGGTCGAGCAAGACAAGATGATCGGCAACGACATTGGACACGAGATAAGTCCTCAAGAGCAAAACGGGCGCGGGAGTATAAAGCGCCCGCGTCCATTTTTACAGGTAGAAGGCACAGGGTCAGCGGAATCAGCGGACCTTTCCTTCACCCAGTGTCAGTTCAACTTTGTCGAAATCATCGACATCAATCACCTTGCGCCGGGCAGCTTCGGCGTCACGCAGGGTCTGCGCTTCCCTGGGTTGCAACACGCCAGCTTCAAGCGCTGCATCGATGACGTGTTCCCCGGCGACCGGTTTGACCTGGCCGCTTTTGAGCGCGACATGCAGCTTTTTGCGCAGCGGTTGCGCGGCATTCAGCAGGTTGCACGCCTGTTGCAGGGCGCCGACCGGGTCATCAGTGGATTGCGGCCGGTAGCAACCACCGAGTAACTCTTCCAGGGTCGGATCACCCTTGGCGCGGCCGATCACCGCCGCCACTTCGGCGCCGAGTTTGTCCGATGGCCCTTTGTGACGACGACCGAACGGAAACACGATCACCCGCAACAGGCAACCCAACACCTTGTTCGGGAAGTTGCTCAGCAGTTCATCCAGCGCTCGTTCCGACTGCCCCAGGCTTTCTTCCATGGCCCAGGTAAACAGAGGAGCCATGTGCTGCGGTGAATCGAGGTCGTGGTAACGCTTGAGTGCGGCGGAGGCGAGGTACATGTTGCTGAGCACATCCCCCAGACGTGCCGACAGACGTTCGCGTCGTTTCAATTCGCCGCCCAGCAGCATCATGCTCAGGTCGGCGAGCAGGGCGAACGCAGCAGCCTGGCGATTGAGGGCGCGGAAGTAACCCTGGCTGAGCTTGTCGCCTGGCGCGTGTTCAAAGTGACCGAAACCAAGGTTCAGCACCAGCGTGCTGGCGGCGTTGCTCACGGCGAAACCGATGTGTTTGAGCAGCAGGCCATCAAATTCGGTGAGGGCCTGGTCTTTGTCTTCACGACTGGCGAGAGCCATTTCCTTAAGTACGAAGGGATGGCAGCGAATCGCACCCTGGCCGAAGATCATCAAGTTGCGCGAGAGAATGTTCGCGCCTTCCACCGTGATGAAAATCGGCGCGCCGTTCCAGCTGCGACCGAGGTAGTTGTTCGGCCCCATGATGATTGCCTTGCCGCCATGAACATCCATGGCGTGGCTGATGCACTCGCGGCCGCGTTCGGTGAGGTGATATTTGAGAATCGCCGACAGCACCGATGGCTTCTCGCCCAAATCCACCGCATTGGCGGTGAGCATCCGCGCGGCGTCCATCATCCAGGCGTTGCCGCCGATACGGGCCATCGCTTCCTGAATACCTTCGAAGGCCGACAGTGGAACATTGAATTGTTCACGGACCTGCGCGTACTGGCCGGTCACCAGGCTGGTGAACTTGGCGGCGCCAGTGCCGACCGCTGGCAACGAAATCGAACGCCCGACCGACAGGCAGTTCATCAGCATCATCCAGCCTTTGCCGAGCATTTCCCGGCCGCCGATGAGGAACTCCAGCGGTACGAACACATCTTTGCCGGAGTTCGGGCCGTTCATGAATGACGCGCCCAACGGCAGGTGGCGGCGGCCGATTTCGACACCGGCGATATCGGTCGGGATCAACGCCAGGCTGATCCCCAGGTCTTCCTCCTCACCCAATAGGTGATCCGGGTCGTAGGCCTTGAACGCGAGGCCGAGCAGGGTGGCGACCGGACCCAGTGTGATGTAACGCTTTTCCCAGTTCAGGCGCAGGCCCAGGGTTTCCTTGCCTTCCCATTCGCCTTTGCAGATCACCCCGGTGTCGGGCATCGAGCCGGCGTCAGAACCGGCCAGTGGTCCGGTCAGTGCGAAGCACGGTATTTCATCGCCGCGAGCCAGTCGTGGCAGGTAGTGGTTGCGTTGCTCGTCGGTGCCGTAATGCAACAGCAGTTCGGCCGGGCCGAGGGAGTTGGGGACCATCACGGTAGAGGCAAGGTCGCCGCTGCGGGTCGCCAGTTTCATCGCCACCTGGGAGTGGGCATAGGCGGAGAAACCTTTGCCGCCGAACTCCTTGGGAATGATCAGGGCGAAGAAGCCGTTTTCCTTGATGTAGGCCCAGGCTTCGGGAGGCAGGTCCATGTCTTGACCGATCTGCCAGTCGCTGACCATGGCGCAGAGTTCTTCGGTCGGGCCGTCGATAAAGGCCTGTTCCTCTTCGCTCAGCTGCGCTTTTGGATAGGCCAGCAGTGTGTTCCAGTCCGGGCGACCGCTGAACAGTTCGCCATCCCACCACACCGTGCCGGCATCGATCGCATCGCGTTCGGTTTGCGACATCGGTGGCAGGGTTTTCTGGAACCAGCTGAACATCGGCGCGCTGAAGTATTTGCGGCGCAGGTCGGGCAACAACAAGGGCGCTGCGACAGCCGCGATCAATATCCACAGAACCAGCAGTAACCAGCCAGGTGCGCGGCTGAAAGCACCCATCGCCACCACGTAAACGGCAACGACGCACAGGGCGGGCAGCGGGGCGATGCGACGGTGGGCTAAATACGCAATCCCGACAACCAGAACCAGTATCCACAACAGCAGCATATTTAATCCTCCGTGAAACCAGGGCAAAAGCAACCTTCAGAGCTTAGACGGCATCCGTAAAACAGGGTGGTCAGAGCGATGTGATTGAAATCGTGGGAAACCTTCGATGAGTTTTGTAGGACCCGGTGGGCACCAGGACGCGCAAATCGTTCGATGGGCGGGCGGCAAAGCGTCCATGTTTGGCCGAAACGTCGTTATCTCTGTGCTGAACGTGTCGCTAGACTCGTGGCTTCCCCAGGAGATTGTTCTCATGCACGAGTATCTGAGTTCCGGCCGCTTCATCGATAGTGACCACTCGTCGGTGGTGGAGTTCGCCGAAAAACATCGCGGCAACAGTCGCGATCCTCTAGAGCAGGCGATCAATCTCTATTACGCCGTGCGCGAAGCCGTGCGTTACAACCCTTATACCTTCAGTCGCGACCCGAATACGTTGCGCGGCAGTTATGCGCTGGCAGCGGGGGAGAGTTATTGCGTACCCAAAGCCACGCTGTTGGCAGGTGCCGCCCGGCATTGCGGGATTCCCGCGCGGATCGGCCTGGCGGATGTGCGCAATCATTTGTCGACGCCGCGGTTGCTCGAGTTGCTCAAGAGCGATGTGTTCGCCATGCACGGTTATACAGAGCTTCACCTGAACGGCCGCTGGGTCAAAGCCACGCCAGCGTTCAATCAGGGCTTGTGTGAATTGTTCAATGTCGCGCCGCTGGAATTCGACGGCATCAACGACAGCGTTTTCCATCCGTTCAATCGCGACGGCGAGCTATTGATGGAATACCTGATTGACCACGGCCAGTTCAGCGACGTGCCTGAAGCGTTCTTTTTCGAACACCTGGAAAAGTGCTATCCGCATCTGTTCAGCGACCAATCGCCCGTGCTGCTGGGTGACATGCAGGGCGATTTGAGTCGCGCCTGATCCGGCGTATGCTGCCTGCGCATTCATCCATAAAGAGGCGGTCATGCTGAAGATCTGGGGTCGGAAAAACTCGTCGAATGTCAGGAAACCTTTGTGGGCCGCCGAGGAACTGGGCCTGGCTTATGAAGCCATCGATGCCGGCGGCGCCTTTGGTGTCGTCGATACGCCGCAGTACCGCGCGATGAACCCCAATGGCCGCGTGCCGGTGATTGAAGACGAGGGGTTCGTGCTGTGGGAATCCAACGCCATCGTGCGTTACCTGATGGCTCGCCACGCCAACGGCACGGCCTGGTATCCAGAGGATCTGCAGGCCCGCGCTTCTGCCGACAAGTGGATGGACTGGACCACTTCAAATTTTGCCGGGCCGTTCCGCACAGTGTTCTGGGGCGTATTGCGTACCCCGGCAGACCAGCAGGACTGGCCTGCAATCAACGCCGCGATCAAGGAGTGCGATGGCCTGCTGGCCATGGCCGACCAGACGCTGGCAACCCAACCGTACCTGTCCGGCAATGAGATCGGCATGGGCGACATTCCTCTGGGCAGTTTCATTTATGCCTGGTTCGAGATGCCGATCGAGCGCGCACCGCAGCCTCATCTGCAAGCCTGGTATGCACGCCTGAAACAGCGTCCGGCGTATCAGAAAGCGGTTATGACCGCGTTGACTTAATACTCACTATCGACACGCTTGACTGTACTTGTGTGGCGGTGACAAGCACCATTGCGCTCGTGCGCCGTGGTTGTAATAGTCGCCGCCCGCCCTTATTTGTCCCTTTCTTCCCTTCTTGGTGCGTAAATCCGATATGAGTTCCGCTCTGTCCATCCGGCAGCTAACCAAAACCTACGGCAACGGTTTCCAGGCCTTGAGTGGTATCGATCTGGACGTCGCCGAAGGTGACTTTTTCGCCTTGCTCGGCCCCAACGGCGCCGGCAAATCCACGACCATCGGCATTCTCTCGACCCTGGTGAACAAGACCAGCGGGACGGTAAATGTTTTCGGTCACGACCTGGACAAGAATCCTGCGCAGCTCAAGCGCTGCATCGGCGTGGTGCCCCAGGAATTCAACTTCAACCAGTTCGAAAAAACCTTCGACATCGTGGTGACCCAGGCCGGTTATTACGGCATTCCGCCGAAAATCGCCAAGGAACGCGCCGAGCAGTACCTGACCCAACTGGGTCTGTGGGACAAGCGCGATACGCCGTCGCGTTCACTGTCCGGCGGCATGAAGCGTCGACTGATGATTGCCCGTGCGCTGGTTCACGAACCGCGCCTGTTGATCCTCGACGAACCGACGGCGGGTGTGGACATCGAACTGCGTCGTTCGATGTGGACGTTCCTCACCGAGCTGAACAAGAAAGGCATCACCATCATCCTCACCACCCACTACCTGGAAGAGGCTGAGCAGTTGTGCCGCAACATCGGCATCATCGATCACGGCACCATCGTCGAGAACACCAGCATGAAACAGTTGCTCAGCCAACTGCATGTGGAAACGTTCCTGCTCGACCTCAAAAACACGCTGCAAACTGCGCCGCAGTTGCTCGGTTACCCAACCAAGCTGCTCGACAGCCACACCCTTGAAGTTCAGGTCGACAAGGCCATGGGCATCACTGCGCTGTTCACCCAATTGGCGCAGCAGAACATCGAAGTGTTGAGCCTGCGTAACAAAACCAATCGCCTCGAGGAGTTGTTCGTGTCCCTGGTGGAGAAAAATCTGTCGAAGGTGGCGGTATGAGTTCCGAGCTGCAACCCAACCTCGTTGCCCTCAACACCATCGTTTACCGAGAGGTCAGGCGCTTTACCCGGATCTGGCCGCAGACGCTGCTGCCGCCAGCCATCACCATGGTTCTGTACTTCGTGATCTTCGGCAATCTGATCGGCCGGCAGATCGGTGACATGGGTGGTTTCACCTACATGGAGTACATCGTGCCGGGGCTGATCATGATGTCGGTGATCACCAACTCCTACGGCAACGTGGTCTCGAGTTTCTTCGGCAGCAAGTTCCAGCGTTCCATCGAAGAATTGATGGTGTCGCCGGTGTCGCCGCATACGATTCTGATCGGCTACACCCTGGGCGGTGTGCTGCGCGGCTTGATGGTCGGGCTCATCGTGACGTTGCTGTCGCTGTTCTTCACCGAGTTGCAGGTGCATCACCTGGGCGTGACCATTCTGGTGGTGGTGCTGACGGCGACGATCTTCTCGCTGCTGGGCTTCATCAACGCCGTGTTTGCGCGCAACTTCGATGACATCTCGATCATCCCGACGTTTGTGCTGACACCGCTGACCTACCTGGGCGGGGTGTTCTACTCAATTTCCTTGCTGCCGCCGTTCTGGCAGACCGTGTCGCTGGCCAACCCGGTGCTGCACATGGTCAACGCCTTCCGTTACGGCATTCTTGGCGTTTCGGACATCAGAATCAGCGTGGCGATCACCTTCATGCTGATCGCGACCGTTGTGCTGTACATCGGTTGCGCACGGCTGCTGGTCAGTGGTCGCGGGATGCGTACCTGATCGAGACCGCGTCGTCTGCTTCGCGAGCAAGCCCCGACACCGCAAAAAAAAACGGCCTCCCACTGTGGAGGCCGTTTTGCGTTTACTGCATCCGTTTTTTCTGACGCCGCCGCCACTGCCTTCCGACCCACCAGCGCCAGTACATCATGGTCAGGCAATACGCGAGCGCGCCGAGCACCAGTCCCGTCACCACCGAGCCGAGCAAGAACGGCTGCCAAAGCGTCGAGAGTTCGCCGCTGATCCATTCCCAGGTCAGCTCGTCCGGCAAATGGCGGGTGGGAACGTCCATCAGCCAGGCACCGGTCTGGTAAGTGCAGAAGAACACCGCCGGCATGGTGATTGGATTGGTCAGCCAGACCAGGCTCACCGCAATCGGCATGTTGCCGCGCACCATGATGGCGAGAATGGCGGCGAGCAGCATCTGCAAGGGAATCGGCAGGAACGCCGCGAACAGGCCAACAGCCATGGCCCGTGCGACGGAATGGCGGTTGAGGTGCCAGAGGTTCGGGTCATGCAGCAGGGTGCCGAGAAAGCGTAAGGACTTGTGTTCCCTGATGCTGACCGGGTCTGGCATGTAACGTTTGAATAAGCGCCGGGGCATAAGGCTTCTCGGTCGGTTAAGGCGGCAAGTATGTCTGGATTCTATGAGCTGCCCATTCAGACTTTGTGACAATTAATAACGATGGCGGTGCGATAGCCGGCTATGCCTAAGAGGTGACTCTCAAGGACGGGCGTATGCGCACAGGGATGATGGCGCTGGCGTTGGGTCTGTTGATCCTGCGTTTTTTACCGGTATTACCGCCGGTCTGGTTATTGATGTTGCTACCGGTCATCGGTTTGATGTTGCTGCCGTTTCGCAGCTATCCACTGGCTTTTTTCCTGTTCGGCTTCAGCTGGGCGGGCGCGAATGCGCAGTGGGCGCTGGATGATCGGCTGCCGATGAGCCTTGATGGCGAAACCCGTTGGGTCGAAGGCCGGGTGACGGGATTGCCCCAGAACAATGAGGCCGTCGTGCGTTTCGAGTTGGCGGACGCCCGGTCGCGACACGGCAAGGTGCCGCAACTGATGCGCCTGGCCTGGTATGACGGGTCGCCGGTCAACAGCGGCGAGCATTGGCGACTGGCGGTCAAGTTGAAGCGTCCTGCGGGGCTGCTCAACCCCCATGCCTTCGACTACGACGCCTGGCTGTTGGCGCAACGCATCGGTGCGACCGGGACGGTCAAGGCTGGCGAACGGCTCAAGGAAACCCGATGGGCCTGGCGCGACGGCGTCCGTCAGCGCTTGCAGTCCGTGGATGCCCAGGGGCGAACGGCAGCGCTGACGGCGTTGGTGCTGGGGGATGGCGCCGGGCTGAGTCGCGAAGACTGGCAGGTGCTGCAAGACACCGGCACCGTCCATCTGTTGGTGATTTCCGGCCAACACATCGGGTTGTTGGCAGGGCTGGTGTACCTGTTGATCGCCGCGCTGGCCCGCTATGGCCTATGGCCGAAACGCTTGCCTTGGCTGCCGTGGGCCTGTGGGCTCGCATTCGCGGCCGCTCTCGGTTACGGGCTGCTGGCCGGTTTCGAGGTGCCGGTGCGGCGGGCCTGCGTGATGATCGGCCTGGTGCTGTTGTGGCGCCTGCGATTTCGTCATCTCGGCGCCTGGTGGCCGTTGTTGCTGGCGCTCGACGGTGTTTTGCTGCTGGATCCGCTGGCGAGTCTGCAACCGGGTTTCTGGCTATCGTTCGCGGCAGTGGCGGTGTTGATCTTCACCTTCGGGGGGCGTCTGGGCCCATGGCGTTGGTGGCAAACCTGGACCCGCGCCCAATGGCTGATCGCGATTGGCCTGTGCCCGTTGCTGCTGGTGCTCGGGTTGCCGATCAGTCTCAGCGGGCCGGTGGCCAATTTGCTCGCGGTGCCGTGGATCAGCCTGGTCGTGCTGCCCGTGGCATTGCTGGGCACATTGTTTTTACCCCTTCCTTATGTGGGCGAAGGGTTGCTGTGGCTGGCAGGAGGTCTGATCGACCTCTTGTTCAAGGGCCTGACGCTGATGGCCGGGTACTTGCCCGCGTGGGTGCCGATGGCCATCCCGTTGTGGATTTGGGCAGTAGGCACACTCGGTGCGTTTCTACTATTAATGCCTCGGGGTGTGCCGTTTCGCGCGCTGGGTTGGCCGATGCTGCTGTTGCTGGTTTTTCCGCCCCGGCAAGTCTTGCCTGAAGGCATTGCCGAAGTCTGGCAGCTGGATGTCGGCCAGGGTTTGGCGATCCTGGTGCGCACCCGTCATCACACACTGTTGTATGACACCGGGCCACGATTCGGCGATTTCGACCTGGGCGAGCGGGTGGTGCTGCCGGCATTACGCAAGCTGGGCGTGGAGGGGCTCGATTTGATGTTGATCAGCCATGCCGACGCCGATCATGCAGGCGGCGCCCGGGCCGTGGCCGATGGTCTGCCGGTAAAACGGGTGGTCAGTGGCGATCCCCAGGCGCTGCCGACGGAGTTACAGGCGCAGGGCTGCGAGAGCGGCAAGCAATGGGTCTGGGATGATGTCAGGTTCCAGCTCTGGCAATGGCCTTCGGCCAGCGAGAGCAATCAAAAATCCTGTGTCCTTCAAATTGAAGCCAATGGTGAGCGTCTGTTATTGACCGGTGATATAGACGCCGCCGCCGAGCGGGCACTGCTCGACAGTCCACTGGCCGTCACCACTGACTGGTTGCAGGCGCCGCACCACGGCAGTCGCAGTTCGTCTTCAATGGCGCTGCTTACCGCGCTGCAACCCAAAGCAGTGCTGATCTCCCGCGGTCACGGCAATTCATTCGGTCATCCCCATCCTACGGTCGTCGCGCGCTATCAAAAACGCGGCCTGTCGGTTTATGACAGCGCCGAGCAGGGCGCCATCCGTCTGCAACTGGGACGTTTCAAACCGCCGTGGACGATGCGTCAAGAACGGCGCTTCTGGCGCTCTGCGCACTGAACCGGGGTTGTTAAACCCCGAGCGGATGCGACATCACGGTCTTCGGTGCGCTCACCCCCTATGTTAGAGTGGCGCACTTTTTCGAGGGGGCTGTCACTGTGTGGGAATTAGTCAAATCCGGCGGCTGGATGATGCTGCCGATCATTTTGAGTTCCATCGCGGCCATGGCAATCGTCGCCGAGCGTCTCTGGACCCTGCGAGCCAGCCGTGTGACCCCGGAGCATTTGCTCGGGCAAGTCTGGGTGTGGATCAAGGACAAGCAACTCAATAAAGAAAAACTCAAGGAATTGCGCGCCAACTCGCCGTTGGGCGAAATCCTCGCCGCTGGCCTGGCGAACTCCAAGCATGGTCGCGAGATCATGAAAGAGTGCATCGAAGAGGCTGCCGCACGGGTCATCCACGAGCTTGAACGCTACATCAATGCGTTGGGCACCATCGCTGCCATGGCTCCGTTGCTGGGTCTGTTGGGGACGGTGCTGGGCATGATCGACATTTTCAGCGCGTTCATGGGCACAGGCATGGGTACCAATGCTGCGGTGCTGGCTGGCGGTATTTCCAAAGCGCTGATCACCACGGCTGCGGGCCTGATGGTTGGTATCCCGGCTGTATTCTTCCACCGATTCCTGCAACGCCGGATCGATGAGTTGGTGGTGGGCATGGAGCAGGAAGCGATCAAACTGGTCGAGGTAGTGCAGGGTGACCGTGATGTTGACCTGAATGGGGGCAAAGCGTGAAATTCCGCCGCAAACCGCGGGAAACGGTAGACATCAACCTCGCGTCGCTGATCGACGTGGTGTTTATCCTGCTGCTGTTTTTCGTCGTGACCACCACCTTTACCCGAGAAACCCAATTGCGTGTGGATCTGCCGGAAGCAGTCAGCGGTTCGCCGGCCGAAGACCAGCAGGTCAAACACCTGGACGTTGCCATCAGTGCCGAAGGCGCCATCTCGGTGAATAATCAGGTCTTGCCCAAGAACGACCTGGCGACCCTGATGGACGCACTGCAAAAAGAATCCAGTGGCGACACCAACTTGCCGCTGTCCATCAGCGCCGACGGCAAGGCCCAGCATCAGTCCGTCATCACAGCTATGGACGCCGCCGGTAAACTCGGTTTCAGCCACCTGCGCATGACCACAGTCGAGGCGGCGCCGCCCGCGCCCTGATGGCCATGTCCGATCGCTTGCTCGCCGCGTGGTACCAGGGTCATCCGGCCCTGAAGCTGTTGCAGCCGCTGGAGTGGCTGTATCGGCGCGTGGTCATGAACAAGCGCAAGCGTTTTCTGGCGGGAGAGGGCGATATCTATCAACCGCCCGTGCCGCTGATCGTCGTGGGTAACATTACCGTCGGTGGCACCGGCAAGACGCCGCTGATTCTGTGGATGATCCAGCACTGCCAGCGCAGCGGTTTGCGGGTCGGCGTGGTCAGTCGAGGTTATGGCGCCAAGCCACCGCACTTGCCGTGGCGAGTCGATGCCGATCAAAGCGCCGATATCGCTGGTGACGAACCGCTGTTGATCGTCCAGCGCACCGGCGTCCCGTTGATGATCGACCCGGACCGCAGCAGTGCCGTCAAAGCGCTGCTGGCGAATGAGCCATTGGACCTGATCCTGTCCGACGACGGCATGCAGCATTACCGTCTGGCCCGCGACCTTGAACTGGTGTTGATCGACGCCGCCCGCGGCCTGGGCAACCAGCGTTGCCTGCCCGCCGGGCCGTTGCGTGAGCCGGCCGAGCGTCTGCAAAGTGTCGACGCGGTACTCTACAACGGTGCCGCTGCCGATCGCGACGGCGGTTTCGCCTTCCAGCTTCAACCCACCGAATTGATCAATCTGCGCAGCGGCGAGCGGCGTCCCCTCGACCACTTCCCCGCGGGCCAGGCGCTGCACGCCGTGGCCGGGATCGGCAATCCGCAGCGTTTCTTCACAACCCTCGAAACGCTACACTGGCAACCGGTGCCGCATGCGTTTGCCGACCACGCCGAATACAGCGTGCAAGCCTTGAATTTCACACCGTCATTGCCGTTGGTGATGACCGAAAAGGACGCGGTGAAGTGCCGTGCCTTCGCCGCCGCCGATTGGTGGTACCTGGCGGTCGATGCTGCGCCATCGCCGGCCTTCGTGGCCTGGTTCGATACGCAGCTGATGCGCCTGTTGCCGGCTCGTCTTTTGCCTTAAATCCGTTTTTATCCAGGGAATGCTCATGGACACCAAATTGCTCGATATCCTCGCTTGCCCGGTCTGCAAAGGCCCGCTCAAGCTCAGTGCCGACAAAACCGAGCTGATCAGCAAGGGCGCAGGCCTGGCTTACCCGATTCGCGACGGCATCCCGGTGATGCTCGAAACCGAAGCCCGCACCCTGACCACCGACGAGCGTCTGGATAAATGACCACAGCCTTTACCGTTGTCATTCCATCGCGCTACGCCTCCACTCGCTTGCCGGGCAAGCCGCTGTTGCTGATCGCCGGCAAGCCGATGATCCAGCACGTCTGGGAACAGGCGAGCAAAAGCAGTGCGCAACGCGTGGTGGTGGCCACTGACGATGCGCGCATCGTCGAGGCCTGCAAAGGGTTTGGCGCTGAAGTGGTGCTGACCCGCGAAGATCACAATTCCGGCACCGACCGTTTGGCCGAAGTCGCCGCGAAACTGGGCCTGGCGCCCGACGCCATTGTGGTCAACGTCCAGGGTGACGAACCGCTGATCCCGCCGAGCGTGATCGACCAGGTGGCTGCCAACCTGGCCGCCCACACCGAAGCGCGCATGGCCACGCTGGCCGAGCCGATCGAAGATGTGGAAACCCTGTTCAATCCCAATGTGGTCAAGGTTGTCAGCGACCTTAATGGCCTGGCGCTGACCTTCAGTCGTGCCACGTTGCCGTGGGCCCGGGACGCGTTCGCCAAAAGCCGCGAGCAATTGCCGGAAGGCGTGCCCTATCGTCGCCACATCGGCATCTATGCCTACCGCGCCGGTTTCCTGCATGACTTTGTCAGCTGGGGACCTTGCTGGCTGGAAAATACTGAATCCCTGGAACAGCTGCGTGCCCTGTGGCATGGCGTGCGGATTCACGTCGCCGACGCGCTGATCGCACCGCCGACCGGCGTCGATACCATCGAAGACCTTGAGCGCGTTCGTCGCCTGCTGGAGGCCTGATGCGGGTTTTGTTTGTCTGCCTGGGCAACATCTGCCGTTCACCCACGGCCGAAGGCGTGTTGCGACACAAACTGCGCGAGGCGGGGCTGGCCGATCAAATCGAAGTCGCCTCCGCGGGTACCGGTGACTGGCACGTCGGCAAGGCGCCGGACAAGCGCAGCCAGGCGGCAGCCAGGCTGCGCGGTTATGACCTGTCCGCCCAGCGCGCACAGCAAGTGTCCCGCGCCGATTTCGCCACCTACGACCTGATTCTGGCGATGGACCACAGCAACCTGCGCAACCTCGAGGCCATGCAACCGGCCAAGGGCAAAGCCGAGCTGGACCTGTTTTTGCGGCGGTACCAGTCGGAAATCGATGAAGTGCCGGATCCGTACTACGACGGTGACCAAGGTTTTGAACAGGTGCTGGACCTGATCGAGCGCGCCAGTGATTTGCTGGTGATCGAATTGAAGGGACGGCTATGAGTTTGCTGGTCCAACCCCGGGTTTCGCTCAAGCCGTTCAACACCTTTGGCGTCGATGTTCAGGCCCGGCTGTTTGCCGAGGCTCATAACGATGCCGACGTGCGTGAAGCCCTGGCTTATGCGGTGGAGCATGACGTGCCGTTGCTGGTGATTGGTGGTGGCAGCAACCTGCTGCTAACGGCCGATATCCAGTCGCTGGTGCTGCGCATGGCCACCCGCGGGATTCGCATCCTGAGCGATGACGGCAGCAAAGTCGTGATCGAAGCCGAGGCCGGCGAGCCTTGGCATCCGTTCGTGCAACACACCCTGGCGCTGGGGTTGTCGGGGCTGGAGAACCTCAGCCTGATCCCCGGCACTGTCGGTGCGGCACCGATGCAGAACATCGGCGCCTACGGCGTGGAGATCAAGGACGTATTCGCCGGCCTGACCGCGCTGGATCGCCAGACCGGCGACTTGCGGGATTTCACTCTGGAAGAATGTAACTTCGCCTACCGCGACAGCCTGTTCAAACAGGAACCGGGGCGTTGGTTGATCCTGCGGGTTCGTTTCATCCTGGACCGCGCCGCGCACCTGCATCTGGAGTACGGCCCGGTGCGTCAGCGCCTGACCGAGCAAGGTATCGATCACCCGACCGCCACCGATGTCAGCCAGGCGATTTGCAGTATCCGCAACGAAAAGCTCCCGGACCCGGCAGTGCTCGGCAATGCCGGCAGCTTCTTCAAGAATCCGTTGGTGCCAGCGGCGCTCGTCGCGCAACTCAAAGGTGAATACCCGGATCTGGTGGCCTACGCGCAACCCGACGGGCAGATGAAACTGGCGGCGGGGTGGCTGATCGAGCGGGCCGGCTGGAAAGGTTTCCGTGAAGCCGATGCCGGCGTGCATAAATTGCAGGCATTGGTGCTGGTCAACTACGGCAACGCGACGGGCCTGCAATTGCTGAACCTGGCGCAACGCATTCAGAAAGACATTTCAGAACGTTTTCATGTCGATCTGGAAATGGAGCCCAATCGGTATTGAGGCTACGCTTTCAAGACTGATCTCAAAGCCCTGCACACGTTTAACGGTGCAGGGCTTTTTTGTTAATGCTGGGTTAACTTAGCCACCTAACGATGCAAACGTTTGCTCCACCAAAGGCCCGATGCAGACGCTACCGTCCGCATAAGAGAGCCCATTTAGCCTGAGCCGATCTGCGTGATGCCAACCGCCAACCTTTGGCGGCAGATTGCTCGACCCCATAACCGATAACTATGCGGGCGTGCCCATGATTACCCTGAAGCTCAATGGTCAAGACCATCAACTCGACGTCACCGAGGACATGCCGCTGCTCTGGGCAATCCGCGACGTGGCCGGTTACAACGGCACCAAATTCGGCTGCGGCATGGGCCTGTGCGGCGCGTGCACCATTCATATCGACGGCGCCCCGGCGCGCAGTTGCATCACGCCGATCGGTTCGGTGGTCGGGCAGAACGTCACTACAATCGAAAACCTGCACGCCGATCCGGTCGGGCAAGTCGTCCAGCAAGCCTGGCTCGACACCGCCGTCGCCCAGTGCGGTTTCTGTCAGGGCGGGCAGATCATGTCCGCCACGGCGCTGCTCAAGACCCACCCGAACCCCAGCGACGAACAGATCGAAGAGGCAATGGTCGGCAATATTTGCCGCTGCGGCACGTACAACCGCATCAAGACCGCCATCCGCCAGGCATCCACTCACCTGAAGGAGGCCAAGGCATGAGTCAGTTACCGAATGATTTCGCGCTGAGCAACTTCAGTCGCCGCGGTTTCCTCAAAGGCGTTGGCGCCACCAGTGCATTGGTTTTAGCGGCGAGCTGGGGCTGGCAAGACGCTTTCGCCGCCGAGAAAGAGAAGAAATTCGGCGCCGATGGCATGCCCAACGGCTGGATCGATGATCCCAAGGTGTACGTCAGCATCGCCGCTGACGGCAGGGTGACCGTGGTCTGCAACCGCTCGGAAATGGGCCAGGGTGTGCGCACCAGCCTGACGATGGTGGTGGCCGATGAACTGGAAGCCGACTGGGCGATGATGAAGGTGCAACAGGCGCCGGGCGACGAAGTGCGCTTCGGCAACCAGGACACCGATGGCTCGCGCAGCATGCGCCACTGGTACGAGCCGATGCGTCGCTGCGGTGCTGCCGCGCGGACCATGCTTGAACAAGCCGCTGCCGAACAGTGGAAAGTGCCGGTCGGCGAATGCCATGCGCAACTGCATAAAGTCATCCATAAGCCGACCGGCCGTGAATTGGGTTACGGCGCCTTGGCCGCCGCAGCCGGTGCGTTGGCAGTGCCGGCGCGTGACAGCCTGCGACTCAAGCAACCGTCGGAATTCCGCTACATCGGCAAGGAAGGCGCCAAGGCCATCGACGGTGTCGACATCGTCAACGGTCGCGCCATTTACGGTGCAGACGTGCATTTCGACGGCATGCTCTACGCCACTATTGCGCGTCCTGCGGTGTACGGCGGCAAGGTCAAGTCCGTCGACTCCAGCGCCGCGATGAAAGTCCCGGGCGTGATCAAGGTCATTCAGATCGAAAATCGGCCACTGCCGCTGGAGTTTCAACCGCTGGGCGGCGTGGCCGTGGTCGCCAGTAATACCTGGGCGGCGATCAAGGGCCGCGAAGCGCTGAAAATCGAGTGGGACGATGGCCCCAACGCCAGTTACGACTCGATCGCCTACCGCAAGGAAATTGAGGCAGCCTCCCTCAAACCCGGCAAAGTGGTGCGCAATACCGGCAATATCGACGAAGCCATGAGCAGTGCCGACAACACCGTCGAGGCCTCCTATTACCTGCCGCATCTCACGCAAGCACCCATGGAGCCGATGGTCGCCATCGCCCGCTTCAAGGACGGTGTGTGCGAAGCCTGGGCCCCAAGCCAGGCCCCCCAAGTCACTCGCGAACGTATTGGCGAGCGCCTCGGCATTCCGTTCGATAACGTCACCTTCAACGTCACCTTGCTGGGCGGCGGTTTCGGGCGTAAATCCAAACCGGACTTCATCATCGAAGCAGCCATCCTCGCCAAGGAGTTCCCCGGCAAGGCCGTGCGGGTGCAATGGACCCGTGAAGACGACATCCACTGCTCCTATTTCCACACGGTATCCGCCGAGTACCTGAAAGCCAGCCTGAACAAGGACGGCCTGCCGTCCGGCTGGTTGCACCGCACCGTGGCGCCGAGCATCACCGCGCTGTTCGCGCCGGGCATGAACCACGAGGCGGCCTTCGAACTGGGCATGGGTTTCACCAACATGGCTTACGCGATTCCGAACGTGCGCCTGGAAAACCCCGAAGCGACGGTCCATACCCGGGTCGGCTGGTATCGCTCGGTGTCGAACATTCCACACGGTTTTGCGATTCAGAGCTTTGTCGATGAGCTGGCGCACAAGGCCGGCCAGGATCCGCTCAAGTACCAGATCAAATTGCTTGGTCCGGACCGGCAGATTGATCCGCGCACCTTGAGTGAAGAGTGGAACTACGGCGAATCCCCCGAGCGTTATCCGATCGACACCGCGCGGATGCGCACGGTACTGGAAACCGCAGCCAAAGCCGCCGGTTGGGGCCGTGAGTTGCCCAAGGGCCGAGGCCTGGGCCTGGCGGTGCATTACAGCTTCGTGACTTATGTGGCGGCGGTGATCGAGGTCGAAGTCAAAGACGACGGCACGCTGATCGTGCACAAGGCTGACATCGCGGTGGATTGCGGACCGCAGATCAACCCCGAGCGGATTCGCTCGCAGTTCGAAGGCGCCTGTGTCATGGGCCTGGGCAACGCGGTGCTGGGGGAAATCAGCTTCAAGGACGGCAAGGTCCAGCAGGACAACTTCCACATGTACGAAGTGGCGCGCATGTCCCTGGCGCCGAAGGAAGTTGCGGTGCATCTGGTCACACCACCAGGCAATGTGCCATTGGGCGGGGTCGGTGAACCTGGCGTGCCGCCGATTGCGCCGGCGCTGTGCAATGCAATCTTTGCCGCCACCGGCAAGCGCATCCGCAACCTGCCGGTTCGCTATCAGCTGCAAGGTTGGCAGAAGGCGCAAGCCTGATGGACAGCGTCGATCTGAACGTCCTGCGCAGCGTGCTCGAATGGCGCCGCGCTGGTCAGCGGGTGGTGTTGTACAGCGTGGTCCAGACCTGGGGCACCGCGCCTCGGGCTCCTGGCGCCATGCTGGCCTTGCGTGAAGACGGCGTGGTGATTGGCTCGGTGTCCGGTGGTTGTGTCGAAGACGATTTGATTGCCCGGCTGCACGACGGTCGTATTCCTGCCGATGGGCCGCCGGTGCAGTTGATCACTTACGGCGTCACCCGTGAGGAGGCGGCACGCTTCGGTTTGCCGTGCGGCGGCACCCTGCGCCTGACCGAGGAACGGGTCGGCGATCCGGCATGGGTCGCCGAGTTGCTGGCGCGCTGCGAGGCGCATGAAATCGTGGCTCGCTCGCTGAGTGTCGAGACGGGTGAAGTCACGCTGCAACCGGCTGACAAGACGGATGTGCTGACGTTCGATGGCAAGACATTGCGGGCCATTTACGGTCCGCGTTGGCGGCTGTTGCTGATCGGTGCGGGGCAGTTGTCCCGGTATGTCGCCGAGATGGCGCGGCTGCTGGATTTCGAAGTGCTGATCTGCGATCCGCGTACCGAGTTCGTTTATGGCTGGGAAGAGCAGCACGGGCGCTTTGTTTCGGGCATGCCCGATGACGCAGTGCTCAGCATCCAGACTGACGAGCGTACGGCCATCGTCGCGCTGACCCACGATCCTCGCCTCGATGACATGGCGCTGCTCACTGCTTTGGACTCCAAGGCGTTTTATGTCGGTGCGCTGGGGTCGCGGGTCAACAGCTTGAAGCGCCGGGACAATCTGGCTCAGCTAGGCTTGTCACAAGAGGCTATCGCTCGGTTGCACGGCCCGATCGGTTTGCACATTGGCAGCCACACGCCGGCGGAAATCGCCTTGTCGCTGCTGGCCGAAATCGTCGCGATCAAGAACGGTGTCGAGCTCAAGCAGAAGAAGCTGTTGCAGGAGGTGGTATGAGCGAACCCATCGGCGTCGTTGTGCTGGCAGCAGGGCAGGGCCGTCGGTTTCGACAGGAGGCCGGTGTCGAGCGGGACAAGCTGGTGGCGGATTGCACGGGGCGCGACGGCGCTGTGCATTCGATGATCGAGCAAGTGCTGGTGAATTTGCCGGCTTCTCTTGAGAAGCGCGTCCTGGTGACCACTGTGGATCGACCGCAAGTGATCCGCATGGCCAAGGCTTATGGTTGCGAGATTGTGCTGATCGAATCGACCGGCATGGGCGACAGCATCGCGGCCGGGGTGGCGGCGTGTCCGCAGCTCGGTGGCTGGCTGATTGTGCTGGGGGATATGCCGTTCATCCTTCCATCGAGTATTGAGCGCGTGGTGGCGGCGATTGCAGATGACGCTGTCAGTGTTCCGGTGCATCAAGACGAGTATGGGCATCCGGTGGGATTTGGGCGCAGCTTTGGTGCCGCGTTGATGGCGTTGTCCGGTGATCGAGGCGCCAAGGCGTTGTTTGCGCAGGCCCGGGTGGTCGAGGTAGCCGTGGACGATCCCGGGGTGTTGTGGGATGTGGATGTGCCAGAGAAGTTGACCTTCAAGTAGCCTTGGAACAGATTCCCTGTGGGAGCGAGCCTGCTCGCGATAGCGTTGGATCAGCGTGCATAAATATCGAATGTTAAACCGCCATCGCGAGCAGGCTCACTCCCACAGAGGGGGATGTTCATGGACATAAAAAAGCCCCGCCTGGATCACCAGGCGGGGCTTTTTATTAGCCGATGGAATCAGACGAGAGGTTTAGGCTCGTGTTCTTTTTCCAGGGCTTGTTCGTGTTGCTCTACCGCTTCCTGAACGGAGCGCGGTGCTTCGTCGATCGCGGATTCCACGGGTTCGGCAGCAGCGACTTCAGCAGTCGGGGCAGGTGCTGCCTCGACGACTTCAGCGACAACCGGTGCTGTTTCGACAGCAGCCGGAGCAGCAGCGGCAGCCAGTTCGGCTTCCTTCTGCAGACGCTCCTCTTCACGCTTGCGGCGACGCACTTCACGTGGGTCGTTCGGCGCACGGCCACTTGGCGTCAGGGCGCTGACAGGGGCAGCTTCGACTTGCGGTGCGGCCACTTCGGCAACAACCGGTGCTTCAACCACTGGAGCAGGCTCTGCAGCAGCAACCACTGGCTCGGACACCATGGCTTCGGCTTCCGGCGCTTCGGCGACAGGTGGCTCGGCAACCCAGTTGAACGCCGTTTGCTCTTCGCGAACTTCACGGACAGCTTCGGTTACTGTTTCGCTGGCTGTTTCGGCAACCGGTTCTGCGCTAACCACTGGCTCAGCGGCAGCTTCAACGACAGGCTGTGCTTCACGAACCGGAGCCACTTCGATTTCCGGAGCAGCGGTGGCTTCGACCGGAGTCGTTGCTTCAACCACTGGCGCTTCCACTGGAGCAGTTTCCAGGGTGGCGGCAGTCGCGCGTTCGGCTTGCTCGTTAGCCTGTGCTTCGGCTGGAGCGCTGATCACGGTGCTGGCAACAGCTGCGGTAACAGCCAGGCCGGCGGCCAGATCGGCAGCGCTTGGGGCTTCGCTGGTTTCAGCAGCTTCGTTACCTTCGGCGGACTCGGATTCTTCCGAACCTTCGATCACATTACCGTTGGCATCGCGCTGACGCTCACGACGGTTGCTGCGACGACGCTGGCCACGGGAGCGGCGGCGTGGACGATCGCCTTCGGCGCCATCCTGACCGTCTTCCTGCGGTTGCTCTTCGTTGGTAACCAGTTCTTCTTCAGCTACTGCGGCGGCTTGCTCGGCACGTGGCTGACGTTCTTCACGCGGTGGGCGTGGAGCACGTTCTTCACGTGGCTGGCGGGCTGGACGCTCTTCAGCGGTAACAGCGGCGGCCGGAGCGGCATCCAGAGGCTCGCGCAGTTCACGGACCGGACGCTCTTCACGATCGCCACGTGGCTTGCGATCTTCGCGAGGAGCGCGCGGTGCACGTTCTTCACGCGGGGCGCGTGGTGCGCGCTCTTCACGTGGAGCGCGTTCTTCGCGGGCGACTGCTACTGCTGGCGTTTCTTCGCGGGCTTCGCGGGGCTCACGCGGTGCGCGTTCTTCACGCGGTGCACGTTCCTCGCGAGGCTTGCGTTCTTCATCGCGGCGACCATTACGGTTGCGGCTCTGCTGACGGCCGTTGCGACGCTCTTCGTTGCGGGCCGGACGCTCGGTGGTCGCCGGTTTTTCAACCACCACCGGAGCAGCAGGCTCTTCCTTGGTCGCGAACAGGCTGACCAGCGACTTCACCAGGCCTTTGAACAGGCTTGGCTCTGGCGCGGCGGCCGGTGCGGCAACAGGTGGGGCAGCGACGACTTCGGTCGGAACCGGAGCGTTGGCGCGAGCCGGAGCCGTCTTGACCGCGGCTTCCTGGCGAACCAGGGTGCGGGTCGCAGCGGCTGGCTGGACTTCTTCGACTTCGGCAGCGGCAGCAGCGATTTCGTAGCTGGACTGGCCGACCGCGGCTTCCGGGCTGTCATCGCGCAAACGCTGCACTTCGAAGTGCGGCGTTTCGAGGTGATCGTTCGGCAGAATGACGATGCGGGCGCGGGTGCGCAGTTCGATCTTGGTGATCGAGTTGCGTTTCTCGTTGAGCAGGAACGCGGCGACCGGGATCGGCACCTGGGCGCGAACTTCGGCGGTGCGGTCTTTCAGGGCTTCTTCTTCGATCAGGCGCAGGATCGCCAGCGACAGCGATTCAACATCACGGATGATGCCGGTGCCGTTGCAACGCGGGCAAACGATGCCGCTGCTTTCGCCCAGGGATGGACGCAGGCGCTGACGGGACATTTCCAGCAGGCCGAAGCGCGAGATGCGACCGACTTGCACGCGAGCGCGGTCGGCTTCCAGGCATTCGCGGACTTTTTCTTCCACGGCGCGCTGGTTCTTGGCAGGGGTCATGTCGATGAAGTCGATGACGATCAGGCCGCCGATGTCGCGCAAGCGCAACTGACGGGCGATTTCTTCGGCGGCTTCAAGGTTGGTCTGCAGAGCGGTTTCTTCGATGTCGCTGCCTTTGGTGGCGCGCGCCGAGTTGATGTCGATGGACACCAGGGCTTCGGTCGGATCGATAACGATGGAACCACCGGAAGGCAGTTCAACGACGCGCTGGAAAGCGGTCTCGATCTGGCTTTCGATCTGGAAACGGTTGAACAGCGGAACGCTGTCTTCGTACAGCTTGATCTTGCTGGCGTACTGCGGCATCACCTGGCGAATGAAGGTCAGGGCTTCGTCCTGTGCTTCAACGCTGTCGATCAGCACTTCGCCAATGTCCTGGCGCAGGTAATCGCGGATGGCGCGGATGATCACGTTGCTTTCCTGGTAGATCAGGAACGGCGCGGAGCGATCCAGCGAGGCTTCTTTAATAGCGGTCCACAGTTGCAGCAGGTAGTCGAGGTCCCACTGCATTTCTTCGCTGCTGCGGCCCAGGCCGGCAGTGCGAACGATCAGGCCCATGTCGGCTGGGGCAACCAGGCCGTTCAGGGCTTCACGCAGTTCGTTGCGCTCTTCACCTTCGATGCGACGGGAAATACCGCCGGCACGCGGGTTGTTCGGCATCAGAACCAGGTAACGACCGGCCAGGCTGATGAAAGTGGTCAGGGCTGCGCCCTTGTTGCCACGTTCTTCTTTTTCGACCTGAACGATGACTTCCTGGCCTTCGCTCAGGACGTCCTTGATGTTGACGCGGCCTTCGGGGGCTTTCTTGAAGTATTCGCGGGAGATTTCTTTGAGGGGCAGGAAGCCGTGGCGCTCAGAGCCGAAATCGACAAAGGCAGCCTCCAGGCTTGGTTCGATGCGAGTAATCCGGCCTTTATAGATGTTGGCCTTTTTCTGCTCGCGTGCACCGGATTCGATGTCCAGGTCGTAGAGGCGTTGGCCATCTACCAGTGCAACGCGCAACTCTTCGGGTTGAGTTGCGTTAATCAGCATTCTTTTCATGTAGTACCGTCGGTTTCCGGGCTGCCGGAAACGGCGTTCGGCACACACGACTTCTCATGGTCGGTGTCAGGTGCGTCAGGAGTGGTTGGACACTCCAGTGTCTAGCGAACCCCGACCAATTGGGCCGGCGTCGCGACGTACGCGTCCTGCTTGCTGTGGCTACTTAAGCACTCAGTCAGGAGGAGGAATCAACCAGCGGCTGTGGACGAGATGAAGCGTCTTGATAAAGCCTATTGCTACACAGTCCAGCGGTTGTGCATCTCCACCCTACACGTATCCCTGATAATTCGGGTGCTGCCGCGCGCAGAATCCGCAGCGGGTTGGCATTTACCGTGAGCTCCGAAAGGGGAGGTCACGCATCATGGCTAATTTAGGCGTTGTTTCCGCAGCGTTCGCTCGGGTTTGTTCGTAGCTGACTGCACTTTGTGAACTGGCCATGAATATTTGCTCGCAAGGCGAGTGAAAACTCTGCTTTGCGGCATGCTTCAGGCCTCATGTCACCTGCGCTCGTTACAACTGCAAACTCTACCGTTTCGTAGCGAAAGCCTCGTAGGACGGCCTCTCGTCCTCGTGAATTGCGTTGGTCAGGGCCGGTTTTTGACCGTTAGTCCGCTGTCCAGGCCACTTTTGGCGGCGTTCGCGACTATAGCAGCAATGATTAAGTGCTTCAATTCCATAAAAAATTGTTATCATCCGCGCCATGACGACTACAGCCCCTTCGACCCCAGCCGTACAACTGCTGGAGGTCTCGCCGGAATATGCCGGCCAACGAATTGACAACTTCCTTCTCGCTCGGCTCAAAGGCGTGCCCAAGACCTTGATTTACCGCATTTTGCGCAAAGGCGAAGTGCGAGTGAACAAAGGTCGGATCAAGCCCGAATACAAGCTGCAGGCGGGCGATATCGTGCGCGTGCCGCCGGTTCGCGTGCCTGAGCGCGACGAACCGGTACCGCTGGCACAAGGCCTGCTACAGCGCCTCGAAGCCTCGATTGTGTTCGAGGACAAGGCGTTGATCGTGATCAACAAGCCTTGCGGCATTGCGGTCCACGGTGGCAGCGGACTGACTTACGGGGTGATCGAAGCCTTTCGTCAGTTGCGTCCCGATTGCAAGGAGCTCGAATTGGTTCACCGTCTCGACCGTGACACCTCCGGCCTGCTGATGATCGCCAAGAAGCGCAGCATGCTGCGTCACTTGCACACGGCATTGCGTGGCGATGGCGTCGACAAGCGCTACATGGCGCTGGTTCGCGGCAACTGGGCGGCCTCGATCAAGCAAGTCCGGGCGTCGCTGGGCAAGAGCAATCTGCGCTCCGGCGAGCGTATGGTCGAAGTTGACGAGGAGGAGGGCAAAGAGTCCGTGACCGTGTTCAAGGTCCTGCGTCGTTTTGGCGACTTCGCTACCCTGATCGAAGCCAGGCCGATCACTGGCCGGACTCACCAGATCCGCGTTCACACCTTGCACGCCGGGCATTGCATTGCCGGTGACACCAAGTACGGCGATGAAGGCTTCAGCAAAGAGATTCGTGACCTGGGCGGCAAGCGCCTGTTCCTGCACGCCTACCTGCTGACTGTGCCGCTGCCGGATGGCGGTGAGCTGAAGTTGCAGGCGCCAGTCGACGAGATGTGGGCCAAAACTGTGGAGCGCCTGAGTGCACCCATCTGACTGCAAGCTGCTGATTTTCGATTGGGACGGCACGCTCGCCGACTCCATTGGTCGAATTGTCGAGTCGATGCATGTCGCATCCGAGCGCTCCGGTTTTCAGTTGCGCGATGATTTTGCTGTCAGGGGGATCATCGGTCTGGGCTTGCCGGAGGCGATTCGTACGTTGTATCCGGAAATCGGCGACGACGAATTGGTGGCCTTCCGTCAGCACTATGCTGATCACTACATCGCCTCGGAAGCCGTGCCTTCGCCGTTGTTCGAAGGGGTGGTCGAGTCGATGGAGGCGTTCCGTGCAGAGGGTTATCACTTGGCGGTCGCGACCGGCAAGGCTCGTCGCGGGCTGGATCGGGTGTTGAAGTCTCACGGTTGGGAAGATTATTTCGACATTACCCGCGCGGCCGACGAAACCGCCAGCAAGCCCCATCCGCTGATGCTCGAGCAGATCCTCGCTCACTGTGAGGTTCGCCCGGAGCAGGCGTTGATGGTGGGGGACTCGTCCTTTGACTTGCAGATGGCGCGCAATGCGGGCATGGATTCGGTGGCCGTCAGCTACGGCGCGCAATCGATCGAAGCGTTGAAATTATTCGGGCCGACACTGGCCATTGATCGTTTTTCAGAATTGCATGCCTGGCTGAGTCAGCGGGTTTAACAGGTTTTTGCTGGGGTAAATGTCATGACCGACGAATGGAAAGCGCCCGCCAAGGCAAGCGTAGAGAGCGGTGACGAGAAAAGCTGGAAGCTGCTGGAAAAGACCATGCTGGCCAGCGTGCAGGAGCAGCGCCGGTCCCGTCGCTGGGGGATTTTCTTCAAGCTGCTGACTTTTGTGTACCTGTTTGGCGCGTTGGTCCTGTTCACGCCCCTGATGGACATGGAGAAAGCCGCCACCCTCAGTGGCAACTACACCGCGCTGATCGACGTGACCGGCATGATCGCCGACAAGGAACCTGCCAGCGCTGACAACATCGTCGGCAGCCTGCGTGCAGCGTTTGAAGACAAGAAGGTCAAGGGTGTCATCCTGCGAATCAACAGTCCGGGTGGCAGTCCGGTGCAGTCAGGCTACGTCTATGACGAAATCCGTCGTTTGCGCGGCCTGCATCCGGACACCAAGCTTTACGCGGTGATCTCGGATTTGGGTGCTTCCGGTGCTTACTACATCGCCAGTGCGGCGGATCAGATCTATGCCGACAAGGCGAGCCTGGTGGGTTCCATTGGTGTGACCGCAGCCGGTTATGGCTTTGTCGGGACCATGGAGAAGCTGGGTGTCGAGCGTCGTACTTACACCTCGGGCGAGCACAAATCGTTCCTTGATCCGTTCCAGCCGCAGAAGCCTGAAGAAACCCGGTTCTGGCAGGGTGTGCTCGATACCACTCATCAGCAGTTCATCAGCAGCGTCAAGAAAGGTCGTGGCGACCGTCTCAAGGACAAGGAACATCCAGAGTTGTTCTCCGGGTTGGTCTGGTCGGGCGAGCAAGCGCTGCCGCTGGGTCTGATCGATGGTTTGGGGAATGCCAGTTCGGTGGCACGTGACGTGATCGGCGAGAAAGAGCTGGTGGATTTCACCGTTCAGGAATCGCCGTTCGACCGCTTCTCGAAAAAACTCGGTGCCAGTGTGGCTGAGCATCTGGCGATGTGGATGGGCTTCCAGGGGCCTTCGTTGCGCTGATCGCCTTCGGCATAAAAAACCGGCCCAAGTGGCCGGTTTTTTAATGTCTGCACGATCCCTGTAGCAGCTGGCGAAGCCTGCGTTCGAGTGCGCAGCGCTCGCCAAACCATGCGCCGCAACCTTTCAGATAGACCGTGCAATCCGGATTTGCGAGCGCTGCGCACCCGAACGCAGGCTTCGCCAGCTGCTACACAATTGCGGTGTTCAGTAGGTTGCGCGCACGCAGGCTTCGTCAGCTACAGGGTGGTCAGGGGATTTGCACACCTTCGGCCAGCAACATGTCCACCAGGCGAATCAAGGGCAGGCCGATCAGGCTGGTAGCGTCAGGGCCTTCGGTGCTTTGAAACAGGCTCACCCCCAAACCTTCGGCTTTGAAGCTGCCAGCGCAGTCGTAGGGCTGTTCGGCGCGCAGGTAGCGTTCGATGCGTGCCTGATCGAGCGAGCGCATGTGTACGGTGAACGGCACGCAGTCGACCTGGCATTCACCCGTCTGGCTGTTGAGCAGGGCCAGGCCGGTAAGGAAGGTCACGCTGGCACCGCTAGACGCCAGCAATTGTTCGCGGGCCTTTTCGAAGGTGTGCGGTTTGCCGATAATCCGCTCGCCGAGCACCGCAACCTGGTCGGAGCCGATAATCAGGTGGGCGGGGTGACTGCTGGCCAGCGCGCGTGCTTTTTCCTCTGCAAGACGCTTTACCAGCTCGACGGCAGACTCACCCGATCGGTGGCTTTCGTCGATATCCGGCGAGCTGCAGGTGAACGGCAGCTGCAGGCGGGCCAGCAATTCCCGGCGATAAACCGAGCTTGAAGCGAGTAATAAAGGCAGCATGCGCATCTCCAGAAGACAGGCGCGAATTCTAGCGGAGGCTTGCAAGTGACGGACAGGGCTGAATTTCCTTTGACATGGCTGGGGGCATCCCTATAATGCTGCGCCTATGTTGAATGACCCGATTCCACCTCACGTTGACCCGCGCAAATTGGCTGATCGTGGCACCACCCTTCAAGGTGAACTGCTGCTGGCCGATTTGGAGAGACTCTGCGACCCGCTTTCCGACACTGTCGGTACGGTGCAGGCTAAATTCGTTTTTGAACGAGATGAACGTAAGTCTGTGGTAATCCACAGTTTTATCGACACCGAAGTCAAAATGGTTTGCCAGCGTTGTCTTGAGCTGGTCACCCTGCCGATCCATAGCGAATGCAGTTATGCTGTGGTGAAGGAGGGTGCGAATACCCAGTCGTTGCCGAAAGGTTATGACGTGCTGGAACTGGGCGAAGATCCATTGGATCTGCAGTCACTGATCGAGGAGGAGCTTCTGCTCGCCTTGCCCATTGTGCCTGCTCATCATCCGGAAGAATGCCAGCAGCCGGCGGGTCTCGATGAGCCCGAACCGAGCGAGGACGAGGTAACGCGGTCCAACCCGTTCAGTGTATTGGCGCAGTTAAAGCGTGACCCAAACGTTTAGGAGTTAATCAATTATGGCTGTTCAGCAGAACAAAAAATCCCGCTCTGCCCGTGACATGCGTCGTTCGCACGACGCCCTGACGGCAAGCACTCTGTCTGTAGAAAAAACCACCGGTGAAATTCACCTGCGTCACCACGTATCGCCAGAAGGCGTATACCGTGGCCGTAAAGTGATCGACAAGGGCGCTGACGAGTAATCACTTGTCTGCTCAAGTCATCGCGATTGACGCAATGGGCGGGGACTTCGGTCCCCGCAGCATTGTTCAGGCCAGCCTTGCTTGCCTGTCTGCTACGCCCTCGCTGCACCTGACCCTCGTCGGTCAACCCTCCCTTCTTGAAGAATTGCTCTCTGGCCAATCGGCTGTGGATCGCTCGCGCCTGTCGATCGTGCCGGCGTCCGAAGTCATCACCATGGACGAAAAGCCTGCCCAGGCCCTGCGCGGCAAGCCCGACTCGTCGATGCGCGTGGCGCTGGAATTGCTGCGAGACGGCAAGGTGCAGGCCTGTGTCAGCGCCGGCAATACCGGTGCGCTGATGGCGTTGTCGCGGTTTGTGCTCAAGACCTTGCCGGGCATTGATCGGCCGGCAATGGTGGCGGCGATTCCGACGCAGAAGGGTTATTGCCAGTTGCTCGACCTGGGTGCCAATGTCGATTGCAGTGCCGAGCATCTATTGCAGTTCGCTGTGATGGGGTCGGTGGCGGCGGAAACCCTGGGCATTGTTCGTCCGCGAGTGGCGCTGTTGAACATTGGTACTGAAGACATCAAGGGTAATCAGCAGGTCAAGCTGGCTGCAACATTGTTGCAAAGTGCTCGTGGTATCAACTACATCGGTTTTGTCGAGGGTGACGGTGTGTACCGTGGCGAGGCGGATGTGGTGGTGTGTGACGGTTTTGTCGGCAATATCCTGCTCAAGTCCAGCGAAGGCCTGGCGACCATGATTGCCGCGCGCATCGAAGCCTTGTTCAAGAAAAATCTTGCGTCGAAAGTGGTCGGTGCTCTGGCTTTGCCGCTGATGAAACGCTTGCAAGCTGATCTGGCGCCTGCGCGGCATAACGGCGCAAGTTTCCTCGGTTTGCAGGGGATTGTGGTGAAAAGCCATGGTTCGGCGGGGGTTCAGGGCTTCCAGAGTGCGATTCAGCGTGCCTTGATCGAGATTCAGGAAAACCTGCCGGAACGCATTCACGGTCGTCTTGAGGATTTGTTGCTTTAGGCGTTTTCGTCGGACAATGCTTAAATGTGACCGCTCAGTTCAATTTGCCATCCAACTGTCAGTTTCTTGCGTCCCTCCTGCGGGACGTCAATTATCCGACGACAAGATCATTAGGGGCTTGTTACATGTCTGCTTCCCTCGCATTCGTCTTTCCGGGACAGGGTTCGCAGTCCCTCGGCATGCTGGCCGAGTTGGGCGCACAACATCCGGTTGTCCTCGAAACATTCAAAGAAGCTTCCGATGCTCTGGGTTACGACCTGTGGGTACTGACCCAGCAAGGGCCGGAAGAGCAACTCAATCAAACCGATAAAACCCAGCCGGCCATTCTGACCGCCTCGATTGCCTTGTGGCGTCTGTGGCTGGCTGAAGGCGGTGCGCGTCCGGCTTATGTTGCCGGGCACAGTCTGGGCGAATACAGTGCTCTGGTCGCTGCGGGCAGCCTGAGCCTGGGCGACGCGGTCAAGCTGGTTGAACGCCGTGGTCAGTTGATGCAGGAAGCCGTTCCGGCCGGGCAAGGTGGCATGGCCGCCATTCTCGGTCTGGACGATGCGGATGTGCTGGCAGCCTGTGCCGAAGCGGCGCAAGGCGAAGTGGTGAGTGCGGTCAACTTCAACTCGCCAGGCCAGGTAGTCATCGCCGGTGCCAAGGCTGCGGTCGAGCGCGCCATCGAAGGCTGCAAGGCTCGTGGTGCCAAGCGCGCCATGCCGTTGCCGGTCAGCGTGCCGTCTCATTGCGAGTTGATGCGTCCGGCGGCCGAGCGTTTTGCCGAGTCGATCGCAGCGATCGATTGGCAGGCGCCGCAGATTCCGCTGGTTCAGAACGTCAGCGCCAGTGTGCCGGCCGATCTGGAAACCCTCAAGCGCGATCTGCTCGAGCAGCTCTACAAGCCTGTACGCTGGGTCGAATCGGTTCAGGCGCTGGCCGCCAAAGGTGCTACCCAGTTGGTCGAGTGCGGCCCGGGCAAAGTGCTGGCTGGCCTGAACAAGCGTTGCGCCGAAGGCGTGTCGACATCCAACCTCAATACCCCCGACGCCTTCGCTGCCGCTCGCGCAGCGTTGGCCTGAATCAGGAGAAGCCTGCATGAGTCTGCAAGGTAAAGTTGCACTGGTCACTGGCGCGAGCCGCGGTATCGGCCAGGCTATCGCCCTGGAATTGGGTCGTCAGGGCGCCATCGTTATCGGCACTGCGACGTCTGCCTCGGGTGCCGAGCGCATTGCGGCAACCCTGGCGGAAAACGGGATTCAAGGCACTGGCCTGGAACTCAATGTCACCAGCGACGAATCCGTTGCGGCAGTACTGGCGAGCATTACATCGCAGTTCGGTGCGCCGGCGATCCTGGTCAACAATGCCGGTATCACCCGCGATAATCTGATAATGCGGATGAAAAATGACGAATGGCATGATGTCGTCGATACCAACCTGAACAGTCTGTTTCGCCTGTCCAAGGGCGTTTTGCGCGGCATGACCAAAGCCCGTTGGGGACGAATTATCAGTATTGGCTCGGTTGTGGGTGCCATGGGCAACGCAGGCCAAGTAAACTACGCAGCCGCCAAGGCCGGTCTGGAAGGTTTCAGCCGTTCCCTGGCGCGTGAAGTCGGTTCGCGTTCGATTACGGTAAACTCGGTGGCCCCTGGGTTCATCGACACCGATATGACCCGCGAATTGCCTGAGGCACAGCGTGAAGCCTTGCAGACGCAGATTCCGCTGGGCCGTCTGGGGCAAGCTCAAGAGATCGCGTCTGTGGTCGCTTTTCTTGCATCCGACGGTGCGGCTTACGTTACTGGGGCTACAATCCCGGTGAACGGCGGGATGTACATGAGTTAAATGTGACGGATTGCTTCAAAAAAATGTCATACGAGCTGTCTAAAATCCGTTATAAAGCTGCAATCTATTTATAGGCAGAGGGTCGTCGGGTTTGAGGAGTGAAGCTTTCAGTTGAAAAACTGAAAAGTCTTTCTATACACTTACCCACTGGCCAGCTGCCTGAATTTGTCCATTAGGAGTGAAAACAAGGTATGAGCACCATCGAAGAGCGCGTCAAGAAAATCGTTGCTGAGCAACTGGGCGTTAAAGAAGAAGAAGTGGTCAACACTGCTTCCTTCGTTGAAGACCTGGGTGCCGACTCCCTTGACACCGTTGAGCTGGTGATGGCTCTGGAAGAGGAATTCGAGACCGAAATCCCTGACGAAGAAGCTGAGAAGATCACTACTGTACAAGCCGCAATCGATTACGTTACTAACCACCAGGCTTAATAGCTTGTAATCGTTGCTTGCTGTCATGGAAAAACCGCACTGCCATCACGGCGTGCGGTTTTTTCTTTAGGCCTGATGCAAAGTCGTCATTTGAAAAAGGAGAGTGCTGTGTCGCGTAGACGCGTCGTAGTCACCGGTATGGGTATGTTGTCGCCACTGGGCACGGACGTGCCGAGCAGTTGGCAGGGCATTCTGGCTGGCCGCAGTGGCATTGGTCTGATCGAACACACCGACCTTTCTGCCTATTCCACCCGTTTTGGCGGCTCGGTGAAGGGCTTCAATGTCGAGGAATACCTGTCGGTCAAGGAAGCTCGCAAGCTCGACCTGTTCATTCAGTACGGTCTGGCCGCAGGTTTTCAGGCAGTTCGTAATGCCGGTCTGGAAGTCACCGACGCGAACCGTGAGCGCATCGGCGTGGCCATGGGTTCGGGTATCGGCGGACTGACCAATATCGAAGAAACCAGCCGCACGCTGCATGATTCCGGCCCACGACGGATTTCTCCGTTTTTCGTGCCTGGCTCGATCATCAATATGATTTCCGGTTTCCTGTCCATCCATCTGGGCGCACAGGGACCTAACTACGCCATCGCCACCGCATGTACCACCGGTACGCACTGCATCGGCATGGCGGCACGCAACATCATGTACGACGAAGCCGACGTGATGATTGCCGGCGGCGCTGAAATGGCCGCTTGCGGTCTGGGCATGGGCGGCTTCGGTGCCTCCCGTGCACTGTCGACCCGCAACGACGAACCGACCCGCGCCAGCCGTCCATGGGACAAGGGCCGTGATGGCTTCGTGCTGTCCGACGGTGCCGGCGCTCTGGTTCTGGAAGAGCTGGAACACGCCAAGGCCCGCGGTGCGACGATCTACGCCGAGCTGATCGGCTTTGGCACCAGTGGCGATGCCTACCACATGACTTCGCCACCAGCGGATGGCGCGGGTGCTGCACGCTGCATCACCAATGCGCTGCGCGATGCCAGGATCAACGGCGATCAGGTTCAGTACATCAACGCCCACGGCACCTCGACGTCGGCGGGCGACCTTGCCGAAGCCTGTGCGATCAAGTCGGTATTCGGCGATCACGCTTACAAGCTGGCAGTCAGTTCGACCAAGTCCATGACCGGTCACCTGTTGGGTGCGGCGGGCGCGGTCGAGGCGATTTTCAGTGTGCTGGCGATCAACAGCCAGGTAGCACCGCCGACCATCAACCTTGATGAGCCGGACGAAGGTTGCGACCTTGATTTCGTACCGCATACCGCGCGCAATATGGATATCGACGTGGTGCTGTCCAACTCCTTCGGGTTTGGCGGTACCAACGGCTCGCTGGTGTTCCGTCGGTTCGCTGACTGATGGACAGCTGGGTCGACGGTCAGCCGGCTGACGCTTTGTCGCTGAAGGATCGCGGCCTGGCTTACGGTGATGGTCTGTTCGAGACCATCGCTGTACACAACGGCAGCCCGGTGCTGCTGGATCGGCATCTAGTGCGCTTGGTCAAGGGTTGTCAGCGGTTGGCAATCAATCTCGATCATCCGGCTGTCTGCACAGAGTTACTGACCTACGCCCAAGCGTTGGGCGAAGGTGTGCTCAAGCTCATCGTCACCCGTGGCGAAAGCGCCCGCGGCTATGCGCCCGATCCTTCGGCCCAGGCGCGCCGCATCATGCTCGGCAACCCTCCTGCGGTTTATCCTGTTGCCCATGCGGAGCAGGGCGTTCGCCTGTTTCCCTGTGCGACGCGGCTTTCCAAACAGCCTCTGCTCGCCGGACTCAAGCATCTGAACCGTCTTGAGCAGGTCATCGCCCGCTCCGAATGGCAAGACACCGATCATGCCGAAGGCTTGATGCTCGATCAGGCCGGACGTGTCATTGAAGGCGTGTTCAGCAATCTGTTCCTGATTCGCGATGGCGTGCTGATCACGGCTGATTTGAAGCGCTGCGGCGTGGCTGGTGTGATGCGTGCCGAATTATTGTTTCAAGCCGAGTCATTGGGGATCGCCACACAAATCACCGATATCACCCTCGATCAGCTGCAATGGGCTGATGAAGTCTTTGTCTGCAACAGCGTGTATGGCGTTTGGCCGGTGCGCGCCTATGCCGCACTAAGCTGGCCGGTTGGGCCGCTCACCCGTAAACTCCAAACCATTGCCCGCGCGCTACTGGATGCTTGATACGTGAGACGTAAATTGTTGCTGCTGCTGGAAACCGGACTGGTTCTGGCAGGGCTGTGTCTGGGCGCTTCTGCCTGGAAAATTCATTCGGCGCTGGAACAGCCGCTGAACATCACCCAGGAAGAGCTGCTGGAAGTGCCCAAAGGCACGACACCGACCCGCACTTTCTATCGACTCGAAGCCGATGGCGTCATCAAGGACGCTTTCTGGCTGCGGGTCTATTGGCGTTTCAATCTCGCCAAACAACCGTTGCACAAGGGCGAGTACCGCATGCGGCCCGGCATGACCGTCGAAGGCCTGATTGACCTGTGGAAACGCGGGGAAATGGTTCAGTACAGCCTGACGCTGGTCGAAGGCTGGAATTTTCATCAGGTCCGCGCTGCTCTGGCCAAGGATGAAAAACTCGAAAAGACCCTCGACGGTTTGAGTGATAGCGAGGTGATGGACAAACTCGGCCACAGCGGGATTTTTCCGGAAGGGCGATTCTTCCCTGACACCTATCGCTTCGTGCGCGGCATGACCGATGTCGAACTGCTGAAAAAAGCCTACGACCGCCTCGACGAAGTCCTCGCCAAGGAATGGAGCCAGCGCGCCGCTGACGTGCCGTACACCGAGCCCTATCAGGCACTGATCATGGCCTCGCTGGTGGAGAAGGAAACCGGCGTGCCGCAGGAGCGCGGGCAAATCGCTGGCGTGTTTGTGCGGCGCATGGAAATGGGCATGTTGTTGCAGACTGATCCAACCGTGATCTACGGCCTCGGTGATCGTTACAACGGCAAATTGACTCGTGCCCACCTCAAGGAACCGACGCCGTACAACACCTACGTGATTTCGGGACTGCCGCCGACCCCGATCGCCATGGTCGGCCGCGAAGCGATTCATGCAGCGCTGAATCCGGTGCCGGGCAATAGCCTCTATTTCGTTGCGCGTGGTGATGGCAGCCACGTGTTCTCCGATGATCTGGACGCGCACAATAACGCTGTGCGGGAGTTCCAGATCAAGCGCCGTGCAGACTACCGCTCCAGCCCGGCGCCGACCACGGCGCCAGAGGCGATGGATGAGCAGGCACCGATTCCGGCTGCTTCACCCGACACAGCCCTCGAGGCTGCGCCGCAAGTGTCGCCGCAAGAGCCTGCTCAGGCGACGCCACCAGAATCGCAAGCGCCTGAGCCTTCGTCATCACCGGAGCCGGCGCAAGAACCCGCTCAAGAACCCGCAGCTGCCCCCGCGCCCGAACCGGATGCAGCCGCGCCGCAAAGCCCGCAATGACCCTGACTAAGGACTGCCTGTGACTGGCTTGTTTATTACCCTGGAAGGCCCGGAAGGGGCCGGCAAGAGCACTAATCGCGAATACCTGGCCGAGCGCCTGCGCGCCGCGGGTATCGAGGTCGTGCTGACTCGCGAACCAGGCGGTACGCCGTTGGCCGAACGAATCCGCGAAGTGCTGCTGGCGCCGGTTGACGAAGTCATGAACCCCGACACCGAGTTGCTGTTGGTGTTCGCCGCGCGAGCCCAGCATCTGGCCGAGGTGATTCGCCCGGCACTGGCCCGCGGTGCGGTGGTCCTGTGTGATCGCTTTACCGATTCGACCTATGCCTATCAGGGTGGCGGCCGCGGCCTGTCGCTGGAGCGCATCGCGACGCTGGAAGCCTTCGTCCAGGGCGATCTGCGCCCGGACCTGACGTTGATTTTCGATCTGCCGGTGGAAGTGGGCCTGGCCCGCGCCAGCGCTCGCGGTCGTCTGGATCGTTTCGAGCTCGAAGGCCGAACCTTTTTTGATGCGGTGCGCAGTGCCTTCCTCAAGCGCGCTGAGGCGGATCCTGCGCGTTATGTCCTGGTCGATGCCGCCCAGCCGCTGGCGCAGGTTCAGCAGGCACTGGATGCCTTGCTGCCGCGTCTGCTGGAGTTGACCCGTGGCTGAAGCCTATCCGTGGCAGGACAGCCTCTGGCAGCAGTTGGCCGGTCGCAAGCAACATGCCCACGCTTATCTGCTGCATGGCCCGGCCGGGATCGGCAAACGCGCGCTCGCCGAGCGCTTGATGGCCAGTTTGCTGTGCCAGCGCCCGAGCCCCGCCCACGATGCTTGCGGCGAATGCAAATCCTGTCTGTTGCTCAAGGCCGGCAGTCACCCCGACAACTACATTCTGGAACCGGAAGAAGCCGATAAGGCGATCAAGGTCGATCAGGTTCGTGATCTGGTCAGCTTCGTGGTTCAGACCGCGCAGATGGGCGGTCGCAAGGTAGTGCTGATCGAGCCGGCGGAGTCGATGAACGTCAACGCCGCCAACGCCTTGCTCAAAAGTCTTGAAGAACCCTCCGGTGATACCGTGTTGCTCCTGATCAGCCACCAGGCCAGTCGTTTGCTGCCGACGATCAAGAGCCGCTGCCAGCAGCAGGCCTGTCCGCTGCCGAGCGAAGCCATGAGTTTGGCCTGGCTGGCGAAGGCTTTGCCGGACTGTGGGGATGAAGAGCGTATCGAATTGCTGACGCTGGCTGCCGGTTCGCCACTGGCTGCCGTCAACTTGCAAGCGCAGGGCGTGCGCGAACAGCGGGCGCTGGTGGTCGATGGCGTGAAAAAGTTGCTCAAGCAGCAACAGTCACCAACTCAATTGGCCGAAGGCTGGAATGCGATTCCGCTGTTGCTGTTGTTCGACTGGTTCTGCGACTGGTCGAGCCTGATCCTGCGCTATCAGCTGACTCAGGATGAAGAAGGCCTGGGACTGACGGACATGCGCAAGGTGATTCAGTACCTGGCGCAGAAAGCCGGCCAGGACAAAGTCCTGAATATCCAGGACTGGATCCTCGCCCAGCGCCAGAAAGTGATGAGCAAAGCCAACCTCAACCGGGTGTTGTTGCTGGAGGCGCTGTTGGTGCAATGGGTAGGTTTGCCTACCCAGAAGTGACCGTCTGTGCCTAGACTCTGAGCATCAGCAACGGAGGTCAGCATGAATGAACTCGTCAATCCGGGGCCGCGCAACGGCATTTTGTCCCTGACGATCAAGGACAAGTCCGTGCTTTACGCGGCCTACATGCCGTTCATCAAGAATGGTGGCCTGTTTATCCCGACCAACAAGAGTTACAAGTTGGGCGACGAGGTATTCATGCTGTTGAGCGTGATGGACGAGCCGGAGAAGATTCCGGTCGCCGGCAAGGTCACCTGGATCACCCCAAAAGGTGCGCAGGGTAACCGGGCCGCCGGGGTCGGCGTACAATTCAACGATGGCGACAATACCGCGCGCAGTCGAATCGAAACCCATCTGGCCGGAGCCCTCAAGTCCGACCGTCCCACTCATACGATGTAAGTTGCAGCCCTTTTATGCTCGTAGATTCCCATTGCCACCTTGATCGCCTTGACCTTGCCGCCCACGACGGCTCACTGGATGCTGCGCTGGATGCGGCCCGTCTGCGCGGGGTAGGGCACTTTCTGTGTATTGGCGTCAGCGTCGAGAATGCCGCCGACGTCAAAGCCCTGGCCGAACGTTACGACGACGTCGATTGTTCAGTTGGCGTGCATCCGCTGGACGTGCAACCGGGCGCCGCGCCAGCATTGGACTGGCTGTTGCGCGAGCTCAATCACCCGCGTGTGGTCGCGATCGGTGAAACGGGCCTGGATTATCACTACGAACCGGAAGCGGCAGAGTTGCAGCAGGCGTCGTTTCGCCTGCATCTGCAAGCGGCACAGCAGACGGGCAAACCGGTGATCATCCACACCCGTGGTGCCCGCGCCGATACGTTGAACCTCCTGCGTGAAGCGGCGCTGCCCCAGGCGGGCGTGCTGCATTGTTTCACCGAAGACTGGGACATGGCCAAAGCGGCGCTGGACATGGGGTATTACATTTCCTTGTCCGGGATTGTCACTTTCCGCAATGCCGACGCCCTGCGTGACGTAGCCAGCAAGGTGCCCGCTGATCGTTTGCTGGTGGAAACCGACTCGCCTTACCTGGCGCCGATCCCTCATCGCGGCAAGCCGAACCTGCCGCAGTACGTGCGCGACGTAGCGGAATTTCTGGCAATGTTGCGAGGGGAGCCCTACGAGCGGTTTGCCGAGCAAACCACCGAGAACTTCAAGCGCCTGTTTCCGTTGGCACATGTGAAAGGCTAAATCGCAGGCAAAAAAAACCCGGGTTCTGGGGGGTGAATCCGGGTTAAGACCATTAGGAGTAAAACAAAGGCACGCGGTCCGTTGGTACCTATATCGGCGCAACACTTGGGGGAGATGTCCCGCCGACAGTTGAAGTATTGATCAGTATCGCGCCGAGTCCAGTTTACCGGCGCCGGTTTTTAAACAAATTTGGAATACGCGCGCTTCGGTTGAGTTCTCATTAATCTGCGAGACTGGCGGAATTCACCAAGAAACACATATATGGTTGGATGATCCGTGCATTTTTGCGCAAGTTAGGCATAATACGCGGCTTCGAATTTTGACCCCTACAGACCTTTTCTTATGCATAAAGAACCTCGTAAGGTCCGTGAGTTTCGTCGCCGCGAGCAAGAAATTCTCGATACCGCGCTCAAGCTGTTCCTCGATCAAGGTGAAGACAGTGTCACCGTCGAGATGATTGCTGATGCCGTCGGTATCGGCAAAGGCACGATCTACAAGCACTTCAAATCCAAGGCCGAAATCTATCTGCGCCTGATGCTCGATTACGAGCGCGATTTGAACGAGCTGTTGCATTCGGCCGATGTCGACAAGGACAAGGAAGCCCTGTCCCGGGCCTACTTCGAATTCCGCATGCGCGACCCTCAACGCTATCGGTTGTTCGATCGCCTGGAAGAAAAGGTGGTCAAGGGCAACCAGGTGCCGGAGATGGTCGAGGAGCTGCACAAGATCCGCGCCTCGAACTTCGAACGTCTGACCCTGCTGATCAAGGGCCGGATCAGCGAAGGCAAACTCGAAGACGTACCGCCTTACTTCCATTACTGCGCATCCTGGGCGCTGGTGCACGGCGCCGTGGCGCTGTATCACTCGCCGTTCTGGAGCAATGTGCTGGAAGATCAGGAAGGTTTCTTCCAGTTCCTGATGGACATCGGCGTGCGCATGGGCAACAAACGCAAGCGCGATACCGACACTCCGAGCAGCTGAACCATTCAGTTGCCTTATTGCGCCATGATTTCGCTACGTGGCGCAGTACCGCAGGAATATACTCAGGCATAGGACTTGCTAAAACTTGATTTGTGAGTCAAGTTTTAGCGGTCCGAATATTCTTCCGCCGGAGTAGTCCATGATCGTTGACCGTCAAGGCAGGCGTTTTCGCAATTTGCGAATCAGTCTGACTTCAGCCTGCAATTACGCTTGTACCTACTGCGTGCCCAACGGCAAACGGTTGGTCGCTGCGCAGGATGAATTGTCGGCCGAGGCCATGGCGCGTGGCGTGGCCTATCTGATTGAAGCTGCCGGCATTGAGCGTTTGCGCATCACCGGCGGCGAGCCGCTGGTCAGCCCCAAACTCGAAACCTTCATGACCGCTGTCGGGCAGATGGGCCTGGCGGACATCAGCCTGACCACCAACGGTCAGCTGCTGGCGAAAAAGCTGCCACTGCTGGTGGATGCCGGCATTCGTCGCATAAACGTTTCCCTCGATACCCTGGATGCGAGCGCTTTTCGCAGCATTGCCCGTGGCGGCGATCTGGCGACTGTGCTCGACGGTATGGATCAAGCCAGCGCCGCCGGCCTGAAGATCAAGGTCAATATGGTGCCGCTGCGAGGGCAGAACCTCGATCAAGTGATGCCGCTACTCGATTACTGTCTGGAGCGCGGCTATGAGCTTCGCTTCATCGAGTTGATGCGCATGGGCCACCTGGCCAGCGACTCCAATGCTTTCCTGCAGCAGTTTGTCAGCCTTCAGCAGTTGCTGAGCCTGATCGGCGAGCGCTACGAATACCTGCAGGCCGATGCGCCGGTAGATGCCACCGCCGTGCGTTATGAAATTCCGGGGCAGGGCTACTTCGGCGTTATCGCCAACGAAAGCGTTCCTTTCTGCCGCACCTGTTCGCGGCTGCGTCTGTCCTCCACGGGCTGGCTGCATGGCTGCCTGTCGTCGAGCAACCGCCACTATGTCGGCGACCTGCTGGACAAGCCCCGTCATCAAGCGTTGCCCGCCTTACAGAGACTCCTGGTGAAAGCCTTGGGCGATAAGCAGGAAGTGGCGTTCTCCGGTGGCGCGACCATCATGAAAATCATCGGCGGCTGAACCCGATCCCTGTAGCAGCAGCCTCGCAGGCTCGACAGCTGCTACAAACCGAATGCGTCCTTCGACAGCTGCAACGAGATTGTGTTTCTCCCGAGCTGGCGCGGAAGCTGCATCCCATGGCCATTCGCCGGTTTTCCGTCACCGGCCTCTGGAGGGTAGGATGCGTAGCCTGGTTTTGCTGCTGGCCGTTTTGGCGCTTGGTGGCTGCATGAATGTCAGCGATCTGGCTGAAGGGACTCGCTACCACATGAGCGACGCGGGGCTGCTCGACCATAGCGACAGCCGCCGGGTGAATAACCTGCGCATCCAGCCGGACTCTTTCGTCTATATCGCCCAGGGCGCCTTTGTGCCGCCAGGCAGTACTGCCTACCCACGACCTAACGTGATTGCCGAAGTCGCCTTCGATGGCTTTGTCGAATACTTCCCCATGGTCCGCCGCGCCCGTGCCCCGGAAGGTCTTGATCAAGCCATGGGCGAAGCCCGTGCCGCCGGTGCCCATTACCTGCTCTATACCCGGTTCGCCAAGTCTGATGACCGTATCGGCAACTCGGACGAGTGGCTCGATCAGGAAGCCCTGGATCGCCTCGGTATCGATGGTGGCGTGATTCAGATCATGTTGATCGAGACCAGCACCCAGTATTTGATTGATACTGCACGTATCAAGAGTCGTGGCGGTTTACTGACGTTCCACGACAAAAAGCCAGAAGACCTGATGGGCCCGCCGCTGGAACAATACGCGCGCAGCCTGCTGGGCCTCAGCGACCAGTAATTCAAAGGAGAACGCCATGAGTGGCCCGCAAAAAGCCAACGACCTGTTGGGGCAAATCCCCAAAACCAAAGGCTTGCCGCCGGTCCACCTGTGGAACCCCGATTTCTGCGGCGACATCGACATGCGTATCGCCCGTGACGGCACCTGGTACTACCTGGGCACGCCGATCGGGCGCAAGCCGATGGTCAAGCTGTTCTCCACCATCATCCGCCGCGATGGTGACGATTACTTCCTTATCACCCCGGTCGAGAAGGTTGGCATCAAGGTCGACGATGCGCCCTTCGTGGCGATTGCCGTGGATGTCGAAGGCGAGGGTGAAACCCAGGTCCTGCGCTTCACCACCAATGTTGACGAGACCGCCGAGGCCGGTCCCGAGCACCCCATGCGTGTGGTGATCGACCCGGTCACGCAAGAACCTGCGCCCTACGTGCATGTGCGCACCAACCTCGAAGCTCTGATCCACCGCAACGTGTTCTACCAACTGGTGGAGCTGGCCGTCACCCGTGAGATCGACGGGCAACGCTGGTTAGGCGTGTGGAGCGCTGGCGAGTTCTTCCCCATCGGGCTTGAGCCGTAAACAGAAAAAAACTGTGCATGCTTGATGTGTGTTTGCGCTGAAAATTCAAATTGACACCCAATCGTATGATGATTAGCGTAGACACCTATCGCGAACGGCTTTTTGCCGTCCCTGAATCGAGGTGTCCATGTCCAGCAGTTTTCATGCGTCGACGGTCGATTGGCTGGGTTGCTGGATCGCCACGGGGCAGGTCAAACCCGGTGAGACGCTCAAGGTCGAGGCCGACCTGGGCGAGCAGCTCGGTGTCAGCCGCACCGTAATCCGCGAAGCCATCAAAACCCTGGTCGCCAAGGGCATGCTCGAAGTCGGGCCCAAGGTCGGCACGCGGGTGTTGCCGGTGCGCCGCTGGAACCTCTTCGATCCGCAAGTCGTAGGCTGGCTGTCGCGCAGCGGCTTGCCGGAAAACTTCGTCGACGACTTGCTCGACCTGCGCCGCACCATCGAACCCATGGCCGTACGCTGGGCTTGCGAGCGCGCTACCGTCGAGCAGGTTCACGCCATCCTTCAGGCTTACAACGCATTGGAGCGGGCAGTGGACAGCGGTATCGATTACAACCGTGCCGACCAGTTCTTCCACGAGTGCATCCTCGCTGCCAGCCACAATCAATTTATCGAACAAATGGTCCCGGCCCTCGGCGCGCTGCTGGCGGTGTCCTTCGAAGTGTCCGCCGCCGACCCGGACGAACTGCGCCGCACGCTGCCGATTCACAAAGACATGGCTGAGGCCATCGCCGCCCGGGATGCCGCGCGGGGAGTCTGGGCCTGCATGACCCTGATCGATAATGCCGACCTGGCCATCAAGCGCTTCTACCCGCAAGTCATGGCTGACAAGAAGGCCAGCTGACAATACAAAACCCTGTGGGAGTGAGCCTGCTCGCGATGGGGGCATTACATTCAGCATCAATGTTGACTGTTACACCGCTATCGTCGGAACGCCGCCCGGAGAAGGCTCGCTCCCACAAAAAAACAAGAACAACGCAGGAGGTTTCATGGAATGGACCGCGGTTACCGAGCACCGGGCACGATTGGGCGAAAGTCCGTTCTGGGATGCGCCGACCCAGGCGCTGTACTGGGTTGATATCGCCGGTCAACAGGCGTTGCGGCTGATCGGCGCCAACGTGCAGATCTGGCAGATGCCCGAGCACGTGTCAGCCTTCATTCCCTGCGAAAGCGGCGATGCGCTGGTGACGTTGAACAGCGGCGTGTATCGCCTCGATCTGGATTCCCCCGGCCTGGAGCCACGATTGACCTTGCTCTGCGTCGCCGATCCGCAACCCGGCAATCGCGCCAATGAAGCCCGCTGCGATGCTCAGGGCCGGCTCTGGCTCGGCACCATGCAGAACAACATTGGCGAGCAGGGTGAAGATGTGCCTATCGTCCGGCGTTCCGGTGGCCTGTTTCGTATCGATCGAGATGCTCGGGTCACGCCGTTGCTTCGAGGGTTGGGCATCCCTAACACATTGCTGTGGAGCGACGACGGGACCACCGTCTATTTCGGTGACAGCCTCGACAACACGCTCTACCAGTACTTCATCCGCACCGATGGCAGCCTCGACCCGGCCCACATCTGGTTCGGGCCGCATGAGCGCGGCGAGCCGGATGGCTCGGCAATGGATGCCGAAGGTTATATCTGGAATGCCCGCTGGAATGGCAGCTGTCTACTCAGGCTGAGCCCGGACGGGCAGGTCGATCGCGTGATTGAACTGCCCGTCAGCCGTCCCACCAGTTGCGTATTCGGCGGTGAAGACTTCAAAACCCTGTACATCACCAGCGCTGCGAGCCCGCTCAATCATCCGTTGGACGGGGCGTTGCTGTCGGTTCGAGTCGATGTGCCCGGAAAGGCCTGCACGCGGTTTGTCGGGTAAATCCCAAAATATGGGATGTAAAATTATATATTGAGATTATTTGGCGGTCGGGTTTATAGTCGGCTCCATCAGTTACACGCACTCACACTTAAAAAAACAAAACAGGTGAAGTGATGCAGCGATTTTCCAAAAAGCCTTTTCGCCGGACATCGACAGATGCCCGGTTTTTGTCGTGCCTTCAAAAAGGAGTCTTGATCCATGGCTGAACCTCTTTCCTTGCCACCAGTGCCCGAACCACCAAAGGGTGAGCGCCTGAAAAACAAGGTGGTGCTGCTGACCGGTGCTGCGCAGGGCATTGGCGAGGCGATTGTCGCGACCTTCGCTTCCCAGCAGGCCAAGCTGATCATCAGCGATATCCAGGGTGAGAAAGTCGAAAAAGTCGCGGCTCAATGGCGGGACAAAGGCTTTGATGTGCAGGCAATCAAGGCTGACGTTTCCAACCAGCAAGACCTGCACGCCATGGCCGGACTGGCGATCGAGCTGCACGGTCGCATCGATGTGCTGGTCAACTGCGCCGGGGTCAACGTGTTCCGCGATCCGCTGGAAATGACCGAGGAAGACTGGCGTCGTTGCTTCGCCATCGACCTCGATGGCGCCTGGTACGGCTGCAAAGCGGTGCTGCCGCAGATGATCGAGCAAGGCATCGGCAGCATCATCAATATCGCCTCGACCCATTCCACTCACATCATTCCCGGCTGCTTCCCGTACCCGGTGGCCAAGCACGGTTTGCTCGGCCTGACCCGCGCCCTGGGCATCGAGTACGCACCGAAGGGCATTCGCGTCAACGCCATCGCGCCGGGTTACATCGAAACCCAACTGAACGTCGATTACTGGAACGGTTTTGCCGACCCGCATGCCGAGCGACAGCGCGCGTTCGATCTGCACCCGCCACGTCGTATCGGTCAGCCGATCGAAGTCGCCATGACCGCCGTTTTCCTGGCCAGCGATGAAGCGCCGTTCATCAATGCCTCGTGCATCACCATCGATGGCGGTCGCTCGGTCATGTACCACGACTGAGTCAATCGGATTTCAGGCGCGGAACTACGCCTGAAATCCAATCATCATACGATATGACTATTAACTGCACAGTTTGATTGGCTTTCAAATAACGCTCAAAAAAAATAACAAGGAGTCAGCTTATGAATCGTCGTCGTGGGATCCGTTCCCTGTGCTGTGCCGCTTTGGCGGTCACCGCGGTCAGCCTGAGCAGTTCGTTGCTGGCGGCCGAGGAAGTGAAGATCGGTTTTCTGGTCAAGCAGGCGGAAGAGCCCTGGTTCCAGACCGAATGGGCATTTGCCGAAAAGGCCGGGAAAGAGAAGGGCTTTACCGTCATCAAGATCGCCGTGCCGGACGGCGAGAAAACCCTCTCGGCCATCGACAGCCTCGCCGCCAACGGCGCCAAGGGCTTCGTGATCTGCCCGCCAGACGTGTCCCTGGGCCCGGCGATCATGGCCAAGGCCAAGCTCAACGGTTTGAAAGTCATCGCCGTCGATGACCGCTTCGTCGATGCCAGCGGCAAGTTCATGGAAGACGTTCCGTACCTCGGCATGGCCGCGTTCGAAGTCGGCCAGAAACAGGGCAACGCCATGGCCACCGAAGCGAAGAAACGTGGCTGGGACTGGAAAGATACCTACGCGGTGATCAACACCTTCAACGAACTCGACACCGGCAAGAAACGCACCGACGGTTCGGTCAAAGCGCTGGAAGACGCCGGCATGCCGAAAGACCACATCCTGTTCTCGGCGCTGAAAACCCTCGACGTACCCGGCAGCATGGACGCCACCAATTCGGCACTGGTGAAACTGCCGAGCGCGGCGAAAAACCTGATCATCGGCGGCATGAACGACAACACCGTGCTGGGCGGCGTGCGCGCCACCGAGAGCGCCGGTTTTGCCGCGGCCAATGTGATCGGCATCGGCATCAACGGCACTGACGCCATTGGCGAATTGAAGAAGGCCAACAGCGGCTTCTTCGGCTCGATGCTGCCGAGCCCGCACATCGAGGGCTACAACACCGCCAGCATGATGTACGAGTGGGTCACCACCGGCAAAGAACCGCCGAAGTACACCGCGATGGACGACGTAACGCTGATCACTCGCGAGAACTTCAAGCAGGAACTGGAAAAGATCGGCCTCTGGAACTGAGGCGCGGTTGATTTCATCGGTGGCCTTGGCGACGGGGCTGCCTGATCTGTGTGAAGAGGTGGGTTATGCACGCGCAATCAAAAATACAACAACACAATACCGGCGGCAGCTTGCGCTTCAACGGGATCGGCAAGACCTTTCCCGGGGTGAAGGCGCTGGATGGCATCAGCTTCGTCGCCCATCCGGGCCAGGTTCACGCCTTGATGGGCGAGAACGGCGCCGGCAAATCGACCCTGCTGAAAATCCTCGGCGGGGCTTACACCCCCAGCAGCGGCGATCTGCAGATCGGCGAGCAAGTGATGGTCTTCAAGTCCACCGCCGACAGCATCGGCAGTGGCGTCGCCGTGATCCATCAAGAGTTGCACCTGGTCCCTGAAATGACCGTGGCAGAGAACCTGTTCCTCGGTCATCTGCCGGCCAGTTTCGGCCTGATCAATCGCGGTGCGTTGCGGCAACAGGCATTGGCCTGTCTCAAAGGCCTGGCCGATGAAATCGATCCGCAAGAGAAAGTAGGGCGCCTGTCCCTGGGGCAGCGGCAACTGGTGGAAATCGCCAAGGCCTTGTCCCGAGGGGCGCATGTGATCGCGTTCGACGAACCGACCAGCAGCCTGTCGGCGCGTGAAATCGATCGGTTGATGGCGATCATCGGTCGCCTGCGCGACGAAGGCAAAGTGGTGCTTTACGTCTCCCATCGCATGGAAGAAGTGTTCCGCATCTGCAACGCGGTGACGGTGTTCAAGGACGGTCGCTTCGTGCGCACGTTCGAGGACATGAGCGAACTGACTCACGATCAATTGGTGACTTGCATGGTCGGTCGCGACATTCAGGACATCTACGATTACCGCCACCGTCAGCGTGGCGCGGTGGCGCTCAAGGTCGACGGTTTGCTGGGGCCGGGTTTGCGTGAGCCGGTGAGTTTCGAGGTGCACAAAGGCGAGATTCTCGGGCTGTTCGGTTTGGTCGGCGCCGGTCGCACCGAGCTGTTCCGCATGCTCAGCGGGCTTGAGCGCAACACCGCCGGACGCCTGGAATTGCGCGGTCATGAACTGAAGCTGCGTTCACCCCGCGATGCGATTGCCGCGGGGATTCTGCTATGCCCCGAGGACCGCAAGAAAGAGGGGATTCTGCCGCTCGCCAGCGTCGCCGAAAACATCAACATCAGCGCCCGCGGCACCCACTCCACCTTCGGCTGCCTGTTGCGCGGCTTGTGGGAGAAGGACAACGCCGACAAGCAGATCAAGGCGCTGAAAGTGAAGACGCCCAACGCGGCGCAGAAAATCATGTACCTGTCCGGCGGCAATCAGCAGAAGGCCATTCTCGGCCGCTGGTTGTCGATGCCGATGAAAGTGCTGCTGCTCGACGAACCGACTCGCGGCATCGACATCGGCGCCAAAGCCGAGATCTACCAGATCATCCACAACCTGGCCGCCAGCGGCATCGCGGTGATCGTGGTCTCCAGCGACCTGATGGAAGTGATGGGTATTTCCGACCGCATCCTGGTGCTCTGCGAAGGCGCGATGCGCGGCGAGTTGTCTCGCGCAGAGGCCAATGAATCCAACCTGCTGCAACTGGCTTTGCCGCGCCAACGCGCTGACGGCGTGGCGAACTGAGAGGTGACTATGACAATCCAAAACAACGCTTTGCCCACCCAACGCAAACCTCTGGACCTGCGGCGCTTTCTCGATGACTGGGTGATGCTGCTGGCGGCCGTCGGGATCTTCGTGCTCTGCACTTTGCTGATCGATAACTTCCTCTCGCCACTGAACATGCGCGGCCTGGGATTGGCGATTTCGACGACGGGGATTGCCGCTTGCACCATGTTGTATTGCCTGGCGTCCGGGCATTTCGATTTGTCGGTGGGCTCGGTGATTGCCTGCGCCGGCGTGGTTGCAGCGGTGGTGATGCGCGACACCGACAGCGTGTTTCTCGGTGTGGTGGCGGCGCTGTTCATGGGGCTGATCGTCGGGTTGATCAACGGCATCGTGATCGCCAAGCTGCGGGTCAATGCGTTGATTACCACGCTGGCGACCATGCAGATCGTTCGCGGCCTGGCTTACATCTTCGCCAACGGCAAAGCGGTCGGCGTGTCGCAGGAGCAGTTCTTCGTCTTCGGTAATGGCCAGTTGTTGGGTGTGCCGGTGCCGATCCTGATCACCATCGTCTGCTTTCTGTTTTTCGGTTGGTTGCTGAATTACACCACCTACGGGCGCAATACCATGGCCATCGGCGGCAACCAGGAAGCGGCGTTGCTGGCCGGGGTGAACGTTGACCGGACCAAGATCATTATCTTTGCCGTGCACGGGTTGATCGGGGCGTTGGCCGGCGTGATCCTGGCGTCGCGCATGACGTCCGGCCAGCCGATGATTGGCCAGGGTTTTGAGCTGACGGTGATCTCGGCGTGTGTGTTGGGCGGGGTGTCGTTGAGCGGCGGGATCGGCATGATCCGGCATGTGATTGCCGGGGTGCTGATTCTGGCGATCATCGAGAATGCGATGAACCTGAAGAATATTGATACCTTCTACCAGTATGTGATTCGCGGTTCGATCTTGCTGCTGGCCGTAGTGATCGACCGCCTCAAACAACGCTAACCCCCCGCTAACTGATCGTTCCCACGCTCCGCGTGGGAATGCCTCAATGGACGCTCCGCGTCCGCTTCGGCAGGACGCGGAGCGTCCCGGGCTGCATTCCCACGCGGAGCGTGGGAACGATCATGTGTAATTCCTTCCGTCACTTCCCCTAAATATTCCTTGCTCGCCCCAGCCCGTTTCGAGTATCTCTTTGTACATGATTAGACAGGTACGATTTGACAAGAAACAACGGGTGGTCGACGAACTCATCCGGCGCATCGAAAGCGGCCTCATGGAGGATGGCTTTCTGTTGCCGGGCGAGCATCAATTGGCTCAAGAATTCAAAGTCAGCCGCGGCACGCTGCGCGAAGCCCTGGCTGAGTTGAAACGGCGCAACTACATCGCGACGCAAAGCGGGGTGGGCTCCATCGTCACCTTCGACGGCGTGGTGCTCGATCAACGCAGCGGCTGGGCCCAGGCCCTGGCCGACAGCGGGGCGCTGATCAATACCGAAGTGCTGCGGCTGGAGGCGGTCACCCGTCCTGACCTGTTGCCGCGTTTCGGCACCGACCAATTCATCACCCTCGACCGTCGCCGTCGTTCCAACGAAGGCAAGCTGGTCTCCCTTGAACGCTCATTGATGCCCGCCACCGGAGGCCTGGAAAGCCTGCCGCGGGTCGGCCTTATCGACAACTCCCTGACCATCACCCTGGCCGCCTACGGCTATATCGGCGAGCGCGGAGATCAATGGATCGGCGCCGAACCCTTGAACGCCGAAGACGCCGAACTGCTCGGTCGTCCGGAGGGCACGGTGTTCCTCAAGGCGTTGCGCACCACCTACGACCGGAAAAACCGCTTCATGGAACAGGTCGAAAGCTTGCTCGACCCGGTGCATTTTCGCTTGCACCTGCAGTTTGGAGAGTCAAAGTGACCGCGCTCAATCGTGCATTGGGCGCGTTCTACGGACTGGCGCTGGGCGATGCGCTGGGCATGCCGACCCAATCCCTGAGCCGTGCCGAGATCAAGGTGCGCTTCGGCGAAATCACTGGCCTGGAAGACGCAGGCCCCGATCAACCGATCGCCGCCAACATGCTCAAAGGCTCGATCACCGATGACACCGAACAGGCGATTCTGGTTGGCCAACTGCTGGTTGAGGGAGAGGGCCGGATCGAACCGGCGCTGCTCGCCCAACGGCTGATCGAATGGGAAGCGGCGATGCAGGCCAAGGGCTCGCAAGACTTGCTCGGCCCTTCGACCAAACGTGCCATCGAGATGATCCTCGCCGGCCACTCGCCGGAAGAAGCGGGGCGCTACGGCACCACCAATGGCGCGGCGATGCGCATCACGCCGGTGGGGATTGCGGCGGATGTCGCCAAGCCTGAGCAATTCATCAACGCTGTCGTGCAGGCTTGCCAGGTCACCCACAACACCACGCTGGGCATTTCCAGCGCGGCGGCAGTAGCGGCGGTGGTCTCGGCCGGTATCAACGGCATGGACCTGGGCGAAGCATTGAACCTCGGCCAGCAAATCGCTCTGCAAGCTGAAGGCCACGGTAACTGGGTGGCGGGCGGACGCATCGCTTCGCGCATCAGTTGGGCGCGGACCATCAGTGTCGACAGCGACAAGGCACTGCTGGCGGATTTGATGTACGACGTGATCGGTACATCTGTGGCTTCACAGGAGTCGGTGGTGGTCTCGTTTGCCCTGGCCCAGCAAGTGGCCATTGGTGAAATGAATGCGTTCGAAGCGCTGTGCATGGCCGCGAGCCTGGGCGGCGACACGGACACCATCGCGGCGATTCTCGGCGCCATGCTTGGGGCCTGCCTGGGTCTTGAGAGTTGGCCGGCGGCGATGATCGACAAGGTCAAAGCTGTCAATGACTTGGAGCTGGAACCGTTGGTGCAGGGGCTCTTGGCCTTGCGTTGACAGCACTGGCGCCATCGCGAGCAGGCTCGCTCCCACAGGGATAGTGCAAACCTTGAGGTACACGCCGTACCTGTGGGAGTGAGCCTGCTCGCGATGAGCGCGCCGCCTGCTTGATTTGATAACCCGCAACGGAAAGCACAAACACGGCCAGGACCGCCGAAATGTTATGTCGTCTTCCGCAATTGCCCACAACCACAACAAAGGCAACAGGAGCATTTCACATGAGTTCATCGAACACCGGGCAAAGTGCCGGGCAATTGGAAACCCGAGGCATCGAGCCGGTGCCGGAAGCGGAGTGCAACGGTCATCCGTTGCAGCTGTTCTGGGTCTGGTTTGCGGCCAACATCTCCATCCTCGGCCTGCCGCTGGGCGCAACCCTTGTAGCCTTTCGCGGCTTGGCGATCTGGCAGGCGATCATCGTCGCGATCCTCGGCGCCGCCGGTTCCTTCGCGGTGGTCGGGATCATCTCCATTGCCGGTCGCCGTGGTCGCGCCCCGAGCCTGACGTTGTCGCGAGCGATTTTCGGTGTACGCGGCAACATCGGCCCGACCCTGGTCTCGCTGATGTCGCGTCTGGGCTGGGAAACCGTCAACACCACCACCGCCGCGTTCGTGTTGCTGTCGCTGTGCTCGATCCTGTTCGGCTCGCCGGTGGAAGCCAAAAGCGCACCCGTGCTGACGTTGATCTTCATTGCGATTTTCGTGCTGCTGACCCTCTCGGTGTCGGGTCTCGGTCACGCCACCTTGCTGGTGATCCAGAAGTGGGCAACCTACGTGTTCGGTGCGCTGAACATTCTGGTCGGCGGCTTTCTCTGCGCCACCATCGACTGGAGCGCGGTGTTCAACGCCACGCCGGCACCGTTGAGCGCAATGATCATCGGCATCGGCACCATGGCCGCCGGCACCGGGATCGGTTGGGCCAACGCTGGTGCCGACATGTCGCGCTACCAGCACCGCAGCGTCAAAGCCGTGCGCCTGGTGGCGTCGGCAGCGTTTGGTGCGGGGATTCCGCTGGTGCTGCTGATCACCCTCGGCGGCCTGCTGTCAGTGGGCAACAATGACCTGGCCTCGGCCACCGACCCGATCATCGCGATCCGCGACATGCTGCCGACCTGGATGGCCGTGCCGTACCTGATCACCGCGTTCGGCGGGTTGCTGCTGTCGAACAACCTGTCGGTGTACTCGGCCGGTTTGACCACGCTGACCCTTGGCCTGAAGGTCAAACGTGTTTACGCGGTGGTCGTCGATATCGTTGCGATTTTTGCCGGTTCAATCTATTTCATGCTGATCGCCGACAGTTTCTACGGCCCGTTCATTACTTTCATTTCACTGCTGGCGGTGCCGATCACCGCGTGGGTCGGGATCTTCGTCGTTGACCTGATCCATCGTCATTACTACAGCCCCAAAGACCTGCTGGACGTCAGCCCGAGCAGCGCTTACTGGTACAGCGGCGGTGTCGAGTGGCGCGCCTTTGGTGCGTGGGCGCTGGCAATCGTGCTGGGCTTCAGTTTCACCACCATAGGCACGACCGAACAAACCGTGTGGTTCCGCGGCTTCCTGTCCGACTCCTGGCTGGGTCATAACGGCCTCGGCTGGATCGTGACGTTCCTGGTGGCCGGTGGTATTTACTGTGTACTCGGCGGCGCCAAGGATCGCCGCGCCGCGTTGGTTGAGAACGCTCATGCCTAGATTGCTGCACACCGGCCAGGTCATGATCGACCTGGTCATGGCCGTGGATAAACTGCCGCATTCGGGCGGCGACGTGCTGGCGCACTCCGCCAGTTTCGAGGCTGGCGGCGGATTCAATGTGATGGCTGCCGCCCAGCGCAATGGTTTGCCGGTGGTTTACCTCGGCCGCCACGGCACCGGGCGTTTCGGTGATCTTGCCCGTGAAGCGATGAAGGCTGAAGGCATACGGATTGGCATCATTCACCGTGCCGAACGGGATACGGGATTGTGCGTCGCGCTGACCGAAGCGTCGGCCGAGCGCAGTTTCATTTCCTATATCGGTGCCGAAGGTGAGCTGACGGCCGAGGATCTGGCCAGCGTGCCAGCCGAGGCGGGTGACTATGTCTACGTCAGCGGTTACAGCCTGCTGCATGGCGGCAAAGCCCAGGCGCTGGTGGATTGGGTGCTGGATTTGCCGCGAGGAATCAACGTGGTGTTCGATCCGGGTCCGCTGGTGGATTCGCCGGATGAGCCGTTGATGCAAGCCTTGCTGGCGCGCATCGATCTGTGGACCAGCAACAGTGTCGAAGCGCTGAAGTTTACCGGTGCGGCGGACATTGCCGAAGCCTTGAACCGGTTGGCCGATCATCTGCCGGCCAACGTGTTGATAGTGGTGCGTGACGGCCCGCAGGGGTGCTGGATCAGCCAGCGTGGAGACTGCCAGCACGTGCCGGGATTCAAGGTCGAGGCGGTGGACAGCAATGGCGCGGGGGATGCGCATGCCGGGGTGTTTGTGGCTGGGTTGGCGCAAGGATTGTCGGCGAGTGAGGCGGCACGGCGGGCGAATGCGGCGGCTGCGTTGGCGGTGACTCGCTGGGGGCCGGCGACTTCGCCGGGGACGGCTGAGGTGGACTATTTAATCCGCAAGACCTTTGGCGCCTGATCTATCGCCTTCGCGAGCAAGCCCGCTCCCACATTGGATCTGTGTCGTACACAAAACCAATGTGGGAGCGGGCTTGCTCGCGAAGGCGGCATCCAATTCAACACAAATCCCGACCTTACCCAGCCTTGCGCAACGCCTCGATCAACTCCTGCTTGCGCATGCTCGACCGTCCCGGAATCTTCTTCGCCCGGGCTTCTTTCATCAAGCTGTCGACGGTCTGGGTTTCGCGCGAAGCCTTGCTGTTACGCGAATGACCCTCACGGCTGGCCACCGCACGACGAGCTGATTCCTGGCGATCTTCGGCCTTGGCACTCGCCAGTTTCTTGCGTCCGGACCCACCTTTGCGCTCACCGCCACCCGACTGCTTGTTGACGGTCGCCCAGGCCCGGGCTTCGGCTTCTTCTTTCGAGACACCTTTGTTCTCGTAGCTTTCTTCGATGTGTTCGGCCTTGCGTTTCTGCTCGGCGGTGTATTTGTCTTTGCTTCCACGAGGCATGGGATTTCTCCTGCTGCTTGTAGAGTCTGTCAAACGGTCGCAGCCGCGCACGACTGCGATCTGATTCGTCTTGCTAAACGTCCAGCTTGCGGGCCACTTCAACCCCTGCGGCACTAAGCTTGATCGGTAGATTCAAAGAATGCTCACCCTCTTCGTTGCAGATCACATGACCATGCTGGATCAATCCACGATCCTGCAGCGTGGCGAGGGTGCTGGCCACGACTCTCTCCCCCCGGTAATTGTCCAGGACCTCCTTGCCCAAACCGTTTGGATGGGCATGCAGCAGACGGGTCAGGACTTCTTTCTCAAGGTTTTTATCAACGTTCATGGTTACCTCTTGATGGGTGTGGATAGGTCCATTTAATAGAGTCCTTACCTGAGTTGGTCCGCCCCCGATTTGGATTGGTGCCTGATGAACGACGAACGGTCTAGGCCTGCTGCAACACTTTGCGGGTAACGGCTCGGCGCCAGGCCAGCCGGCCGACGCTGATCAGCCAATTCAGTACAGCAACCGCCAACACCGTGAGCAACAGCGTCGCCATCCCCTGTTCCACGATGATTTTCCCGGCCAGCAACGGAAAGCCAAACACGCCGATAAAGTAGGACAGGCTGAACAGCAGCAAGGATTGCGCGGTGGTGCCGTTCGGCGTCTCGTTGGCCGCCAGGCCGTTGATCACCGAATAGGTCAGCCCGTAACCGACCCCGAGCATCACCGCCGCCAGCACGTAGCTGAATCCGTCGTCGACGACAAACCCGAACATCAGGATCGAACCCATCATCAAGCCCGACAGCAGGCAGGACGCCCGGAACGGGTCGCGCTTGACCACGAAACCGCCGATCAGCATGCGGCTGCTGATCGCAGCGCCCATGAAACCGAGGAAGAACAGTGAATAGTCGAGTGAACGCGCGGCAGCGTAGCTGGTTTGAAAACTCGACAGACCGCCGAAAACGCAACCGCCAAGCCCGACCATGATGATCGGGAATACCGCTTTGGACGACAGCACTTGCGCCGCTGCCCGCCAGGAAATTCGCGACACCGCTGCCGAGTGGGCCGGCGCTTTTTTCAGCTGCGAATCCAACCGCCAGAACAGTAATACGCCGATCAGGCTGGCCAGTGCCGCGAGGTAAAACGCCGCGGTCACCGGATACCCGAGGGCACTGGCGGCGCGGCCTAACAAGGGGCCGCTGCCGATCCCGGTCATCATGCTGCCCGACAACAGCGCAAAGTATTTCGCGCGTTGGGCAGGCGTTACCAGACTCGCCACGATGATCGGCCCGAGGGTGTAGAACACGCCCCAACCCAGCCCCAGCAATAGCCCGAAAAACAACAGCAGATTGCCGAAGCCTGGCGCCAGGGCAAAGCCCAGGCTGGCGGCCACCAGCAGAATGCCGAACAGCGCAATCGAGCGCGCCGCGCCGAGCAAATCGGACAAGTGGCCGGAGACGATCACCGCTGCAAACGTACTGAGCATCGCCGCCGAAATCACACTGCCGGCATCGTGCTCGTTACCGCCGCGGGCACCGATCAACAGCGACAGCAAAAAGGTCGAGCCATAGGACAGCGACAGCAAATAGCTGGCCAGGCAAAACAGGCCGAACAACCTGCTTGAGACTTGGGGTGTTGCGCTAGGCATGACGCGGTTCCTTGACCCGATAGAAGAGAGCTTCATCTATCTATCACGCAAGGCGTCGATGTTAGGTCTGAGGTTATTGATTTCAGGGTTAGTGTTGGCCGGAGTAAGGCCTTCAGCAGACGCCGATTTCTTCCTTGAACAACACCATGAACCCCTTCAACCGCTCATGACGAATCCGCGCCAGAGTTTGGCCGGTGGTCGTCTGGAACCCATCCGCCAGGTGCAGCAGTTTGGTCTGGAAATGGTCGAGGCAAAAACGTTTGTCATCGTATTCCCGGTCCTTCGCCTCGGGATCCTCTGGGTCGTACAAAGCGCTACCCATACGTCCGGCGATGTAAAAGGTCCGCGCCACGCCGAGCATGCCGAGGGAATCGAGGCGGTCGGCGTCCTGGATGATTTTCGCTTCGAGCGTGGTTGGCGCGATGTTGGCGGAAAAACTGTGCGCTTCGATGGCATGGGCAACTGCGCTGATTTTTGCGCCAGGCCAGGCCATGTCCGCCAACCATTTCGATGCCTTTTTGGCGGCCAGCCGGGACGCCTGAGAACGCAGCGGCGAATTCTTCTCTACCGCCACGCAATCATGCAAAAGCACGGCCGCGAGCAGCACCTCAAGATCGCCACCTTCTTCAGCGTGAAGCGTACGCACGTTGTGCCAGACCCGCTGCAAGTGCGAAAGATCATGGGCACCATCTTCCGACGGCTCCAGCGCGTGGGGCAGCAGTTGTGCAGCGAGAAGTTGCAGTGGCGCGAAAGCATCAGTGTTCATAAACATCCTGTTAAGCAGCGACATAACCCTGTAGCAGCTGGCGAAGCCTGCGTTCGGCTGCGTAGCAGTCGTGAAATCAGACGATGCGGTGTTACAGGAAAACTGCGTGTTCAGGTTTCACGACTGCTACGCAGCCGAACGCAGGCTTCGCCAGCTGCTACACATGCTCCTTGGATCAGCTTTGAATTTCCAGTGTGACGAGCGCCGCTCGCGGACTTAGTATGGCGTTTTCAACTTTTGACGAAGGCACGTCCATGACGATCGAGATCCGCCCGGCGACCCCGAGCGATGCACCGCAAATCCTCGGGTTCATCACCGAACTGGCCGACTACGAACGTGCCCGCCACGAAGTCATCGCCAGCGTCGCCGACATCGAGCGCAGCCTGTTCAGCGAAGGCGCCACCGCCCATGGCCTGATTTGCCTGCGCGACGGCTTGCCGATTGGCTTCGCGGTGTTCTTCTTCAGCTATTCCACGTGGCTCGGCAGCAACTGCCTTTACCTCGAAGACCTCTACATCACCCCTGATCAGCGTGGCGGCGGCGCCGGTAAAACCTTGCTGCGTCACCTGGCGAAAATCGCCTGCGCCAATGATTGCGGTCGGTTCGAGTGGAGCGTGCTGGACTGGAATAAACCGGCGATCGAGTTCTACAAATCCTTGGGTGCGCAGCCGCAGGAAGAGTGGGTTCGGTATCGGATGGATGGGGCGGTGTTGCGGGAGTTTGCCGAGGGCAATTGATCGTACGCAACATCCTTTAAAGATCGCCGCCTTCGGCAACTCCTACACCTATTTGTAGGAGCTGCCGAAGGCGGCGATCTTTTTTTGATCTCATCTCAATATATGGGACCTATATTTATATATTGAGATTTAAGCGCGTCCGGGTTTATAGTCCAGCTCACTCACTGCCAATAAACAAAACAGGTGAAGCGATGCTGGCGCAATTGATCGCGCTCGATTGGGGGACAACCTCATTACGTGCTTACAAACTCGCCGCGGGTGGCCAGGTGCTCGAACAGCGTTCGCTGTCTTCGGGGATCATGCAGCTGCCCAGGACGCCGCGAATGATCGCGGGTCGGGAATGTGCCGACGGTTTTGAACTGGCCTTCGATGAGGCTTGCGGTGACTGGCTCGACGCGCAGCCCGATTTGCCGGTGATCGCTTGCGGCATGGTCGGCAGCGCACAAGGCTGGCGTGAAGCGGCTTACTGCGATACGCCGGCGAACGTCGCCAATCTCGGAATCTCCCTACAAACGGTTCGCAGTCTTCGCGGTGTCGATGTGCACATCGTGCCGGGCGTGATTCAGCGTTCGCGTTTGCCCAACGTGATGCGCGGCGAAGAAACCCAGGTGCTTGGCGTGCTGCACAATCTACCGGCCGAGGCGGGTAGTGATCTGTTGATCGGCCTGCCGGGCAGTCATTCGAAATGGGTGGAAGTGGCCGACGGCTGCATCGTGCATTTCGATACCTTCATGACCGGCGAAGTCTTCGCCGTGCTCAGCGAACACAGCATTTTGGGGCGCACCCAGCAAAAGGGCGCGTCCTTCGATGGGCAAGCCTTTGATCGTGGTGTGCAGGTGGCGCTGTCGGCGGATGGCGAGATCGGGCCGTTGTCGACATTGTTCAGTGCCCGCAGCCTTGGGTTGACTGGCGAACTCAGCGCCACCGCCCAACCGGATTACTTGTCCGGCCTGTTGATCGGCCATGAATTGTCAGCGTTGGCGACGGTTCAGCGCCGCCGACGCAACAGCGTTCATCTGCCTTCGATCGTCCTCATCGGTAATGCCCAACTCTGTGCCCGCTACAGCCGGGCGCTCGAGGCCTGTGGTTTTACCCGGGTGACCCTGGCCGAGCAAGCCACCGAACGCGGCTTGTGGCAGTTGGCGGTTGCCGCCGGACTGATCACACCCAACCCATCCCGTTAAACCTGACTGGAGGTCTGACATGCTCAAGCAAGCATTGGCGCAAAACGGTCTGATCGCGATTTTGCGTGGCCTGCGCCCGCAAGAAGCGGCAGCCATCGGCGAAGTCCTTTACGCCGCCGGATTTCGCGTCATCGAAGTGCCGCTTAATTCCCCTGAGCCGTACGAAAGTATCCGCATCCTGCGCAGTACCTTGCCCGCCGATTGCCTGATCGGTGCCGGCACAGTGTTGACGCCGGAGCAGGTCGAGCAAGTGAAAGCCGCGGGCGGTCAGGTGATCGTCATGCCGCACAGCGATGCCAAGGTGTTGCGCGCAGCGAAAGCGGCGGGGTTGTTCCTGTCGCCGGGCGTGGCGACGCCGACCGAAGCCTTTGCTGCATTGGCCGAAGGGGCGGATGTGCTGAAGATGTTCCCGGCCGAACAAATGGGCCCCGCCGTTGTGAAAGCCTGGCTGGCGGTATTGCCGGCAGGGACGGCGCTGGTGCCGGTCGGCGGGATCACGCCGGACAACATGCAAGTGTTTATCGAGGCTGGCGTCAAAGGTTTCGGCCTCGGTTCCGGGTTGTTCAAACCGGGCATGACGCCAGAGGAAGTGGCGGTAAATGCCAAGGCCTACGTGGCTGCCTGGAAAGCCCTTCGCTAAGACTTTTTGGCGCTGCGAGCGCTGCATCTAATAAGAGAGGCAATAGATGAAAATCACCAAACTCACCACCTTTATCGTTCCGCCGCGTTGGTGCTTCCTCAAGGTCGAAACCGACGAGGGCGTAACCGGCTGGGGTGAACCCGTAGTCGAAGGCCGCGCTCACACCGTCGCCGCCGCCGTTGAAGAATTGTCTGACTACCTGATCGGCAAAGACCCACGCAACATCGAAGACATCTGGACCGTACTCTACCGCGGCGGCTTCTACCGGGGCGGCGCGATCCACATGAGTGCGCTGGCCGGTATCGATCAGGCGTTGTGGGACATCAAGGGCAAGGCTCTGGGTGTGTCGGTCAGTGATCTGTTGGGCGGTCAGGTGCGGGACAAGATTCGCGTCTATTCGTGGATCGGCGGCGACCGCCCGGCGGACACCGCTCGTGCGGCGAAAGAAGCCGTCGAACGTGGTTTCACTGCGGTGAAAATGAACGGCACCGAAGAACTGCAATTCCTCGATTCCTTCGAGAAAGTCGACCTGGCCCTGGCCAACGTCGCCGCCGTGCGCGATGCGGTGGGCCCGAACGTCGGCATCGGCGTCGACTTCCATGGCCGGGTGCACAAGCCCATGGCCAAGGTGCTGATGAAGGAACTCGACCCGTACAAACTGATGTTTATCGAAGAGCCGGTGCTCAGCGAAAACTACGAAGCGCTGAAAGAATTGGCGCCGCTGACCAGCACCCCGATTGCCCTCGGCGAGCGGCTGTTCTCGCGCTGGGATTTCAAGCGTGTGCTCAGCGAAGGTTATGTCGACATCATTCAACCGGATGCGTCTCATGCCGGCGGCATCACCGAAACCCGCAAGATCGCCAACATGGCCGAAGCCTACGACGTGGCGCTGGCGCTGCATTGCCCGTTGGGCCCGATTGCACTGGCGGCGTGTTTGCAGCTGGATGCGGTTTGCTACAACGCGTTCATCCAGGAACAGAGCCTGGGCATTCATTACAACGAGAGCAATGACCTGTTGGATTACGTCAAGGATCCGCGGGTGTTCGACTACGACAAAGGCTTCGTGAAAATCCCCAATGGCCCGGGCCTGGGGATCGAGATCAACGAGGAATACGTCATCGAACGTGCGGCCGTCGGCCACCGCTGGCGCAACCCGATCTGGCGCCATGCCGATGGCAGTTTTGCCGAGTGGTGATGCCCTCTCGATGATCGTTCCCACGCTCCGCGTGGGAATGCAGCCAGGGACGCTCCGCGTCCCAAGAGCGGACGCAGAGCGTCCGGTGAGGCATTTCCACGCAGAGCGGGGGAACGATCACATCCAAGCTTTTCATCGACCTCAATAAACATAAGAAGAGGCATTCCTCATGCAACCGCAAACCCTCACCGGGCAGGCGTCGTTGGTGACGCCCAGTCGCAAGCGTTTTTTCATCATGGTGCTGCTGTTCATCACCGTGGTGATCAACTACCTGGACCGCAGCAACCTGTCCATCGCCGCCCCGGCACTCACCAGCGAACTGGGCATCGATCCGATCCACGTCGGGCTGATCTTCTCGGCATTCGGCTGGACCTACGCCGCCATGCAAATCCCCGGCGGCTGGCTGGTGGATCGGGTTCCACCACGGATTCTTTACAGCGTCGCATTGCTGCTGTGGTCGATCGCCACAGTGATGCTCGGCTTCGCCGGCAGCTTCATCGCACTGTTCGTGTTGCGCATGGCAGTCGGTGCACTGGAAGCGCCGGCGTACCCGATCAACAGCCGCGTGGTCACTACCTGGTTCCCCGAGCGCGAACGCGCCACGGCTATTGGTTTCTATACCTCCGGGCAGTTCGTCGGCCTGGCATTCCTGACGCCGGTATTAGCCTGGTTGCAGCATCAATATGGCTGGCACATGGTATTCGTCAGCACCGGTGCGGTGGGCATTCTCTGGGCAGTGATCTGGTACGCGGTGTATCGCGAGCCGCGGGATTTCAAAGGGGCCAATGACGCCGAAATCGAGCTGATCCGCGAGGGCGGCGGGCTGGTGGATATCCAGGCTGAACAAGCCAAAGTCAAAGCCAAATTCAGCTGGATCGACCTCGGCATCGTGCTGACCAAGCGCAAGCTCTGGGGCATCTACCTCGGCCAGTTCTGCCTCAACTCGACGTTGTGGTTTTTTCTGACGTGGTTCCCGACCTACCTGGTGAAATATCGCGGCATGGACTTCATCAAGTCCGGCCTGTTGGCGTCGCTGCCGTTTCTCGCCGCTTTCGTCGGAGTGCTCTGTTCGGGGTTCTTCTCCGACTGGCTGATCCGTCGCGGCTATACCGTGGGTTTCGCCCGCAAGTTGCCGATCATTGGCGGCCTGCTGATTTCCACTTCGATCATCGGCGCCAACTTCGTTGAGTCGACACCGCTGGTGATTGCCTTCCTCGCGTTGGCGTTCTTCGGTAACGGGTTGGCTTCGATCACCTGGTCGCTGGTGTCAACGTTGGCCCCGGCGCGCTTACTCGGGTTGACCGGTGGGGTGTTCAATTTCATCGGCAACCTGTCGGCGATTACCACGCCGATCGTCATCGGTTTCCTGGCTACCGGTGATTCGTTCGCTCCGGCGATCACCTATATCTCGGTTCTGGCATTGATTGGCGCGCTTTCCTACATCTTGCTGGTCGGCAAAGTCGAGCGTATCAAGTTGTAGTGGCGGCATGCGGGCGACCATAATGCCGCCCGTTCACTCGCTCAACGGTAAAGGCTGGATATGCAGGAAGACGCCCCAAAAATCGCCAAGGACGCCGCCCCGACCGGCACCCAGACACTGCTTCGTGGTTTGGGTGTGGTTCAGGCCGTGGCCAGCGGTGCCCGCGATCTCAAGGAGATCGCCCGGCTGATCGGCACCACGCGCAGCACCACTCATCGACTGGCCAGCTGCCTGGTGGACGAGCGATATCTGCGCGTGGTGCCGCAAGTTGGTTATCTGTTGGGACCAAAGTTGATCGAGCTGGGCTTCCAGGCGCGTGAAGAATTGCCGCTGGTCACATTGGCCGGGCCGTATCTGGATGAGTTGTCAGCGTTGACCGGCGACACCATTCACCTGGCGATTCGTGAAGGCGACGAAGTGCTGTACCTGCATAAGAATCCGGGGCGCAATGGCCCGGAAATGCGTTCGCGGGTCGGCCATCGCATGCCGTTGGCGCGCACCGGGATCGGCAAGGCGCTGATGCTCGACGACACGCAGGAAGAATGGCAACGGCTGTACGAAATCAGCTTGCCGGTGGGAGGGAAAAATCAGTTCTGGCCGCAGCACCCGGAGCAATCCTGGGAGCAGTTTCAGCAGCGCATGGTCGAGTATGTGGCGGGCGGTTACGCCTTCGATCTGGAAGATAACGAACCGTCGATCCGCTGTGTGGCGGCGCCGATTCGTGATGCCAGCAAGCGCATCGTTGCCGGCATCAGCATCGCCAGCACCGTGCCTTATATGCCGCTGGAAAAAATGGCCGAGCTGATTCCCCTGATCAAAGGGGTCACGGCTCGGCTGTCGGCGGAGCTTGGCTTGAAGGTTTAAATCTTCAGTGTCGCCATGTCGATCACGAAGCGGTACTTCACGTCACCGGCAATCATGCGGGTGTAAGCCTCGTTGATTTGGCGGATGTCGAGCATTTCGATGTCGCAGGTAATGCCGTGTTCGGCGCAGAAATCCAGCACTTCCTGGGTTTCGGCGATGCCGCCGATCAGGGAGCCGGCCAATACGCGACGGCTCATCACCAGTTTGCCGGCGTGGACCGGTGGATCGACCGGCTCGATCAAGCCCACCAGAATGTGCACGCCGTCGAAACGCAACGTATCGAGGTAGGGATTGAGGTCGTGCTGCACCGGAATGGTGTCCAGCAGGAAGTCGAAATGTCCTGCGGCGGCTTTCATCTGTTCGGCATCGGTGGACACGATCACGTGGTCCGCACCCTGGCGACGACCTTCCTCAGCCTTGCTCACCGAGCGGGTGAACAGCGTGACTTCGGCGCCCATCGCCTTGGCGAACTTGATGCCCATGTGGCCGAGGCCGCCCATGCCGAGAATCCCGACCTTGTCGCCCGCCTTCACGCCGTAGTGCTTGAGCGGCGAATAGGTGGTGATGCCGGCACACAGGATCGGCGCAGCGCTGGCCGGGTCGAGTTTTTCCGGGATGCGCACGACGAAATGTTCGCTGACCACGATGCTGTCGGAATAGCCGCCCATGGTGTTGCTGCCATCGACGCGGTCCGGGGTGGCATAGGTCATGGTCGGACCTTCGAGACAGTATTGCTCGAGGTTCGACTGGCAGGCTTCGCAGCTGCGGCAGGAATCAACCATGCAGCCGACGCCAACCAGATCGCCGACTTTATGTTGGGTCACGTTCGCACCGACGGCGGTAACTTTGCCTACGATCTCGTGGCCGGGCATCAGTGGATAAACGGCAATGCCCCACTCGTTGCGTGCCTGATGGATGTCGGAATGGCAGACGCCGCAGTAGAGAATGTCGATCGCAACGTCGTCGGCCCGCGGGCTGCGGCGCTCGAATTTTACGGGGGCGAGGGGAGTGGTGGCCGACTGGGCGGCGTATCCGATGGCGGTGTACATGGTGAACCTCGCAAAAGCTGTGACGGGTGAGGTGGCGCATTTTGGGCGCCGCACCGGCCACCGGCCATGGCGAATCCTCCGGGTGTCATGCCTAATCCTCCGGCATCAGCCTTCGACGGGTCGCATTGGCCATCAGACCTGCGATGATGCTTTCATCCCTGTTTTCGCGACTTTTTTGTGAAGAGCTCTCATGTTGTTGACCCGTCATCTGGATGCCAATGCCACGCTGGTTTCGCTGATTCAGCCTTTGACCAATCGCGACGGTTTCGCGCCCACGGCGTTGCCGGGTGTGCAGGTTTTACGCGCCAGTTGTGATGTGGCTCGCGGCCCGCAGATTTACGAACCGAGTCTGGTCATCATCGCCCAGGGCAGCAAACTGGCGTATCTGGGGCCGCGTACGCTGGAGTACGGCGCCGGGCATTATTTGATTCAGGCATTGCCGGTACCTTTTGAGTGCGAAACGTTTTCGGCGCCAGATGGACCGATGCTAGGGGTTTCCATTGCCATTGACCGGGTGTTGCTCGGTGAGTTGGTCTTGGCCATGGGGCTGGCGCCGGGGCGTAGCATTGCGGCGCAAACGCCAGCGTCCATGACCTCGGCGGTACTCGACGATGCGATGCGTGGTTGTGTTGAACGACTGCTGCGTTGCCTGCACGATCCGCTGGAATGCCAGGTCATGGGGCAGGCGCGATTGCGCGAGTTGTTGTTCGTCGCCTTGCGCGGGCCGCAAGCCGATGTGCTGCGGGCGCTGGTCGAGCAGCAGGGGCAGTTCGCCCGGATCGCGGCGTCGCTCAGCCATCTGCATGCGCATTACACCGAACCGCTGAACGTCGAAACCCTGGCCAGTTGCGCGAACATGAGTGCGTCGACCTTTCACGAGCATTTCAAACGCAGCACATTGTTGTCGCCGGTGCAGTACTTGAAGCGTTTACGTTTGCTCAAGGCGCAGCAGTTGTTGCTATCCGAGGGGCTGGGTGTGGCGCAGGTGGCGCATCGGGTCGGGTATCAAAGTACGTCGCAGTTCAGTCGCGAGTACAAGCGCTACTTCGAGCGTAATCCCGGTGACGAACGCGCCGCTTAAGTTGGCGATGATCCCCCTTGTAGGAGTGAGCCTGCTCGCGATTGCTGTGGGTCAGTCGACATCTTCTTTGGATGACTCACCGCAATCGCGAGCAGGCTCACTCCTACAGGGGGATTGTGGTGTGGGGTAAATGGCGGACAACAAAAAGGCCCCCATTTCGGGAGCCTTGATGTTCAGCGATTCGACTTACATGTTCGGGTAAGTCGGGCCGCCAGAGCCTTCCGGTGCGACCCAGGTGATGTTCTGTGCAGGGTCCTTGATGTCGCAGGTCTTGCAGTGAACACAGTTCTGGGCGTTGATCTGGAAGCGCTTCTCGCCGTCTTCCTTGGTCACCACTTCGTACACGCCGGCCGGGCAGTAACGCTGGGCAGGCTCATCGTACAGCGGCAGATTCTTGGCGATCGGGATGCTCGGATCGGTCAGCTTCAGGTGGCACGGCTGCTCTTCTTCATGGTTGGTACCCGAGATGAACACCGAACTGAGTTTGTCGAAGCTGATCTTGCCGTCCGGTTTCGGGTAGTCGATCTTCTTGCAGTCGGCCGCCAGCTTGAGGCAAGCGTAATCCGGCTTGGTGTCGTGCAAGGTGAACGGCAGTTTGCCGCCAAAGATGTTCTGGTCGAGCCAGTTGAAACCGCCGCCGACGATGGCGCCGAACTTGTGGATCGCCGGGCCGAAGTTGCGGCTGGCGAACAGTTCGTCGTAGAGCCAGCTCTTCTTGAACGCGTCGACGTAGGTGGTCAGCTCTTCGGTGCCGTCTTTTTCAGCAAACAGCGCTTCGGCCACGGATTCAGCGGCGAGCATGCCGGACTTCATCGCGGTGTGGCTGCCTTTGATCTTGGCGAAGTTCAGGGTGCCGAGGTCGCAACCAATCAGCGCGCCGCCCTTGAAGACCATTTTCGGCAGCGAGTTCAGGCCGCCTTTGCAGATGGCGCGAGCGCCGTAGCTGATGCGCTTGCCGCCTTCCAGGTACTGCTTGAGCACCGGGTGATGTTTGAGGCGCTGGAACTCGTCGAACGGCGACAGGAAGGTGTTGCTGTAGGAAAGATCGACGATCAGGCCGACTACAACCTGGTTGTTTTCCAGGTGATAGAGGAACGAGCCACCGGTGTTCTCGGTGCCCATGATGTCCAGCGGCCAACCGGCGGTGTGCACCACCAGACCTGGTTGATGCTTGGCCGGGTCGATTTCCCAGATTTCTTTCAGGCCGATGCCGTAATGCTGGGCGTCGGCTTCGCTGTCGAGATTGAAGCGCTTGATCAGTTGCTTGCCGATATGGCCGCGGCAACCTTCGGCAAACAGCGTGTACTTGCCACGCAGTTCCATGCCCGGGGTATACAGGCCTTCCTTCGGGTTGCCTTCGCGGTCAACGCCCAGATCGCCGGTGATAATCCCGCGAACCACGCCGTTCTCGTCGAACAGTGCTTCCTGGGCGGCGAAGCCTGGGTAGATTTCCACGCCCAGGTTCTCGGCCTGTTGGGCCAGCCAGCGGCACAGGTTGCCCAGGGAGATGATGTAGTTGCCTTCGTTGTGCATGGTCTTGGGCACAAAGAGGTCAGGAATCTTCTGCGCGCTGTCGGCGTTCTTGAGAACGAAGATGTCGTCGCGGGTGACTGGCGTATTCAGCGGGGCGCCGAGTTCTTTCCAGTCAGGGAACAATTCGTTCAGGGCGCGTGGTTCGAACACGGCGCCGGACAGGATGTGAGCACCGACTTCGGAGCCTTTTTCGACCACGCAGACGCTGATTTCCTTACCGGCTTCGGCGGCCTTCTGCTTCAAGCGGCAGGCGGCGGAAAGACCAGCGGGGCCGGCACCGACGATGACGACGTCGAATTCCATGTATTCGCGTTCCACAGGTTATCTCCTACTCAAGGCTCAACAGTTTTTTTTCTAATTGGAGGTTTGGTGTCGCATCCATGAATTCCTGCGCAATGCAGGAAGAGGACAATCGATGAGCCACCTTTCTCTCTAAGGTGGCGCATTATATCTACACCACTCCTAGCGTCCAATACAAACGTTTGTTTGAATCGGCTCAAAGCCAGAGAAATCAAAGTCACGCGGCTTATGACTGGCCATTTTGCCGTATTGACCGGAATAGGCGTTCCGGTCAAGATACGGTCGGTTTTGCGCTCGCCGTAGGCTGACTGTTGGTTTCAAGAGCACCTCTAAAGACAGGGCGATGGCAGTACAAGGTGATGCGCAGCGCAGGTTCCGGCGCGCAGTTTACACGCCACGATATTGAATGACTCGTCAGTCACCACTGACGAACGGTCATCTTCATCGTGAGCGCTTGTCACTTGACAGCTTTGCCAGCGTTTTTAGAGGTGCCCTTGCGCCGATGAGCATCAAACCGCCAGGTTCGCCTAGGCGACTTTCTTTTCACCGGAGAGTAACGAGGAATCCATGAAGGTTCTTGTAGCTGTCAAACGCGTTGTGGACTACAACGTCAAGGTTCGCGTCAAGGCGGACAATTCCGGCGTCGATCTCGCCAACGTCAAGATGTCGATGAACCCGTTCTGCGAAATCGCAGTGGAAGAAGCCGTACGCCTGAAAGAGAAAGGTGTTGCGACTGAAATCGTCGTCGTCTCCATCGGCCCGTCCACCGCTCAAGAGCAACTGCGCACCGCGCTGGCTCTGGGTGCCGACCGCGCCATCCTCGTCGAATCCGCTGAAGACCTGACTTCCCTGGCCGTTGCCAAGCTGCTCAAGGCTGTTGTCGACAAGGAACAGCCTCAGCTGGTGATCCTTGGCAAACAGGCTATCGACAGCGACAACAACCAGACCGGCCAGATGCTTGCGGCACTGAGCGGCTACGGTCAGGGCACGTTCGCGTCCAAAGTCGAAATCAGCGGCGACAGCGTTGCCGTGACTCGTGAAGTCGACGGCGGCGCGCAGACGGTTTCCCTGAAACTGCCGGCCATCGTCACCACCGACCTGCGTTTGAACGAGCCGCGCTACGCGTCCCTGCCAAACATCATGAAAGCCAAGAAGAAGCCTCTCGAAGTGCTGACTCCGGACGCTTTGGGCGTTTCCACCGCCTCCACCAACAAGACACTGAAAGTCGAAGCGCCGGCTGCACGCAGCGCGGGTATCAAGGTCAAGTCGGTGGCTGAACTGGTCGAGAAACTGAAAAACGAAGCGAAGGTAATCTAAATGACTATCTTGGTTATTGCTGAACACGACAACAAAGTGTTGGCCCCGGCCACGCTGAACACCGTCGCTGCCGCCGTTAAAATCGGTGGTGACATCCACGTTCTGGTTGCAGGTCAGGGCGCTGGCGCCGTGGCTGAAGCAGCGGCGAAAATCGCTGGTGTGAGCAAAGTCCTGTCAGCTGACAATGCCGCTTACGCGCATCAGCTGCCGGAAAACGTCGCGCCGCTGGTGGCCGAGTTGGGTAAGAGCTACAGCCACATCCTGGCTGCCGCTACTTCCAACGGCAAAAACATCCTGCCGCGCGTTGCCGCTGCACTGGACGTTGACCAGATCTCCGAGATCATCTCGGTCGAAAGCGCTGACACTTTCAAGCGCCCGATCTATGCCGGTAACGCCATCGCCACCGTTCAATCGAACGCTGCGGTCAAAGTGATCACCGTGCGTGCTACCGGTTTCGACCCGGTTGCTGCTGAAGGTGGATCGGCTTCGGTTGAAGCCGTTGCAGCTGCTCACGATGCGGGTATTTCCAGCTTCGTCGGCGAAGAATTGGCCAAGTCCGATCGTCCGGAACTGACCGCTGCCAAGATCGTCGTTTCCGGCGGCCGCGGCATGCAGAACGGCGACAACTTCAAACACCTGTACGCCCTGGCCGACAAGCTGGGCGCTGCCGTCGGTGCTTCGCGCGCCGCGGTCGACGCAGGTTTCGTACCGAACGACATGCAGGTCGGTCAGACCGGCAAGATCGTTGCGCCACAGCTGTACATCGCCGTCGGTATCTCCGGCGCGATCCAGCACCTGGCCGGCATGAAAGACTCCAAAGTGATCGTTGCGATCAACAAGGACGAAGAAGCGCCGATCTTCCAGGTGGCCGATTACGGCCTGGTGGCAGACCTGTTCGAAGCAATCCCTGAGTTCGAGAAGCTGGTCTAATCCAGCGGCCTGACTTATAAAGAGCCCGACCTTTTGGTCGGGCTTTTTTTTTGTTCCGGATTTGAGTGGGAGAGTGTCGCCATGGATCTGCGCCGCGTTTACGGCTGGTCATTGCTGCTGGGGCTGACGGTATTGCCGGCGTTGTCCGTCGCTGCGGGCAAGTGCGAGCGTCTGGTGGTGACTGGCAGCCCGGACGCGCCGCCGTACCTGTGGCAAGACCCGCAAAACCCCAAGCATCTGATCGGCGCCAGTGCTGATCTGTTGCAGCAAGTGGCGGGGGAGTTGGGGATCAAGGTCGAATTGCTTTACGCCGGCAAACGTTCCCAGGCCCTGGATGAAGTGCGCAGTGGGCGAATGGACATGCTGGCGGATGCGTCATTGACGGTCAGCGAACTGGACACTCTGGATTACATTCATCCTCCATTACTGGAAAACGATTACCTGGTCTGGACCCGCAAAGACTCGACGCTGGTCTACAACGAAGCGCAGGACCTTCACGGTCATCCCGGCGCATTGTCGGAAAAGTCTCGTATGACACCGGCATTTGGCGTGTTCGCCGAGCAGCAATTGACCCTCGCACGTACGCCTAACCTCACCCAGGCCTTTCAGAAATTGCTGCTGGGTGAGGTGGAATTTGTCCTCGCCGGACGCTACTCGGGCCTGACGGCTGCGCAGACGCTTAATCTGGCCAATGACCTGATCGCCCGTCCACAACCGATCGACAAACCCGGTCTGTTCCTCGCGGTTTCCCACAACTCCGCCTGCAACGATCCGTGGTTGCGCGGACAGCTGGCCAAAAAGATGACAGAATTGCCCGCGTCCGGACTGACGGAAGCCGTGCTGCAACGCAACATCGAGCGCTGGAAGGCGCAGCTCTCACAGCCGCAGCAACCACCTGTCAGTACCCCAAAACAGTAGGGATTTTTAGTGAGTATCCGACCTTTTTTCGCTGCCCTGGCCGTTCTGGCCCTGGCGGGTTGTGCAGCCGATCCGGCGCCGAATGAACAAATGCGCCTGACCGAACGGGCACTAGAGCAGGCCAAGGCCGTGGGCGCCACCGCCGCCGACGTGCCGGAAATGAAACTGGCCGAAGACAAGTTCACCCGCGCCAAGGGCAGCATGAACGACCAATCCTTCAAGAACGCGCGCATGCGGGCCGAGCAGGCCGAGCTGGACGCGCGTCTGGCCGAAGCCCGGGTTCTGACCCTCAAGAGCGAGGAACAGTTGAACGTGCTCAACACCCGCATCACTCGCCTGCGCAAGCAACTGGGAGATGCCCAATGAGCCTCAAGACCAAAGCCTTGGGCGGTTTGATCCTGGCAGGCTGCGTCAGCCTCTATGGTTGTGCCGGTCAGCACAGCGAGGCCGCGTTGCAGCAGGCCAGTACCGACTTCCAGAAGGTCAAGGAAGATTCCAACGTGCTGCGAATCGCGCCCAAGGAAGTGATTCGCGCCGGTGAGTCGCTGGCCCGAGCCGATCGTCTGTCCAGCTATTGGGGCAGCGGATCGGACGTGCTGCATTACGCTTACCTGAGTGAACGCTATAGCGAAATCGCGCGCGAACACACCAATCAGGTGCTCAACGAAGAACGTGCGGCGAAGCTTGAACTGGAGCGTCAGCGTCTGCAGCTGGCCCTGCGCGAGTCCAAACTGCTTAGCGTGCAACAGCAGGGCAAGTGGCTCGAAGAACAGATTGTTGCACTGGCGACCACTCAGACTGACCGCGGCCTGGTGATGACGTTGGGCGATGTGCTGTTCGACACGGGCGAAGCGGAGTTGAAAAACTCGGCGAACCGCGTGGTGTTGAAGATCGTGCAGTTCCTGCAGCTCAACCCCAAGCGCGTAGTGCGCATCGAAGGTTATGCCGACAGCACCGGTGGCAAGCAGGAAAATCTCAAGCTGTCCCGTGACCGTGCGCAATCGGTGGCAGACGTGCTGATGGATTTGGGTATCGACGATAAACGCATTCAGGTCGAAGGTTACGGTGATGAATATCCGGTCGACGTGAACGCCTCCGAGCGGGGACGTGCACAGAACCGTCGGGTAGAAATTGTGTTTTCTGACGAAAAAGGCCAGCTCGGCGCTGCCCGGTAGGAATCTGTGATCTTTTGATCTTGCCCCTGACACTCAATGGGCCTGGAAAGATCGCAGCCTCGTTTCACTCGACAGCTGCTACAACCCGGCCTGCCCGTCAGCGCCGGGTTTTTTTACGCCTGCTGATCAACGCCAAAAAACAGTACAGTTTTTGCTGACACTGCACTGTACGGTCGACTATTGTGGCAACTGTCCCAGTACACTTCTAAACTGTTCCGGTATTGTTTCACACAAGAATAAAATGCCCGTGAAATCGAGTGCTGCGTCATGACCAATCTCTTGCTCTACCAACGTATTGCTCAGCAACTGGCCGAAGACATCCGCCGTGGCGTCTATCAACCGGGGGAGCGCGTGCCATCGGTGCGCAAGATGAGCTCGCAGCTCAATGTCAGCCATGCGACGGTGTTGCAGGCTTACGCCAACCTCGAGGATCAGGGGCTGATCCGCGCCCGGCCGCAGTCCGGTTACTACGTGCACCAGACCCCGGCCCTGACCGCGCCGACACCGGACATCGCCCGGGTCGAGCGTCCAGGTCTGGTCACCCGCAGCAGCATCATCCAACAAGTCCTGGTCGAATCCCGCCGCGAGGGTGTGTTTCCCTTGGGCGCGGCGGTACCGAGCGTTGATTACCTGCCGGTGCGGGCGCTGCATCAGCAACTGGCCAAAGTTACCCGTTTCCATAGCCCGCGGGCGTTCAGCTATATGTTCAGCCCGGGTTTCGAACCGTTGCGCCGACAGGTGGCGATTCGCATGCGCGATGCCGGCGTGGTGGTCGATCCGTCGGAAGTGGTGATTACCCACGGCTGCGTTGATGCCTTGCAGATGTCTCTGCGCGTATTAACCCGGCCGGGCGATTTGATCGCCGCCGAGTCGCCAACCTATTACGGTTTGTTGCAACTGGCTGACCTGCTGGGCCTCAAGGTCATCGAGATTCCGAGCGATCCGGCCACCGGCATGAGCCTCGAAGCTTTGCAACTGGCGGCCAACCAGTGGTCGATCAAGGCACTCGTGCTGACCACTCGTCTGAGCAATCCATTGGGCGGCACCATGCCCGAAGAGCGGCAGAAACAACTGCTGCGCCTGGCCTCGGATTTCGATATCCAGATTGTCGAGGACGATATCTACGGCGAACTGATGTTCGAGCAGGGGCGCACCAAATCACTTAAAGCCTACGATCGGCTGGATCGGGTGATCTATTGCTCCAGCTTCTCCAAAACTCTGTCGCCCGGTGTGCGGATCGGCTGGATGATTGCCGGCAAGTACCAGCAGGAAATCCAGCGTTTGCAGACCTTCAGTACCCACTCGGCTTGCAGCGTCACCCAAATGGGCATCGCGGCTTATCTGGAAAATGGTGGTTACGACCGGCATTTGCGCTACATCCGTCAGGAGTACCGCAAGAACCTCAGCGCATTCCAGCTGGCGGTACAGCAATATTTTCCGGAAGGCACGCAGATGACCCGGCCGACCGGCGGCTTCATTCTGTGGGTCAGCCTGCCGGGGCGGGTCAACACGCAAGAGCTGCACGTTCGTGCGTTGCAGCAGGGCATCAGCATCGCGCCGGGGCTGATTTTCAGTAACACCGAGCAGTTCAACCACTGCATTCGGCTGAACTGCGGCACACCCTGGAACCGTGAAGCCGAACGTGCATTGATGACCCTGGGCATGCTCGCCACCCAGCTCTGTCAGGAAATGGTCGGCGGCTTTTGAGGGGGCGGGCAGGATATTCCTGCCCGAGCTTGTCATGTCGCGTACAACAGGCGAGCATATGGCTCCTGCCGTTTGCCCCGTTGGGTCCATGAAGCCGATTTTCCCCGCCGTATGGCTATCGATCTGCCTGCTGATGACCTTCCAGGCCGAAGGTGTATTGGCGGCTTCCGTTCAAGAAAAACCGGCAGCCAGCGCCACGTCGAAAAAACCGGCAACGGTCAAGAAAGCCGCGCCGGTCAAAAAGAAAGCGGCCAAGGCAACAAAGCGACCGCCAATTGCATCCAAGTCCAAAACCGCCAGTGAGATCGCGAAAACCAAGCTGCCTTCGGCCGACCTGGATTTAAGCCTGCCCGAAGACATGGCCGAGGAGCTGAAACCGATCGGTACGGTAGAGTTGCCACGGCACGATGCAGTATTGCCGCAAATGTTCAGTGACAAGGCAGGCCCGTTTCAGCTCAACGGGAGGCTGATCAGCAACGAAATGCAGTTGCAACTGCGCAACGAAGAGCGTCATGAGGTCGAAGGCGCAGCCCTGGAATTCGAGTTCAAGCGATAATTTCTTTCCGTCCGTGACCTGTTGGCCAGACGCTTTGTCGGAGACTGGTCAGTCACGCTCGTTAAAGCGAAAAACCCCGGCCCAGACAATTTTAAACAAGCGTTTTAGCGGTTACTCTGTGCCACGTCATTTAACACATCACCCGTCGAGGAGCTCGTCGTCATGAAATGCCGTGAAGGCTGTGGCGCCTGTTGCATTGCCCCTTCCATCAGTTCACCGATCCCCGGCATGCCTAATGGCAAGCCCGCGGGAGAACGTTGCGTACAACTCTCTGTCGATAACCTGTGCGGCATTTTCGGCAAACCGGAACGTCCAGCAGTGTGTTCGGCGTTCGAAGCCGACGTCGAAGTCTGCGGGAGCAGCAGTGACGAAGCGATCAAATTGCTGGGGTGGTGGGAGGAAATGACGGCGGCGTGATGTGTTCAACGAACGGATTTTCAACAATAAGGAATAAGACTATGGGTTCGCTGCAACGTATGGCTGTGCTGTGTGGTTTAACGGTTTTTCTGGCTTCCACGGCCGCTCAGGCAGAAGACTGGAAAGTCGCCAAGAACGAAGACGGCATCAAGGTTTCCTTGAGTGAAGTGGCTGGCTCCGATTACAAGGCTTACCAGGGCGTCACCCTGATGAAGACCACCATGGCCAAACTGCGCGCGTTGCAGGAAGACGTGCCTGGCGCTTGTGCCTGGATTCACGACTGCAAGACTCAGAAATTGCTTAAGCATGAGGGCAATCAGAGCTGGACCTACACTCAGTTCAATACGCCTTGGCCGGTTACCGCGCGTGACTCGGTGTTGCATGTCACCACCACCGAAGGCGCCGATGGCAGTCTGACTCGCAAACTTGAAGGTGTGCCGACGTACCTTCCTGAAGAAAAAGGCTTTGTGCGGGTGACCAAGATTGATGGGTTCTGGAAGTTTGTGCCCAAGGGCGATCAGATTGAAGTGACTTATCAGGTGCATACCGAGCCGGGCGGTAGCATTCCGTCGATGGTTGCCAACAAGTTTGTGGTGGATGCGCCGTTTAATACCTTGAAAGCCCTGAAAGAACGCGCTGAGAAATAATTGCTCTTTTGATAAAACGCCCTGACTTGTTTGGGGCGTTTTCTATTTTGGTGGGGCGGTTTATTTAATCGGGGGCATATCCGTTTTTGCGGTAACGGCGGCTGGCGGTTCCGCCCTTACGGCGGGTCACTTGGAAAAGTCCCAAGTAACCAAGGGCTCTTGCCCCTTTCGGTCGGTGCCACGCCCAGGTTCGGCATGCCCTCGCTCCGGTCCTGCTCCGTGGGCCCCTGTTTCCTCAAAGCTTGCGCGTACATCTGATCATTCCCACGCTCTGCGTGGGAACGCCGCCGGGGACGCTCCGCATTTCGCTGTTGACGCAAGGCGTAAGTCCTGCGCACTGGTGACGCGGAGCGTCACGGGATGCATTCCCACGCAGAGCGTGGGAACGATCAAACTAACGGGCATTCGGAGCGGGAGACTTTATTTTGTATCCGAATATACGTTGCACGAAATTTTCACAACGTCTCCAAGACAATTCGCCCGCGCCAGGCATGCCGGACAGTAATCAATGGCAATGCCGCGTTTGATCGTGCAACATTTGCGCACCGCGCAAGCCCCGGGGCCGAGTACAGGCCAACAGAGGGCAAGGCGCCGCTGTATTTATTGAAACTTCAACTTCCAATGGGTCCTAAAACGACATGGCAAACCCGGACGCCCTGAGTCAGCAGCGAGCTTCTAGTCGCCTGCTGCAACCGACCGTCAAATCGCATCTGGCCTACACGCTGCTGTGTGCCCTGGTCATGATGGTCATGTTCAGCCTGTTGCGCGTTGCGCTGCTGGTTTACAACCGCGAGATGATCCTCGACACCCCGGCCTCGACCTTTCTCGAAGCGTTCGCCAACGGTCTGCGTTTCGACCTGCGCCTGGTGGTCTACCTCAGCATTCCATTGCTGCTGGCGCTGTTCAGCGCCCGGGCGATGTCCGCACGCGGATTCTTCCGGTTCTGGCTGACCATTGCCTCGAGCATCGCCCTGTTCCTCGGCCTGATGGAGATGGACTTCTACCGCGAGTTCCACCAGCGCCTCAACGGCTTGGTCTTCCAATATGTAAAAGAAGACCCGAAAACCGTGATGAGCATGCTCTGGTACGGTTTTCCGGTGGTTCGCTACCTGCTGGCCTGGGCCGTGGGCACGTTGATCCTGACCCTGGCATTCAAGGGCGCCGACCGCGCCACCCGGCCTCGTGGCCCCTTCAGCGGCGGCAGTATCGGTACGCGTAAGGTCGCCCCGTGGTATTCGCGCATCGCGGTGTTTGTCGTCTGCCTGCTGGTCTGCGTGGTCGCCGCTCGTGGCACCTTGCGCCAGGGCCCGCCAATGCGTTGGGGTGACGTCTACACCACCGATTCGAACTTCGCCAACCAGTTGGGCCTCAACGGTACTTTGTCGTTGGTCGCCGCGGCCAAGAGCCGGATGTCCGAAGATCGCGACAACATCTGGAAGGCCACCCTGCCACAGCCTGAAGCGCAGAAAGTGGTGCGTGACATGCTGGTGATGGCGGACGACAAACTGGTGGATGCCCAAACCGCAGCCGTGCGTCGCGATTACACGCCGCCGGCCGACAAGACCCTGCCGATCAAGAACGTCGTCGTGATCCTGATGGAAAGCATGGCCGGTCACTCGGTGGGCGCCTTGGGTGCACCGGGCAACATCACACCGTACCTCGACAAACTGTCGAAGGAAGGCCTGATGTTCGACCGCTTCTTCTCCAACGGCACCCATACCCACCAGGGTATGTTCGCCACCATGGCCTGCTTCCCGAACCTGCCGGGTTTCGAATACCTGATGCAGACGCCGGAAGGCAGCCACAAGCTGTCCGGCCTGCCGCAATTGCTCAGTGCCCGTGACTATGACGACGTGTACGTCTACAACGGCGACTTCGCCTGGGATAACCAGTCGGGTTTCTTCAGCAACCAGGGCATGACCAACTTCATTGGGCGCAACGACTTCGTGAACCCGGTGTTCTCCGATCCGACCTGGGGCGTGTCCGACCAGGACATGTTCGACCGAGGTCTGACTGAGCTCAAGGCGCGGGAAAACGGCAAGCCGTTCTATGCGCTGCTGCAAACCCTGTCCAACCACACGCCATACGCCTTGCCGACGCCATTGCCGGTTGAGCCCGTGACCGATCGCGGTAGCCTGAACGAGCATTTGACCGCCATGCGTTATGCGGACTGGGCGCTCGGCCAGTTCTTTGAAAAGGCCCGCAAGGAGCCGTATTTCAAGGAAACCCTGTTTGTGATCGTCGGCGACCACGGTTTTGGCAACGAGCGTCAGATCACCGAAATGGACCTGGGCCGCTTCAACGTACCGATGCTGATGATCGCACCGGGCATCCAGGAAAAGTTCGGCGAGCGGGACCATACCGTGGGCACGCAGATCGACATCGTGCCAACCATCATGGGCCGTATTGGTGGTGAAGTGCGTCATCAGTGCTGGGGCCGCGATTTGCTCAACCTGCCTGAAGGCGACACCGGTTTCGGTGTGATCAAGCCGTCGGGTAGCGAGCAGACCACCGCCATCATCACGGCAGATCAGATTCTGGTGCTGCCGAAGGAAAAGGAAATGGCGCCGAAAATGTACCAGTACGAACTGGGCGCCACCCCTCACGCCGAGATCGTTCCGGATGCGCCGCGTACCGCTGAGCTGAAGCTCAAGCTCGAAGCGTTCCTGCAAACGGCGACCAAAAGCCTGATCGACAACACCGCCGGTGTGGTTGACGGCACGCCGGACTAAGTCGTGATGCAATAAAAAGAGGCCCTTGAAAAGGGCCTCTTTTTTTTGCCTGTTAAACCTTTATATCTTGCCGAGCAACAGCAGGATCAACAGCACCACCAACACCACGCCGATGATACCCGACGGGCCATAACCCCAACTTCTGGAGTGTGGGAAGACCGGTAAGCCACCTATCAGCAGGAGGATCAGAATAATGATTAGAATTGTGCCCATATCTATTTCCTTGTTGGAAGTGTTCTGGAATTACCTGGCGTTTAACGGTCAGCCGGGCTGCTGTAAATCCGGGCTGCTTACAAAATCCGACTGTAGTGAATGAAAGAAAATTCCAAGTTTTTTTAATGTTTTTCGAAGAAAGGCTTATTTCGTTTTTTATTGCACAAGTTGGTTCAGGCGCTGCCACGGTTTGCTCGGGCCATTCAGCAATCTGATGGAGCGTGGATCGGGCATAGTCCTTCGCTACACTCGGTGCATCTTCCCCGGAACAACAAGGCTGTTTGCTATGCAAAATCGCATGATGATCACTGGCGCGGGCTCGGGCTTGGGTCGCGAAATCGCGCTGCGCTGGGCGCGTGAAGGCTGGCAGCTGGCCTTGTCGGATGTCAGCGAACCCGGTCTGCAGGAAACCCTGAAATTGGTTCGAGAAGCCGGCGGCGACGGTTTTATCCAGCGTTGCGACGTGCGCGATTACAGCCAGCTGACCGCGTTCGCCCAAGCCTGCGACGAGAAATTCGGGGGCATCGATGTCATCGTCAACAACGCCGGCGTTGCCTCGGGCGGGTTTTTCAGTGAGCTGTCCCTGGAAGACTGGGACTGGCAGATTGCGATCAACCTGATGGGCGTGGTCAAGGGCTGCAAGGCCTTCCTGCCGCTGCTGGAAAAAAGCCAAGGCAAGATCATCAACATCGCGTCGATGGCCGCCCTGATGCAAGGCCCGGCCATGAGCAACTACAACGTGGCCAAGGCTGGCGTGGTGGCGTTGTCCGAAAGCCTGCTGGTGGAGTTGGCGCAGCAGGAAATCGACGTGCATGTGGTGTGCCCGTCATTCTTCCAGACCAATTTGCTGGACTCCTTCCGTGGCCCGACGCCGGCCATGAAAGCCCAGGTCGGCAAGTTGCTGGAAAGCTCGCCGATCACCGCAACCGACATTGCCGACTACATCTATCAGCACGTTGCCGCCGGCGAATTCATGATCCTGCCTCACGAACAGGGCCGTATGGCCTGGGCGCTCAAGCAGAAGAACCCGCAACTGCTCTACGATGAAATGACCGCCATGGCCGACAAAATGCGCGCCAAGGCCAAACAAACCGCAGGCTGAACTTGCCCGTACGCAATACCGTCGTTAGGGTGGCCGCCATCGGCCATCCTCGCGAGACGTTTGCATGCTCAATTACCTGTGGTTTTTCCTCGCCGCGCTGTTCGAAATCGCCGGCTGTTTTGCCTTCTGGATGTGGCTGCGCCAGGGGAAAAGTGCCTGGTGGGTCGTGCCCGCGCTGCTCAGTCTGACCTTGTTCGCGCTGCTGCTGACCCGCATCGAAGCGACCTACGCCGGTCGCGCCTATGCCGCTTACGGTGGCATCTACATCATCGCGTCGATCGGCTGGCTGGCGGTGGTCGAGCGGATTCGTCCGCTGGGCTCGGACTGGCTCGGGGTGGCACTGTGTGTGATCGGGGCTAGCGTCATCCTTTTCGGCCCGCGATTCTCCGCTTCCTGAAGGATCAGTCCTTCATTCAACCGGTTTGTCAGACGTTTCCATAGGAACTGTTCGGAAGGGGCTGTAGGGCGGGACTGATTTGCCGTAATCCCATTGAAGACCCTCCGAGTGCAGGGCATCGTCAGGGTCCGATACCCCTGAAGGACGAATGCCATGCTTGTACTCAGTCGCGTTGTGGGCGAGTTGATTTCCATCGGTGACAACATTTCCGTGCGCGTTCTTGCCGTCAACGGCGGCAGTGTGCGTTTCGGCGTCGAAGCGCCGCAAAACGTCAACGTGCACCGGTCCGAGGTCTACGACCGCATCCAGGTCAAACTGGCGAAAAACAAAGGGCGCTGAGATCTCAGTCGAACAAGTGCTTGGGCACATCGTGTTTGAGCATCAACTGGCATTGTTCGCTTTCCGGGTCGAAGACAATCAGCGCCTGGCCCTTGGTCAATGCCTGGCGAACACGCAGAACACGGGTTTCCAGCGGCGTGTCATCGCCATTGTCCGTACCGTCACGGGTCACGAAATCCTCGATCAGGCGGGTGAGGGTGTCGACTTCAAGTTGGTCATGGGGGATCAGCATAGGCACCTCGGCTAAACAATGGCGCGATGCTACGGCGAATGGGAGGTTGCGGCTAGCCTGGGGTTTTGAGTTGTCTGGTCTGACGCCATCGCGAGCAGGCTCACTCCCACAGGTGACCGCGTACTCCTGTGGGAGATTCTATGGTTGAGGGAAAGCCCTCAACTGGCTTTTGGCTGATATTCGCTTTGCCCTTTCAGCAAGGCGAATACCACCCGAGCAAGCTTGCGAGCCAGCATCACCAGCGCCTGAGTGGTGCTGAAACCCCGCGTTCTTTGTTCTTCGTAATACCCTTTCCAGGCTTTCGTACGGCTAGCCGACATCGCTGCATTGTGCAGAAGTCGGCGGGCCTCGGGGTCGCCGCGCTTGGTCAAACTGCGGCGAGCGTCCTTCTGTCCTGATTTCGCCACCCGTAAATCCATGCCCAGGAAGGCGATAAAGGCATCCGCGTTTCTAAAATCTCCTCGCTGAAATGCAGTTATCAAGCGGGCCCCAGTCAAAAATCCAATACCCTCAACTTTCAGGCAGCGCTTCAATTGACCGAGCAAACCGGCTTCTTTGAGCTGATCGTTGATCGTCTTTTCGATCAGCGTCTCAAGCTGCTGCATGGACTTCACTTGCTCGGCAAAAGCCGCCTTAAGCAGCGGCTCATTCGACCAGCTCTGCACCAGGCCGACCCTGGCCTGGACCAAGGCTGCGCGGCGGCGGAAAAGGCTCAGGAGCTGGCGGTACAGCGGTGAGGGCGGGGTCCAAGGACGCAACTCCTCGGCTTCGTTCTTCAGGTAACGAGCCAGTAGCTTGGCATCCAGTGCGTCGGTTTTGGCGCGGATCTTCACGCCTTCGCGATAATGTTTGAGCTCATAGCCTCCCACCATGTAAATCGTGCAACCGGCCTCATAGGCCAGATCAGCGAAGTCCAGGTGGTAAATGTTGGTCGCCTCAATGGCAATAGCCACCGTCCCCGACAACGCCTTCAGCCACTGTTTGATGGATGTTTTGGTGTTGGGAATCTCTTCAAGCAAATCCCCATCAGACTGATAAATCACCAGTTCATTCTTGGCGACATCCACACCTACGATCGGCTTTGTGACAGAAACCGGCATTGCCATTGGATTTCCTCCGGGATATGGTTTTAAGCACTTGAAGGGCTCACCCAGAGGCGCAGGCTTGTTCCTATCGTCGGTCTAGCCAGATGCATTCTTTATCGGCGCTTGGGTGAAAGGAGGAGGGGCGAAATCTCCCACGGTCTGTACTGCGTCAACAGTCAGAATCGAGCCTTGTCCCTCCTCCTCCCTTCAAGTCCTACCATACAAGCGAGCCTGCTCGCGATGGCAATCTTTCAATCACAGCCTATCTCAAGCAAGACTCAGCTTTCGGAGCGCTGCCCCACCAGGCTATCCACCGACGGCACCCGCGTGTCGCTTTCCATCTGTGTCTCATGTTCGATCTGATGACTGAACCGGTCCAGCGACCCCTTGGCCGGTTGTGCATCGCTGGCAAACACCGGCGGGCTCAGAATATAGGCGCCGAGCAGGCGGCTGAGGGCGGCGAGGCTGTCGATGTGGGTGCGTTCGTAGCCGTGAGTGGCGTCGCAGCCGAAGGCGAGCAGGGCGGTGCGAATGTCATGCCCGGCAGTGACCGCCGAATGGGCATCGCTGAAGTAATAGCGAAACAGGTCACGGCGCACCGGCAACTCGTTGTCACTGGCCAGGCGCAGCAGATGTCGCGACAGGTGATAGTCGTAAGGCCCGCCGGAATCCTGCATCGCCACGCTCACCGCGTGTTCGCTGGAATGCTGACCCGGTGCGACCGGGGCAATGTCGATGCCGACGAATTCGCTGACGTCCCACGGCAATGCCGCCGCCGCGCCACTGCCGGTTTCCTCGGTGATGGTGAACAGCGGATGACAGTCGATCATCAGCTCTTGGCCGCTGTCGACGATCGCTTTGAGCGCCGCCAGTAATGCGGCAACGCCGGCCTTGTCGTCAAGATGACGGGCGCTGATGTGGCCGCTTTCGGTGAACTCCGGTAAAGGGTCGAAGGCGACAAAGTCACCGACGCTGATCCCCAGTGAGTCGCAATCGGCACGCGTGGCGCAATAGGCGTCCAGGCGCAATTCGATGTGATCCCAACTGATCGGCATTTCATCCACGGCGGTATTGAACGCATGCCCGGAAGCCATCAGCGGCAACACGCTGCCACGGATCACGCCGTTGTCGGTAAACAGGCTGACCCGGCTGCCCTCGGCAAAACGGCTGGACCAGCAACCGACAGGCGCCAGGGTCAGGCGGCCGTTGTCCTTGATCGCGCGAACCGCTGCGCCGATGGTGTCGAGGTGAGCGGAGACCGCGCGGTCGGGACTGTTCTTCTTGCCCTTGAGGGTGGCGCGGATCGTGCCGCGGCGGGTCATCTCAAAGGGAATGCCCAGCTCTTCAAGCCGTTCGGCGACGTAACGCACGATGGTATCGGTGAACCCGGTCGGGCTGGGAATGGCGAGCATTTCCAGCAGGACTTTTTGCAGGTAGTTCAGATCCGGTTCGGGAATGTTGCTGGTCATGGAAACTCCTGATGAGTTAAGCGTTGATCGTTCCCACGCTCCGCGTGGGAATGCCTCACTGGACGCTCCGCGTCCGCTTTTGGGACGCAGAGCGTCCCTGGCTGCATTCCCACGCAGAGCGTGGGAACGATCAGGAAGGGGGGGCTAAGCCGCCGGTTGACTGTGCGGAAACAACAAATCCACAAACCGCTCGGCCGTCGGCTGCGGTTCGTGGTTGGCCAGTCCGGCGCGCTCATTGGCTTCGATAAACACATACTCCGGTTGATCGGCGGCAGGCACCATCAGGTCGAGCCCGACCATTGGAATGTCCAGCGCCCGCGCCGCGCGCACCGCCGCATCCACCAAGGTTGGATGCAGGATCGCCGTCACATCCTCAAGAATCCCGCCGGTATGAAGGTTCGCCGTTCGCCGTACGAACAGATGCTCGCCCGCCGGCAGAATGCTGTTGTAGTCAAAACCCGCCGCCTTCAAGGTGCGCTCGGTCTCGTGATCCAGCGGGATTTTGCTTTCTCCGCTGGTAGCCGCCTGACGACGCCGGCTCTGCGCTTCGATCAGCGCACCGATGGAATGCTGGCCATCACCGACCACTTCTGCCGGACGACGAATCGCCGCGGCGACCACCTCAAAACCGATCACCACAATCCGCAAGTCGAGGCCTTCGTGGAAACTCTCCAGCAGCACGCGACTGTCGAACTGGCGGGCGGATTCGATGGCTTGCTGGACCTCTTCGATGCTCCGTAAATCCACCGCGACGCCTTGGCCTTGTTCGCCATCCAGCGGTTTGACCACGACCCGTTCGTGCTCGTCGAGAAACGCCAGGTTGTCGTCGGCATTGCCGGCCAGTTGCTGCGACGGCAGGTTCAGCCCGGCGGTCTTGAACACTTTGTGCGTCAGGCTTTTGTCCTGGCACAACGTCATGCTGATAGCGCTTGTCAGGTCGCTGAGGGATTCACGGCAACGTACGCGGCGACTGCCATGGATCAAGGTGAACAGGCCGGCATCGGCGTCATCGACTTGCACTTCGATGCCGCGACGGTGCGCTTCCTCGACGATGATCCGTGCATAAGGATTGAACTCGGCTTCGGGACCCGGGCCGAGAAACAACGGCTGATTAATGCAGTTCTTGCGCTTGATCGCGAAGGTCGACAGGTTGCGAAACCCCAGCTTGGCGTAAAGGCTCTTCGCCTGCCGGTTGTCGTGCAGCACTGACAGGTCCAGGTAACTCAGCCCACGGCTCATGAAGTGTTCGATCAAATGTCGCACCAGCACTTCACCGACACCCGGACGCGAACATTGCGGATCGACCGCCAGGCACCAAAGGCTGCTGCCATTTTCCGGATCGTTGAACGCCGTGTGGTGATTGAGACCCATGACGCTGCCGATGATCGCACCGCTGTCCTCATCTTCGGCCAGCCAATAGACGGGCCCGCCCTGATGACGCGGCGTCAGCAGACTCGCATCGATCGGCAGCATGCCGCGCAACAGATACAGCTGATTGATCGCCTGCCAGTCCGCGTCGCTCTGGGCGCGGCGGATGCGAAAGCCGCGAAATACCCGAGTCGACTGGCGGTAATCGCTGAACCACAGGCGCAAGGTGTCGGACGGGTCAAGGAACAACTGGGCCGGCTCCAGCCCCAGCACTTGCTGAGGCGCAGCCACGTACAGGGCGATGTCGCGTTCACCGGTGTGCTCGTTGAGCAGTTCTTGGGCCAGGCTCGCCGCATCCGGGAAGGTATGGCCGATCAGCAACCGGCCCCAACCGCAATGCACGGCGATCGGTGCAGCGCCCAATTCACTGCCGTCTTCGGCGAGGCGCGCCTGCAAGCGTTCGTAAGAGGGCGCCTGACCGCGCAACAAGCGTTGGCTGTAGGCCGTGGCGTGGGGTTTCATCGATCAGATTCCTTGTTCGCTGAGCCACAGGTTCAGCGCCGCCAATTGCCACAGCTTGGAACCGCGCAACGGGGTCAATTGACCTTGTGGATCGGTCAGCAGACGGTCGAGCATCGCCGGGTTGAACAGGCCGCGATCCTGACTCGGATCGAGCAGCAGTTCGCGCACCCAGTTCAGCGTATCGCCTTGCAAATGCTTCAGGCCGGGGACCGGGAAGTAGCCTTTCTTGCGATCGATCACTTCACTCGGAATCACCAGCCGCGCCGCTTCTTTCAAGACCTGCTTGCCGCCATCGGGCAGTTTGAATTTGCCCGGCACGCGCGCCGACAATTCCACCAGGCGATAGTCGAGAAACGGTGTGCGCGCTTCCAGGCCCCAGGCCATGGTCATGTTGTCGACGCGTTTGACCGGGTCGTCCACCAGCATGATCGTGCTGTCCAGGCGCAGGGCTTTGTCCACCGCGGCATCGGCGCCGGGTTGTGCGAAATGTTCCTTCACGAAGTCACCAGCAGCGTCATTTGATGTCAGCCATTTCGGCTGCACGGTGGCGGCGTAGTCGTCGTAGCTGCGGTCGAAAAAGGCATCGCGATAGGCGGTGTACGGATCTTCGGCACCGTCGACTTGTGGATACCAGTGATACCCGGCGAACAACTCGTCCGCGCCTTGGCCGCTCTGCACCACTTTGCAGTGCTTGGCCACTTCACGGGACAGCAGATAGAACGCGATGCAGTCATGGCTGACCATCGGTTCGCTCATGGCGCGGAACGCCGCGGGCAATTGCTCGATGATTTCTTTTTCGGCGATGCGCAATTGGTGATGCTGGGTGCCGTAGTGCTTGGCGATCAGGTCCGAATACTGGAACTCGTCGCCGCGCTCGCCGCCGGCATCCTGGAAACCGATGGAGAAGGTCGACAGGTTTTCCACGCCGACTTCACGCAACAGGCCGACCAGCAGGCTCGAATCGACACCGCCCGACAGCAGCACCCCGACGTCGACTGCCGCACGTTGACGGATCGCCACCGCGTCACGGGTGCTGTCGAGTACGCGGTCACGCCAGTCTTCGAGTGTCAGATTCATCTCGTCGGCGTGTGGGCCGTAGGGCAGGGTCCACCAGGTTTTCTGCTCAGTGGTGCCATCGGCTTCGATGCGCATCCAGGTCGCCGGTGGCAGTTTTTCGATGCCGGCCAGCAAGGTGCGCGGTGCCGGGACGACGGCGTGGAAGTTCAGATAATGATTGAGTGCCACCGGGTCGAGGATCGGGTTGATGTCGCCGCCCTTGAGCAACGCCGGCAGTGCCGAGGCAAAGCGCAGGCGCTGACCGGTGCGCGACAGGTACAGCGGCTTCACGCCGAGACGGTCGCGGGCGATGAACAGGCGTTGGGCATCGCGCTCCCAGATGGCGAAGGCGAACATGCCGTTGAGTTTGGGTAGCAGTGCTTCGCCCCAGGCGTGATAACCCTTGAGCAGGACTTCGGTGTCACCGCCGGAATAGAAGGCATAACCGAGGCTTTCAAGCTCGGTGCGCAGTTCCGGGAAGTTGTAGATCGCGCCGTTGAAGGCCAGGGACAAGCCCAGTTGGTTGTCGATCATCGGCTGCGCCGAGCCGTCCGACAGGTCCATGATTTTCAGGCGACGATGGCCCAGGGCAATCGGCCCCTGGCTGTGGAAGCCCCATGCGTCAGGGCCGCGTGGGGCCAGGTGATGGGTGATTCGTTCAACGGCCGCGAGGTCCGCAGGTTGATGATCAAAGCGTAACTCGCCAGCTAATCCGCACATAAATTCCTTACCGGTTTTTCCGTTGGGGAGGGTCAATCGATACCGCGCCAAAAACGGCGGGTACTCAGAAACTGACCCGGCTGAATCCCCGGAGTTTTAGACCGATAAGTTATAAGGCGTGGCGTCAGACTTTTCCGCGGACCAATTGGCGCACGGCAAAACGGTTGGGATGGCAGGCTTCGGCGACCGTTCTGGGCAGGGGCAGCGGTTCGTTTTCGATCCATGCCGCGAGCAATTCACCCGACAGCGGCGCGGTGATCAAGCCGCGAGAACCGTGGCCGCTGTTGACGTAAAAACCCTCAAGCCAGGGGCAGGGAACATCCGGTACTTGCCGGGCGTCCTTGCTCAGCACGGCGTAGGCATCGGCGAAGGCCGCGGGTTCGGCCAACGGGCCAACGATCGGCAGGTAGTCCGGGCTGGTGCAGCGGAACGCGGCGCGTCCTTCAAGCAGTTGCGGGTCCAATTCCTGTGCATGCAGCCGCCTGGCCAGGTCGGGGGAAATTTCCTCCAGCAAAGCCAGGTTGCCGAGGTGTTCGGCGAGGGTCGGGGTCAGGTCGTCGCTCTTGAAGTCGAAGCTGGCGCCGAGGGTGTGTTCGCCCAGTCGAGCCGGCGCCACATAGCCTTCGGCGCAGACGACGGTGGCCAGGCTCTGGCTTTCCGGTGTTTGCGCCAACCGAGTGATCTGGCCACGAATGCGTTTGAGGGGCAGCTCGGCGCTTTGAGGGAAGCGCTTGATTTCTGCGGCGCCGGCCAGGATCACCACGGGGGCACTGGCCAGCAAATCATCACCGTCCCAGGCCTGCCATTGATCATCAACCTTGCGCAGCTCCAGGACATCGCGATGGGGCAGCCACTGGATGTTCGCCGAAGATGCTTGCCAATGGCACAACGCCGGCGGATGAACCCAGCCGCCCTCCGGGAAAAATAATCCGCCGTGCTCCAGGGCGATGCCGGCCCGAGTCTGGGCTTGCGGTTGATCGAGCAAGTGCACCAGGTCTGGCGAAAAGGCGGCGGCCAATTGCGCCTGGCGTTCGGCTTCCTTGGCATTGAAGGCCAGTTGCAAGACCCCGCAATCGTCCCAGTCGATGCCCCGTTGCAGCTGTTCGAGCAAGCGTCGGGTGTGACCGAAACCACTGACAATCAATTGCGACAACGCGGTGCCATGGGCCGAAAGCTTGAGATAAAGCACGCCCTGTGGATTGCCCGAGGCTTCTTGCGCCAGCGCATCGTGACGCTCCAGCAGGCTGACTTGCCAACCCCGCGCGGCGAGACTGGCGGCCGTGGCGCAACCGGCCAGGCCGGCGCCAATCACCAGTGCCCGACGTTCGCCGGTCAATGGCGTCGGACGTGCGAACCATGGTTTGACTGCGGCGGGCGCCGGGACTTCTTCCGGCCAGCCAAGAAAAACGCCCCGCAGGATCTCCCATTTGTGGCCGATGCCGGGCGTGCGCTTCATCTTGAAGCCTGCGGCATTCAACAGGCGGCGAACCCAACCGGTGCTGGTGAAGGTGCTGATGGTCGAGCCGGGGGCCGCGAGGCGTGCCAGTTCGGCGAACAGCTCGGCGGTCCACATGTCGGGGTTTTTCGCCGGGGCAAAACCGTCGAGAAACCAGGCGTCGATCTGCGCGTCGAGTTGGGGCAGTTGTTCCAGCGCATCGCCGATCAGCAGGGTCAAGGTCACGCGGCCGTTGTCCAGCACCAGGCGCTGGAAGCCTGGATGGATCGCGACGTATTGCGTCAGCAATTGATCGGCAAACGGCTTGAGTTCCGGCCACAAGGCCAGGGCGCGCTGCAGGTCGGGCAGGCTCAGCGGGTACTTTTCGACACTGACAAAATGCAGTCGCGCCCCGGCCGCCGCGTGCTGTTCGAACAGCTGCCAGGCGCAAAGGAAATTCAGCCCGGTGCCGAAACCGGTCTCGCCAATCACCAGTCGACCGCCCGCCGGCAGCGCGGCAAAGCGTTCACGCAAAGCGTTCTGTTCGAGGAACACGTAGCGGGTTTCGTCCAGCCCCGACAGGTCGGAGAAATACACATCATCGAACACCCGCGAACGCGGGAGCCCTTGGTCGTCCCAGTCGAGCTGGGCGTGGGGCAATACAGGTTTCATGGCAGGCTCGGCAACGGCAAGGCGGCCATTCTAGCCGATCGCCGGGGTGGTGCTTGATCCATGGCAACGCATGCGCTCGCAGATTCGCTGAAAATCTGTAGCAGCTGCCGAAGGCTGCGTTCGATCGCGCAGCGGTCGCAAAAACAGCCGATGCATTTTTCAGGTAAAACGTGAATTCAGGATTTACGACCGCTGCGCGATCGAACGCAGCCTTCGGCTGCTGCTACAGGAAACGTCGTTGCTGGGAAGTCAGGGATTTCTCCTGCGGAAACCACTCAATCCGCTAGTCTTGCTCAATCTGGAAAGGGAGCCATCCATGTTCGAATCCGCCGAAATCGGTCACGCCATCGACAAAGAAACCTACGAAGCCGAAGAACCAGCCCTGCGTGAAGCCCTGCTCGAAGCGCAGTTCGAACTGCACCAGCAACGCCGCTTCCCGGTGATCATCCTGATCAATGGCATCGAAGGCGCCGGCAAGGGCGAGACGGTCAAGTTGCTCAACGAATGGATGGACCCACGCTTGATCGAGGTCCGCACGTTCGATCAGCAGACCGACGAAGAGCTGGCGCGGCCACCGGCCTGGCGCTACTGGCGGATGCTTCCGGCCAAGGGCCGCATGGGGATTTTCTTCGGCAACTGGTACAGCCAGATGCTGCAAGGCCGGGTTCATGGCTTGTTCAAGGACCCGGTGCTGGATCAGGTCATCAACCAGTCCGAGCGCTTTGAAAAAATGCTCTGCGACGAAGGCGCGCTGATCTTCAAGTTCTGGTTCCACCTCTCCAAGAAGCAAATGAAGGCGCGGCTCAAGGCCCTGGCGGATGACCCGCTGCACAGTTGGCGCATCAGTCCGCTGGACTGGCAGCAATCGCAAACCTACGACAAGTTCGTGAAATACGGCGAACGCGTGTTGCGCCGTACCAGCCGCGACTATGCGCCCTGGCATGTGATCGAAGGGGTGGACCCGCATTACCGCAGCCTGGCGGTGGGCAAGATCCTGCTCGAAGGCCTGCAAAGCGCCCTGAAGCGACACAAGGTCCATCCTTCCAAGGTCAATGCCGCGCCGTTGCCGATCCATGTCGATCAACTGAGCCTGCTCGACAGCCTGGATTTGACCCTGCGCCTGGACAAGGACGATTACGAAGAACAATTGATTACCGAACAGGCACGATTCTCCGGCCTGATGCGCGACAAACGCATGCGTCGGCATGCCTTGGTGGCGGTGTTCGAGGGCAATGACGCGGCCGGCAAGGGTGGGGCGATCCGCCGGGTTGCCGCGGCCCTCGATCCGCGTCAGTACAACATCGTGCCGATTGCCGCGCCCACTGAAGAGGAACGGGCGCAGCCTTATCTGTGGCGGTTCTGGCGGCACATCCCGGCCAAGGGCAAGTTCACGGTGTTCGATCGTTCGTGGTACGGGCGCGTGCTGGTGGAACGCGTCGAGGGCTACTGCCCACCGGCTGACTGGTTGCGGGCCTACAGTGAAATCAATGATTTTGAAGAACTGATCGCCGAGGCCGGGGTGATCGTGGTCAAGTTCTGGCTGGCCATCGACAAGCAGACGCAACTGGAGCGCTTCCAGGCGCGGGAAGAGATTCCCTTCAAGCGTTTCAAGATCACCGAAGATGACTGGCGCAATCGTGACAAATGGGACGCCTACCGCGCGGCGGTCGGTGACATGGTCGATCGCACCAGCACCGAGATCTCGCCCTGGACACTGATAGAAGCCAATGACAAGCGCTGGGCGCGGGTCAAAGTCCTGCGCACCATCAATCTGGCGCTGGAAGAGGCGTTCGAAAAGTCCGACAAACACAACAGGAAAGCGCAACAGCACAAGAAGTGAACGATGGTTACGCATACACGGGGTGAATGATTGTCGCGGTCGGTAATGCAGTGGACTTATGCTCGGTCCACTCCCAACCGACAACAACAATGAGGTATGCCATGCGTGAAGTGGTGATCGTCGACAGTGTGCGGACCGGCCTGGCCAAATCCTTTCGCGGCAAGTTCAACATGACCCGCCCGGACGACATGGCGGCCCATTGCGTCAATGCGCTGCTGGCGCGTTCGGGCATCGACCCGGCCAGCGTCGAGGATTGCATCGTCGGTGCCGGTTCCAATGAAGGTGGCCAGGGCTTCAACATCGGACGCAACATCGCGGTGCTGTCGCGCCTGGGCACCGGCACTGCCGGCATGACCCTCAACCGTTTTTGCTCGTCGGGCTTGCAGGCGATCGCCATCGCCGCCAACCAGATCGCCTCGGGTTGCAGCGACATCATCGTCGCCGGTGGCGTCGAGTCCATCAGCCTGACCATGAAAAGCATCAACACCGACAACCTGATCAACCCGCTGCTGAAAGAGCAGGTGCCGGGCATTTATTTCCCGATGGGCCAGACCGCCGAAATCGTCGCTCGTCGTTACAACGTCAGCCGCGAAGAACAGGATCTGTACGCGCTGCAAAGTCAGCGACGTACCGCTCAGGCTCAGGCCGATCGATTGTTTGACGATGAAATCGTGCCGATGGCGGTGAAGTATCGGGTTGAAGACAAGGCCACCGGTCAGGTGCAGATCCTCGACGGCATCGTCGACCACGATGACTGCAACCGCCCGGGTACCACCCTGGAAAGCCTGGCGGGATTGAAACCGGTGTTTGCCGAAGACGGTTCGGTGACGGCGGGCAACTCTTCGCAGCTGTCCGATGGCGCGTCGATGACGCTGGTGATGAGCCTGGAAAAAGCACTGGAACTGGGGTTGAAACCGAAGGCGTTCTTCCGTGGTTTCACCGTGGCCGGTTGCGAGCCGGATGAAATGGGCATCGGCCCGGTGTTTTCGGTGCCGAAGTTGCTCAAGGCCAAGGGTTTGCGAATTGGCGACATTGATCTGTGGGAACTCAACGAAGCGTTCGCCTCGCAATGCCTGTACAGCCGCATTCGGCTGGAGATCGATAACGACAAGTACAACGTCAATGGCGGCTCGATTTCCATCGGCCATCCGTTCGGCATGACCGGCTCGCGTCAGGTCGGGCATCTGGTGCGTGAATTGCAGCGCCGCAATGTGCGTTACGGTATCGTCACCATGTGTGTAGGTGGCGGCATGGGGGCGACCGGGTTGTTTGAAGCAGTGCGTTAAGACTGCAAGATTTGTGTTGCCTGGTTAGCCGCTATCGCGAGCAGGCTCACTCCCAGAGGGATCTGGTGTGACATAGATCCAATGTGGGAGTGAGCCTGCTCGCGATGGCCGCGCCGCGGTCTACAGGCTCATCCGCAAAAGCAGCATCCGCTCAATGTAAGCCTGTACCTCGCGCGCCAACTTCTCCGGATTTTCAAACGGCCCCTCCAGGGTGTTTTCCCGGGTGCTGAAATACAAATCCCCATTCACACGACACACCCGGTCACAGCGAAAGTGAGTGGCGGGGGCATTGTCCTGGGCGCGTTTGCCGTACATGGCGATCTCCTGGGGAATGTTCCTGTTGGCGAATTCCATGAGCTTATGCATGAACCACTTGCGACGCCTGGCCAGCCGATCGACGGCATAGCGCCAATTTAATGGTGCGACCTGCACAGTTTCATTCGCGGCCAGCGCCCAACTGTCCCTGTGTGCTGAACAGGTCTGAGCCTAGAATGACGGTTCTCGCCACTTGGCTTCGGGGTTCGCAATGCACATTTCATCGGGTCGCTGGGTTTACGGTCTGTTCCTGGCCTTGGTGACCGCGCTGTTGTGGGGAATCCTGCCGATCAAACTCAAGCAAGTGCTGCTGGTGATGGACCCGGTGACGGTGACCTGGTTTCGCCTGATCGTATCCGGCGGCTGCCTGTTCATTTATCTGGCGGCGACCAAGCGCCTGCCGAGCCGCAAGGTGCTCGGGCCGCGTGGTGGCTGGTTGGTGTTGATGGCGGTGCTCGGCCTGGTGGGCAACTACGTGCTGTACCTGATGGGCCTGAACCTGCTCAGCCCCGGCACCGCGCAACTGGTGGTGCAGATGGGGCCGATTATGTTGCTGATCGCCAGTCTGTTTGTGTTCAAGGAACGGTTCAGCGTGGGGCAGGGGATTGGCCTGCTGGTGCTGCTAATCGGCTTTGCCCTGTTTTTCAATCAGCGGCTGGCCGAATTGCTGACCTCGCTGACCGATTACACCGCCGGCGTGCTGCTGGTGTTATTGGCGTCCACGGTCTGGACGTTTTACGCCTTGGGCCAGAAGCAACTGCTCACGGTATGGAATTCGCTGCAGGTGATGATGGTGATCTATCTGTTCTGCGCGTTGTTGCTGACGCCGTGGGTGCACCCGCTGGAAGCGCTGCAACTGAGCCCGCTGCAAGGCTGGCTGCTGCTGGCGTGCTGCATGAACACCCTGATCGCCTATGGCGCCTTTGCCGAAGCCCTGGCGCATTGGGAGGCATCGCGGGTCAGTGCGACGCTGGCGATCACGCCGTTGGTGACATTCGCTGCGGTGGCCGTGGCGGCGTGGATGTGGCCGGAGTATGTGCATGCCGAGACGATCAATGGTCTGGGGTATGGCGGGGCGGTGCTGGTGGTGCTGGGGTCGGCGCTGGTGGCGTTGGGGCCGTCGCTGATTGCGGGGCTCAGGGCTCGAAAGGCCCGAATAGCGGTCGGATGATCGTTCCCACGCTCTGCGTGGGAATGCCTCAATGGACGCTCCGCGTCCGCTTCGGCAGGGACGCGGAGCGTCCCGGGCTGCATTCCCACGCGGAGCGTGGGAACGATCAGTCAGGTCAGCCTTTGGCACCCGCCTCGAGCATATTCTCCGGCCTTACCCACGCATCAAACTCTTCATCCGTCAGGTACCCCAACTGCAACGCCGCCTCACGCAAGGTCAGCCCTTCCGCGTACGCCTTCTTGGCGATTTCCGCCGATTTGTCATAGCCAATGTGCGGATTCAGCGCCGTCACCAACATCAATCCACGCTCCAAATGCTCAGCCATTTTCTCTGCATCCGGTTCCAGACCGGTGATGCAATGCTGCTGGAAGTTGCTGCATCCATCGCCAAGCAGGCGGATCGATTGCAGCAGGTTGTGGATGATCACCGGTTTGAACACGTTCAGTTGCAGGTGCCCCTGGCTCGCGGCAAACCCGATGGCGACGTCGTTGCCCAATACCTGGCACGCCAGCATCGACAGGGCTTCGCACTGAGTCGGATTGACCTTGCCCGGCATGATCGAGCTGCCTGGTTCGTTGGCCGGCAATTTCACTTCGGCAAAGCCTGCTCGCGGTCCGGAGCCCAGCAGGCGCAGGTCGTTGGCGATTTTCATCAGGGTCACGGCGAGGGTTTTCAGCGCGCCGGACAGCGTGGTCAACGGCTCATGGCCAGCCAGGGCCGCAAACTTGTTGGGTGCGGTGACGAACGGCAGGCCGGAGAGGGCGGCCAGTTCGGCAGCGATGGCTTCGCCAAAACCGTGGGGCGAATTCAGCCCGGTGCCGACTGCGGTGCCGCCCTGGGCCAGTTCACAGACGGCGGGCAGCGCACTGCGAATCGCCCGCTCGGCGTAATCCAGTTGCGCGATGAAGGCCGACAGTTCCTGGCCGAAGGTGATCGGCGTCGCGTCCATCATGTGGGTGCGGCCGGTCTTGACCAGTTTCATGTGCCGCGCAGACAGCTCGGCCAATCCGCCCGACAGTTCGTTGATCGCCGGCAACAAATGCTGTTGCACCGCCTGGGCGGCCGCGATGTGCATGGCGGTCGGGAAGCAGTCGTTGGAACTCTGGGAGCGGTTGACGTGATCGTTAGGGTGAACCGGCGACTTGCCGCCGCGAGCATTACCGGCCAGTTCGTTGGCGCGACCGGCGATCACTTCGTTGACGTTCATATTGCTCTGGGTGCCGCTGCCGGTCTGCCAGACCACCAGCGGGAACTGGTCGTCATGGCTGCCGTCGAGCACTTCGTCGGCGGCCTGTTCGATCAGCCGGGCGATGTCGGCGGGCAGGTCACCATTGCGGTCATTGACCCGCGCCGCGGCTTTCTTGATCAGCGCCAGGGCATGCAGCACCGCCAGCGGCATTTTTTCGTTGCCGATGGCGAAGTTAATCAGCGAGCGTTGCGTCTGAGCGCCCCAGTAGGCTTCATCCGGGACTTCAACCTGGCCAAGGCTGTCGGTTTCGATACGGCTCATCATGCACACTCCTGTAGGTCGATAGCGCAGTTTAGGCCGTGATCGCCGGCCGTGGTTCCATCAGTCTGTTTTTTGACCGTTCAGCCCCTCTAAATCAGGTGCGACAAGGCTTGGGGTTGAGTGACACAGTTTTTTAGGTGCAGAATGGTCGCCCTTGAGGTTTTGCCTCGCCTGCTAGAAAAGGAAACTCGATGACTCGTCTTCGTGCCATCTGTACCGCGGTTGCACTGGTTTGCGCCAGCGGCCAGGTTCTTGCCGATACCGCCAGCCACAACGCCAGTGCCGAAGCTTTCCTGACCCTGGCGCACGCTGACAAATTGGGCACTCCGGTGTACATGCAAGTGCAGCAAATGTTCGCTCAGCGCTTTGAGCAAACCAAAGCCCCCGAGTCGAAAAAAGCCTTGCTGGAAACTTACCAGGCCAAAGCCAACGCCGCGCTGGACCAAGCCATTGGCTGGAACAAGCTGAAGCCGGACATGGTCAAGCTCTACACCACCAACTTCAGCGAATCCGAGCTGAAAGACCTGGTCGCGTTCTACAAGTCGCCACTGGGCAAGAAAGTCCTGGAAAAAATGCCGCAGCTGACTCAGCAATCGGCCCAGATGACTCAAGCCAAGCTGGAAAGCGCGGTGCCTGTGGTCAACAAGCTGCTGGCTGACATGACGGCCGAGCTGGAGCCTAAAGGCGCCGCTCCTGCCAAGAAAAAGCCTTAAGCGGAGTTCGGTATGACCATGCAACAACGCATCGAATCAACGCTGAGCCTGTTGCAGCCGCTGCATCTGCAAGTGCTGGATGAAAGCCACATGCACAGCCGTGGGTTGCAGACCCACTTCAAGGCCGTGGTGGTCAGCCAGCAGTTTGAAGGGCTCAACCGCGTCAAGCGTCACCAGAAAGTCTACGGCACGCTCGGCGAGCTGATGGGCGAGTTCCATGCGTTGGCGCTGCATACCTACACGCCAGAGGAATGGGCACAGATCGACGCGGCTCCGGCCTCGCCGACCTGTGCTGGCGGCAGCAAGCATTGATGTGAAGGGTTGATGGGCTGTGCCAAGCCTGCAGATCGCAGTCCTAAACCACACCGTTTTTGCTAGAATCCGCAACGCGCCGCTCACCCGGCGCGTTTTTTTTCGCATCCGGTTCACCCCTTACGAGGGTAGCCACCTGGAGAATCACCCATGACACAACAGATTGTCGTGGCGGCACTGTATAAGTTCGTCACCCTGGAAGATTACGTCGCCCTGCGCGAGCCACTGCTGCAAGCGATGGTCGACAACGGCATCAAAGGCACCCTGCTGATCGCCGAAGAAGGCATCAACGGCACCGTGTCCGGCAGCCGCGAAGGCATTGACGGGCTGATGGCCTGGCTGAAGAACGACCCGCGCATGGACGACATCGACCACAAAGAGTCGTACTGCGACGACCAGCCGTTCTATCGCACCAAAGTCAAACTCAAGAAAGAAATCGTCACCCTCGGCGTCGAAGGCGTAGACCCGAACAAAAAGGTTGGCACCTATGTGGATCCGCAGAACTGGAACGCGCTGATCAGCGATCCTGAAGTGCTGTTGATCGACACCCGCAACGACTACGAAGTCTCGATCGGCACCTTTGAAGGCGCCATCGACCCGAAGACCACCAGTTTTCGCGAATTCCCCGACTACATCAAAGCCCATTTCGACCCGGCCGTGCACAAGAAAGTCGCGATGTTCTGCACCGGCGGCATTCGTTGCGAAAAGGCTTCGAGCTACATGCTCAGCCAGGGTTTCGACGAGGTCTATCACCTCAAGGGCGGCATTCTGAAATACCTCGAAGAGGTGCCGCAGGAAGAAACCAAATGGCAGGGCGACTGCTTCGTGTTCGACAACCGTGTGACCGTGCGTCATGACCTCAGCGAAGGCGACTACGATCAATGCCATGCCTGCCGTACGCCTGTCAGCGCCTCCGACCGCGCGTCCGAGCACTACGTGGCCGGCATCAGTTGCCCGCATTGCTGGGATAAGCTGAGCGAGAAGACCCGTCGCAGTGCCATCGACCGGCAAAAGCAGATCGAACTGGCCAAGGCGCGCAACCTGCCGCACCCGATCGGCTACAACTACAAGCAAACTCCTTCCGAGGCTTGAACCATGTCTGCGCAACGCCTGCTTTATGTGATGGACCCGATGTGCTCCTGGTGCTGGGGCTTCGCGCCGGTGGCCAACGCGCTGGTCGAGCAGGCGCAAGCAGCGGGGGTGGACGTGCACCTGGTGGTGGGCGGTTTGCGTACCGGCAGCGGTTCCGCGCTGGAGCCGACCACCCGGCGCTACATCCTTGAGCATTGGCAAGCGGTCACCGAAGCCACGGGGCAACCGTTCAAGCTGGAAGGCGCATTGCCCGCCGGGTTTGTCTACGACACCGAACCTGCCTGTCGGGCACTGGTGACCGCGCGCAGCCTGGCGCCGGATTGCGCATGGAAACTGCTGGGGCTGATTCAGCATGCGTTTTACGCCGAAGGTCGCGACGTCACTCACGCCAGTGTCCTGGTGGAGCTGGCGGAGCAGGCCGGTCTGCCACGTATCGAGTTCGCCGCCGCGTTCGACCGTGCCGATCAGCACGCCGCGACAGCGGCCGATTTCACCTGGGTCCAGGACCTGGGCATTGCCGGTTTCCCTACCTTGCTGGCTGAGCGTAATGGTCAATTGGCGCTGTTGACCAATGGCTATCAGCCGCTCAGCGTATTGTCACCGTTGCTCGGCCGCTGGCTGGAGCGCGCTGCCTGTGCATGACCAGCCTGACGAAGCCGCAACCGCTACACGTGTCGACCGTCTGAGCTGGGCGGAAATCCGTCGCCTGGCGCTGCATCACAAAAAATCCCTGTGGATCGCCAACGGCGTGGCCGTGTTGGCCACCTTGTGCAGCGTGCCGATTCCCTTGCTCTTGCCGTTGCTGGTGGACGAAGTGCTGCTGGGCCATGGCGACTCTGCGCTGAAGATCATGAACCACGCGCTGCCCGACGGCTGGCAGAAAGCGTCGGGCTATATCGGCCTGATGCTGCTGGTGACCTTGTTGCTGCGTTGTGGCGCCTTGTTGTTCAACGTGGTTCAGGCGAAGTTGTTTGCGGCACTGGCCAAGGACATCGTGTACCGCATTCGCACACGGCTGATCGATCGGCTCAAGCGCATTTCCCTGGGCGAATACGAAAGCCTGGGCAGCGGCACGGTGACCACGCACCTGGTCACCGACCTCGACACTGTGGACAAATTCGTCGGCGAAACCCTCAGCCGTTTCCTGGTCGCCATGCTGACCCTGGTCGGCACCGCGAGCATTCTGATCTGGATGCACTGGAAGCTGGCGCTACTGATCATGCTGTTCAACCCGCTGGTGATCTACGCCACGGTATTGCTGGGCAAGCGGGTCAAGCACCTGAAGAAACTCGAGAACGACAGTACCTCGCGCTTTACCCAGGCACTCACCGAAACCCTCGATGCCATTCAGGAAGTGCGTGCCGGCAACCGTCAGGGTTTTTTCCTCGGGCGCCTGGGGCAGCGCGCCCGGGACGTACGCGATTACGCGGTGAACTCGCAGTGGAAAACCGATGCTTCGAACCGTGCCAGCGGCTTGCTGTTCCAGTTCGGCATCGATATTTTCCGTGCGGCGGCGATGCTCACCGTGCTGTTTTCCGACCTGTCCATCGGCCAGATGCTCGCGGTGTTCAGCTATCTGTGGTTCATGATCGGTCCGGTGGAACAGCTGCTGAATCTGCAGTACGCCTACTACGCCGCCGGCGGCGCGCTGTCGCGGATCAACGAGCTGCTGGCCCGGGCCGATGAACCTGAATACCCGGGCGGAGTGGACCCGTTCCACGGTCGCGAAACCGTGGGCATTGAAGTCCAGGGATTGAGTTTCGGTTACGGCGACGAGTTGGTGTTGAACCAGATGGACCTGTCGATCGCCCCCGGCGAAAAAGTCGCGATCGTCGGCGCCAGCGGTGGTGGCAAAAGCACGCTGGTGCAGTTGCTGCTGGGCCTGTACACGCCGCTCTCCGGGACGATCCGCTTCGGCGGTTCCACCCAGCAAGAGATCGGCCTGGAAACCGTGCGGGAGAACGTCGCCGTGGTCTTGCAACACCCGGCGCTGTTCAACGATACCGTGCGCGCCAACCTGACCATGGGCCGTGAGCGCAGTGACGAAGCCTGTTGGCAAGCGCTGGAAATCGCGCAATTGCACGCCACGATTCGAGAGTTGCCCAATGGCCTGGACAGTATCGTCGGGCGTTCCGGCGTGCGTTTGTCCGGCGGCCAGCGCCAACGCCTGGCCATTGCGCGGATGGTGTTGGCCGAACCCAAGGTAGTGATCCTCGACGAGGCCACTTCGGCACTGGATGCCGCCACCGAATACAACCTTCACCAGGCGCTGGCGCGGTTCCTGAGCAATCGCACCACGCTGATCATTGCGCACCGATTATCGGCGGTGAAACAGGCCGACCGGGTGCTGGTATTCGATGGCGGACAAATTGCCGAGGATGGCGACCATCAGCAACTGATTGCCGAGGGTGGTTTGTACGCCAAGCTTTATGGGCATTTGCAGCAGCATTAGGTCGGTGCCGCGTACCTATATAGGGCGATGTTCAGAGGGTGCCGAGGCGGATCCTCCGCTTGCCGGAACCGGGAACGCACCCTAGTCTAGCTGTAGCGATTTCGTCCGGAAGACGATCAAGCAGTGCTAATGCAAGGGATCTCATGAAACAAACGCGGACTCTCGGAACGCCACGGTTGTTGGGCATTGTCTGGCCATTTATCGCCGTTGTGTTATTTCAGGCCCTGTTGGGCGGCGTGAGCCTGTACGTTCTGTCGGCGGTTCGCGGCTACGTTGCCGGTGAAAGCCTGTGGTCCAAAGGCCAGAAAGACGCCATTTATTACCTCAATCTTTACGCCGACAGTCGCGACGAGGCGATTTTCCTCAAATACCAGAACGCCATTGCCGTGCCCCAAGGGGGCCACGAGTTGCGTGTGGCGCTGGATCATCAGCCGCCGAATATCGAAGCCGCGCGCGCGGCGATCCTCAAAGGCGGCAACCACCCGGATGACATCGATAGTGTGATCTGGCTGTACCTGAATTTCCGGCACTTCAGTTACCACGAGAAAGCCATTGACCTCTGGAGGGTGGGGGATGCGTATCTGGTGCAACTCGATGCCATTGCGCGGGAAATGCATCAGCGCGTCACCACCCGCCAGGCCAGCGCTGCCGATATCAAGCGCTGGAAGGAACAGATATTCCTCATCAACGAAAGTGTGACACCGGCGGCGAAGGCCTTCAGCGATGCCTTGGGTGAAGGCTCGCGGAGGATCCTGCGGGTGTTGCTGGTGACCAACCTCGCCACGGCTCTGGGATTGATCCTCCTGGCCTTGATGCGCACGCACAAATTGCTCAAGCAGCGCCATGCCTTCGCCGACGCTTTGCAGTTGGAGAAAGACCGGGCACAAATCACTTTGCAATCGATCGGCGATGGCGTGATCACCACGAATGTCGACGGAGCGATTGCCTACATGAATCCGGCCGCCGAGGCGTTGACGCACTGGAAAGCCGAACAGGCGACGGGTTTGCCGCTGGCGGCGCTGTTCAATCTATTGGACGAGAACGCTCAGGCCGATGGTTTCACGTTGATCGAGCACATTTTGAGCGGACAGCTGAGCGGTGGCAGCGAACACTCAAAACTGATCCAGCGCCTGGATGGCAGCACGGTTTCGGTGACCCTGGTCGGTGCGCCGATCCGCAACGCCGGCAAGGTCAGCGGCACGGTGTTGGTGCTGCACGACATGACCCAGGAGCGGCAATACATTGCCAATCTGTCCTGGCAGGCGACCCATGACGCCTTGACCGGGCTCGCCAACCGCCGCGAGTTCGAATATCGCCTGGAGCAGGCGCTGCACAACCTGACACGTCAGCCGGGGCGCCATGCGCTGATGTTCCTCGATCTGGATCAGTTCAAACTGGTCAACGATACCTGTGGCCATGCAGCGGGTGATGAATTGCTGCGGCATATCTGCGCACTGTTGCAGTCCGGTTTGCGCGAAGGCGATACCCTGGCCCGCCTGGGTGGCGACGAGTTTGGCATCCTGCTGGAGAACTGCGCCCCGGAAGCCGCCGAGAAAATCGCCGAGGGCCTGCGTCAGACTGTGCAGAACCTGCACTTCGTCTGGAAAGGCCGACCCTTTGTAACCACGGTGAGCATCGGGCTGGTTCACGTTGCTCAGAATCCGACCACCCTCGAGGCCTCGCTGCGCGCTGCCGACATGGCCTGCTACATGGCAAAGGAAAAGGGGCGCAATCGGGTTCAGGTCTATCACGCCGATGATTCGGAACTGTCCCTGCGCTTCGGCGAGATGGCTTGGGTACAGCGCTTGCACATCGCACTGGAAGAAGACCGTTTCTGTTTGTATGCCCAGGAAATCGCGCCACTTGGTCATGTCGAGAAGGGCGGTGGACATATCGAAATTCTGTTGCGCCTGCATGACGAAGCCGGACGCATGATATTGCCCGACAGTTTTATTCCGGCTGCTGAGCGATATGGTCTGATGACATCCCTTGATCGCTGGGTGGTACAGAACGTATTCAAAATTATTGCCCAATGCATAGCCGAACAGCACAAAGGCCCATTGGCCATGTGTGCGATTAATCTGTCAGGCACAACTATCGGAGATGAGGCGTTTCTGCACTTCCTGCGTGAACAGTTTGTTACTTACTCCATACCGCCTGAAATGATTTGTTTTGAAATCACTGAAACCAGTGCTATTTCAAATCTTGGAAGTGCAATCAGATTTATTAATGAACTCAAAGGCTTAGGTTGCCACTTTTCACTGGATGACTTTTGCGCCGGAATGTCCTCATTCGCATACTTGAAACATTTACCTGTAGACTTCTTGAAGATCGACGGGAGTTTCGTAAAGGATATGTTGGACGACCCGATTAACCGCGCCATGGTCGAAGTGATCAATCACATCGGTCATGTTATGGGTAAGCGTACGATTGCCGAGTTTGTTGAAACACCCCAGATCGAGCAGGCACTGTTGGAGATCGGGGTGGATTACGCTCAAGGGTATGTTATTGAACGCCCGCATTTGTTTACCTGCGACAGTTTACAAAGTCGTCCCGCCAGGCCACAGCCTTTGTTGTTCAAGGCGCCTGGCACGTTCCGTTGAAATCTCTTGCTGATCCTTATAATCACAATCAAAAGGAGCTCGACAGTGATCGACACATTCAACCGAACCGGACCACTCATGGACGCTGCAAGTTATCCCGTCTGGGCTCAACGCCTGATCCAGGATTGCAGCGAGAGCAAACGCCGGGTTGTCGAACACGAACTGTATCAGCGACTGCGTGATAACAAACTCAGTGCAAAGACCATGCGCCAGTACCTGATTGGTGGCTGGCCGGTAGTTGAACAGTTCGCGTTATATATGGCACAAAACCTGACCAAGACACGCTTCGCCCGCCATCCAGGTGAAGACATGGCTCGTCGCTGGTTGATGCGTAACATACGCGTCGAATTGAACCATGCCGATTACTGGGTGCACTGGAGCCGTGCTCACGGTGTCAGCCTGGAAGATCTGCAAGCGCAAAAAGTTGCCCCTGAACTTCACGCCTTGAGCCATTGGTGCTGGCACACCAGTTCAGCGGATTCACTGATTGTTGCCATTGCCGCCACCAACTACGCCATTGAAGGCGCGACCGGGGAATGGTCGGCGCTGGTCTGTTCCAATGGTATCTACGCGGCCTCTTTCCCGGAGGAAGATCGCAAGCGGGCCATGAAGTGGTTGAAGATGCATGCCCAGTACGACGATGCCCATCCGTGGGAAGCCCTGGAAATCATCTGCACGTTGGCGGGTATGAACCCTAGTAAATCCCTGCAAGTGGAACTGCGTCAGGCCGTGTGCAAGAGCTACGACTACATGTTCCTGTTCCTGGAGCGCTGCATGCAGCTTGAGCATGCGCAAAAGGCACCTGTCGCGCGTGAGCGCATGGAACTGGCCGAGAGCTGATCGGCTGATACACGCCATTGAAAAAGCCCGCTCTCCCTCGTCTAGGGAGGCGGGCTTTTTTGTATTGGCAGTCAACAACAGTCAGGCGCTGATCTTCAGCCCAATCAGCCCGGAAATGATCAACGCGACACTGGCGAGCCTGAACAACGCCATGGATTCACCGAACAGGATGATCCCGGCAATGACCGTCCCGACCGCACCGACACCCGTCCAGATCGCATAGGCCGTGCCCAGCGGCAATTCCTTCATGGCAAGGCCCAGCAAGCCAAGGCTGATCGCCATGGCGGCAACGGTCAATGCGGTGGGGAGAGGGCGGCTGAAGCCATCGGTGTATTTCAGGCCGACGGCCCAGCCAACTTCGAACAGGCCGGCGAAAAACAGAATGATCCAGGACATGAGAGACCTCCATCGATTGACGGGGTCGTCCCCAGATTAATGACTCGATCGAGCCGCGAGGTCGTCCTCGCGTTTTGCAATAGAGTGCCCATCATTAACCCGGGGATCAAGTTTTCGGATCAGTCGATAGCCTGCTGCGCCGCTGTTTCCCGATCTTCTTTCTCGCTCATCCGGCGGAAATATGTCGAGAGCAGCGCCCCGGAGATATTGTGCCAGACGCTGAACAACGCACTCGGCACCGCCGCCAGCGGTGAAAAGTGTGCACTGGCCAGCGCTGCACCCAACCCGGAGTTCTGCATGCCGACTTCCAGTGCCAGGGATTTACGCTGGGCCAGTGGCAATTTGAACAACCTTGCGGTGAAGTAACCCAGCAGATAGCCAAAGCTGTTGTGCAGCATCACCACGGCCATGATCAGCAGGCCGGATTCGGCAATCTTCGTCTGGCTGGCGGCCACCACGGCTGTGACGATGATTACGATGCTCACCACCGACACCAGTGGCAACACGTCTATCGCGTGGCGAACCCAATCACCCAGCAGGCGCTGGGCAACCACGCCAAGCACGATCGGCAGCAGCACCACTTGCAGGATCGACCAGAACAGCTCCATGAACGACACCGGCAACCAGGCTGAGGCCAGCAGCCAGATCAGAGCCGGGGTCAAAAGCGGGGCGAGGAGGGTGGTGACAGCGGCAATGGCCACCGACAGCGCCAGATCGCCGCGGGCCAGCCAGGTCATCACGTTCGACGAAGTGCCGCTAGGGCAGCAGCCGACCAGGATGACGCCGACAGCGATCTCCGGCGGCAAGTGGAAAGCCTGGCAAAGCAACCACGCCACACCGGGCATGATCACAAAATGCGCAACCACGCCCAAGGCCACGCGCCATGGATGGCGAGCGACTTCGGCGAAGTCTTCGAGCTTGAGGGTCAGGCCCATGCCGAACATCACCAGGCCCAACAGCGGCACGATTGCGCCCTTCAGGCCGATGAACCAGGACGGTTGCAGGAACGCCACGACGGCGAAAATCAATACCCAGTAAGCGAAGGTGTTGCCGACAAAACGACTCAATGCAGCCAGTGCGCGCATGGCCTGATCCTTGTTCTTTGAGTAACCCATAAAAATGTGGGAGCGAGCCTGCTCGCGATAGCGGTTTCACAGTCAACATACATGTTGATCGTGATGACGCCATCGCGAGCAGGCTCGCTCCCACAGGGATGACCTTTTACCTTTTAGATCCCCTGCGGAGTCTCTTCACCACCCAGCGCTTCAACCATCGATGGCAGGAAGTCGCCGAAGGTCAGCATCATCAGGGTGAAGCTGGCGTCCAGTTGGCCGAGGGCTTCTTCGCCACCGTCCTGTTCCGCCTGGTCTTGCAGCAGGTCTTCGAACTTCAGGCGCTTGACCACCATCTTGTCGTCAAGAACGAAAGACAGCTTGTCCTGCCAGGCCAGCGACAGCTGAGTGACCACTTTGCCGGTGCTCAGATGCAGTTGGATTTCTTCGCTGGTCAGGTCCTGGCGCTTGCAACGCACGATGCCGCCATCTTCATGGGTATCACGCAGCTCGCACTCGTCCAGCACGAAGAAATCGTTCGCGGCTTTCTGGGTGGTGACCCATTCAGTCATGGTCGCGGTAGGAGACATCTTCACGGTCAGCGGACGTACCGGCAGTGTGCCGATGACTTCACGCAGGGTGGACAACAGGTCTTCGGCACGTTTCGGGCTGGCCGAGTTGACCAGGATCAGGCCCTGCTTCGGCGCGATGGCAGCGAAAGTCGACGAACGACGAATAAAAGCCCGCGGCAGGAAGGCCTGGATGATTTCATCCTTGATCTGATCGCGTTCTTTTTTGTAGACCTTGCGCATTTGTTCGGCTTCGATCTCTTCGACCTTTTCCTTTACCGCGTCGCGCACGACGCTGCCCGGCAGAATGCGTTCTTCTTTACGGGCAGCGATCAGCAGGAAGTCGCCGCTGATGTGCACCAGCGGAGCATCTTCGCCCTTGCCGAAGGGCGCGACGAAACCGTAGGTGGTCAACTCCTGGCTTGCACATGGACGCGCCAGTTTGGTGGCCAGTGCAGTTTCCAACGCCTCGGCATCAAAAGGCAGATCTTGGGTCAGGCGATAGATAAGCAGGTTTTTGAACCACATGGGGCGAGTCTCTCCTTTATACAAAGGGGGGCATTATTCTCTTCGCAGCGCCATAGGCCAACCCTTCTCTAAGCCTTTGGAAGGCCTGAAAAAATTAATTTAAAAAGTGCTTGCCAGAGATGTGGTCGCTCCGTAGAATGCGCGCCACACCGAAAGTGAAGGGTGATTAGCTCAGCTGGGAGAGCGTCTGCCTTACAAGCAGAATGTCGGCGGTTCGATCCCGTCATCACCCACCATTCGCTTCCAGTGTTACGCGCAGCGGTAGTTCAGTCGGTTAGAATACCGGCCTGTCACGCCGGGGGTCGCGGGTTCGAGTCCCGTCCGCTGCGCCATATTCGGTTATCTGGAACGCTGAACGCCAGGTCACCACGGAAAAGCCCGCTTAACGCGGGTTTTTTTCTGTCAAAAGTTTGCAAGTTGTTCCTGCTGGTCGCGTCGTTTTATGGGTTTTCAGATTTTTTTGAAAAATATTCAATTAAATCAACACTTTATGAAAATCTGTGGCACAATGCGCCCCGCAACGAAGGTAAAGGGTGATTAGCTCAGCTGGGAGAGCGTCTGCCTTACAAGCAGAATGTCGGCGGTTCGATCCCGTCATCACCCACCACTTACTTTCAACGCTACGCGCAGCGGTAGTTCAGTCGGTTAGAATACCGGCCTGTCACGCCGGGGGTCGCGGGTTCGAGTCCCGTCCGCTGCGCCATATTCGGTCACCTGGAACGCTGAACGCCAGGTCACCACAGAAAGCCCGCTTAATGCGGGCTTTTTGCTGTCTGGGGTTTGGTGAAGTCCTTCACAGCGTGCCGTGGATATAACTATGTAGTGCCTGCAAGGCACGCAGCTTTCGGACAATGGACAGCGTTCTCCATGACCAATACCTGTCATGGAGCAAGTTCATTGCCTACCGAGAGGCTGTAATCATGAAGTCCACCCCTCCTGAAGTTGTTGTTTCGTCCTCCACTCCCGACTCGTTCCTTCCGAATCCGGTTTTCGTAACCTGCGATGACGCCGCTGCTTTTTTGCACGAGTCGTTGAAAGGTCAACAAGGCGTCGAGTTCTCAGGATTCATGCTCAAAAACGAGGAAGGTCACTTTCTTTGCGCCACCGAGGTGATGCACGGCGAAGAAAGTGCTGATACACAAAAAGAACCCAAATTTCCGTTAGTCGTATCCGTAAGTGCAAATGGTGCGCTGGAGGTTCCGGCCGGATACACCCTCCAGGCGCGCTTGCTTTCCCATGTCGACATGGTCAGAGGTCTGGAGGAAAGCAACGTAGAGTGGATCCAGCGAAAGCTGTTCTTTTCAGTTTCCGATCTTTTCGAAGTAATGACCCGGCGTCGAAAATTTTCCAGATGTTACGTATCTGGAAGTGGCGGTCTGCTTTCTTACACCTCAAAAGACACAGAGTTCGAGCAGGAGTTGTCACGCCAGCTTGGAAGAAAGCCCGATGGCAGGCTTCAATCCTTCGAGAGCTTGTATGAACGAGGTGAAGTGCCAGGCAGCATTCTGGTTTTGTTGGCTGTAGCCGCCGGGGAGGTGGTCACAGTGGTACCAGGCAGTCTTTGGAGGAAAAGGGGCGAGCTGAAAGCCAGTTGGCGGAAAGACATGCTGCAGCAAAATCCGCCGATCAGGCGGATGCCGGTTTGTGGGCCAATCCTTAAGGATGCCAGGGAAGTTGCCCGGTATCTTCATACGAAAATGCAAACGTTATCGTCCACGCAGCAGCAGGTGGGCATCGTACTCAAGCATAAAACGCAGGAAGTTTTTGTCGTCACCCTCCCTATTGCATGTGATTACGCCTCGTTCAATCGGGAAGCTCTCTTCCCAAAGGATCGCCACGGTAATCCAATCCTCCCGGAAACATTTCGGGTTCACGGTTTCTACCAATCGGTGAACCCTCTCCCGACAAATCGACTGCCCCCCACAGACGTCGAGCTTTATAAAAACTTCTTCTCTCCCGCGGACCTGCGGGTCGGCCTGAACCGGGTTGTCATGGCACCTCATCATCGCTTGTTTTTGTGCACGCCCGATGGGGCGGTACTGCGTTTTGCCAAGCCTGAGTCCGAGAAAGTGATAGAACTGATGGCGAAGCTGGACCTGTATACCAATGGACAACAAGACATTGAGCAGAGCATAACGACGGGAGCGCTGCGTCCGAGGGCGTACGTTGATTTGGTGGCGGCTGCCGGGGCCTTGGGTGTCCTTTATACGAGTAAAGTCTGGCCGCAAGCCGGTAAGGTTACTGTCTCCACGACCGTCGTCTCCGTCGACCCGGAGGCGCCGCAATGATTACTCACTATTACGGCTGTGGCGGTAGTCGCTGACTGCTTCATACACGGCTTTGCGTAACCGGTTGATGCCGCCAATGGGGCGATGAGCCTCAAGGCCAAACCACGGGTTGAACGACTGGTTATCGCATTGCATGTTCAGCGCAGGTGTATCGAAGTCCTGGGCGGGTACTTTGATCCGCGCCACGGTCTCGAACGGAGCATCGCGTTGCTGCCACTCAATACTGGTGTCTTCGATCGGCATGTATTTGGTCGGATCCTGGCGCTGTATCTGCAGTACGAAACAGGCTGGCACCCGGTCGGTCGACAGCTGCTGGTTCAGCGCAGTGCGCAGGAAGTTCGGCAGGTTCTGATTTTGCGTGGGCAGCGTGTAGACCGGGCAGCTATCAGGATCCGGGGCCACGCGGAATTTAGCGTTGGCTTCACCGAACTTGTACGGCGAAACCGAAAAGTAAGTGGTCTGCGTCGGGCTTGCCGGGGCAGGGGAGAGCGTCGCCAACGCGATAAACAGATGGCGGACTTGCCACGTGCGCGGGTCCCAACCCGGGAAGAACGCCATCGCCTTTTTGCCATCAGCCTGAGCCGCCACATTCTGACGATACTCAGCGACATCGCTGACAAAGAAGTTCGGATGGTTGAACATCACGAAGTCCTGTTCACTGTGCCCTTGGCGATCGCTCAGCAACTGTTTGCCAGGCACATCGAGCAATTTGATTGCCATGCCCCGGGCATCGCGGATGCTGTCGAATTGCGGATACGCATTGCCGTTGGACAGCCGTATCGTCGCTTGCCAGGTTTTGCCGGGTTCGTTGAATACCCCCTGACGCAGTTCGCCCGCCAGATCCGGCAGCACCTGAACCTCGGCCTTCACGCAGCCATGGGCCTTGGCATGGGCGTCGCGCAGGTAGCGGGTGTTTTCACGATGCTGATCGACGATGCGTACGGCCGTCTGGATGATGTCTCGGGTCATCGCTGATTCACCATCGGGAATCAGTTCTTCAGCCGAGACAGGGCCGCGGTGCTGCCAGGCGAACCACGCGGCGGCAAGTGCCCAGGCGAGCAATCCCAAGCCCAGCAACCACAGCAGGGTTTTGCCGAGAAAGGTGCCAAAACGCATCCAGAGTCTGCTCATGGCAATTGTGCCTCTAATGGGCCGCCCAACACTTTCAGATACTCCAGCAGCGCCCAGCGCTCTTCTGGTTGCAGCAGGCGACCGATGACGCCGTCACCACGCTTGCCTGCGCGGAATTCGTGGCCACTGTTGTGATTGCCGGTGATGCGTGTGTCGAACATGAAGCCATTGGTGAAGGCCTCGGTGCGATAGCCGAGGTGCCGGGGGTCGTACTCGAAAGTGCCTTTGTAGAAGGTGGTTGCGCGTTCATCCTGGGGTGAGAGCAACTGATAAAGGCTCGGCACCGAACCGTTATGCAGAAACGGTGCGGTTGCCCAGACTCCCGCCAATGGTCGCGCCTTGTAGGCGCGCAATTCGCGCACGCCAATCGGCAGGCCGAAACCATCCATGTCCGGTCGTTCGGCCGCAGGAATGTTTGCGTCACGGTAGGCCCGGTTTCCGACGAAAGCGGTGACGTAGGCCAACCCCTTAGCCGATGAGAGCTTGCTCAAATCCAGCGATTCAGTGGGCGTCGGCTGCAATTGCACATCCAGTTGCGCCAACTCTGCCGGGTCCCATTGCAAGGCGCTGAGGTCGAAGCGATGGTCGGCAATGTTGTTGGCCGCGCCCGGGTCGGTGCCGATGAACTCCACGGGCAGCATTTTCAAATGTTGCACCCAGCGCCCGTCACTTTGGACCGTTCGAGGTACATGGCAGCCGGCGCAGTTCTCGGTGAATAACTCACGACCCTTTGCGGCCTGGGTTTTGTCGATGGCGCCCAGCAGTGCTTCCGGCCAGGCCGGTGGTTTGAGCCGTTGCAGGGTTTGTTCGATCAGGTGCAGATCGCGCAAGCGGACACTGGACGGATAACGGTCGTCTCCTTTAAGCGGCTGGCCGTCAGCTTCGAAGAAACTCAGCGTGGCGCCCACTCCCAGGGCCTCGCCGATGTTACGGGCCATCGGTTGCTGCGCCGAACCGTTCCATTGCACCCAGTCGAAGGTCCACATGTCCCACAGTTGCGGATAGTCGACCGGAGCGTTGGCCACACGGTAGTTGGCGGGGGAAATCGCATCGCCGAAACTGGCGTTGGCAATGCGCCCGAAAGCGTCGGTGCGACCGGGGCCTTCTTCGGTGGGATAGAGCCCGCGATGGGTGTCGTTCCAGGCCACTTTCAAGAAGGTGTCGAGAGAGACTTTGAAGTCTTTGCGCAGTTGTTGATGCCGGGCATCGTAGTCCTGGCCCAATACGTTGCGAGCGAAACGCTCGAATTTCCATGGGTTGTAATAAGTCGACGTCAGGCTCGCTACCAGCGCTTGTCCGAAACTACCGCCGCGCAATGTAGGAACGCTGGAGGGCAGAACGTGCTGTGCCGAACCGCCATCGATGCGCACGGCCTGGCCGTTAAAGCGCAGTTCCCCGGTGTGGCAGGCAGCGCAGGTAATGTCCAGAAACTCGTCCTGGCTTCCAGGGTTCTGATGCCGGGCAAAACCCACGGGCAGATTGCCAGGGTTGTTCAATGTGGGTTTCTGGCTGGGGTCGATCAGGAAGCCAAAGCGGGCGAGGTATTCGGGGGCGGCGAATCGCTGTTGCGAGAACGGTAATTCGAGGGCCTTGAACCAGTCATAGCGCAAGCCTTTGACCTGAGTGCCCTGGGGCGTGAAGTAATAAGTCTCGCGATCGCTGGCGCTCCATTGCTCCAGATAATGCACTTGCTGCGCGGGGGACCAGGCCGGCAGTTTCGGGTTGGCGACGTAGTACAGAACCACAGCGAGGCCCAGCCCCAGCAGGATTGCGAACAGAACCAGCAAGCGAAAGAAGAGGCGCAAGATGGACATCCTTGTTGATTTGAAGCTCCCTTATGCCTCAGCAACTGAAGTGCGGCAAGAGGCCATTACGCCAGATGCGGGGGTTCTGCTATCGGTTCTTGCGAGCGCAAGATGACAGAACCTTCATCCGCCCATTCCCCAAATGCGTTAAAACACCTGAACTTATCAGAAGTTTCCTGCTCTCATGCCGGTAGCCATTGGTCGTGGCGGCCTGATAAGCTCGCGGCTTTACTCGATTGCCCTTTAGGCGCATGAACAAGGAAATAGCATGAAACAGCATCGGTTGGCGGCGGCGGTGGCCCTGGTTGGCCTGGTACTTGCGGGTTGTGATTCGCAGACCAGCGTAGAGCTGAAAACCCCGGCGCAAAAAGCTTCCTACGGGATTGGCCTGAACATGGGCAAGAGCCTGGCTCAGGAAGGCATGGATGATCTGGACTCCAAAGCCGTAGCCCAGGGCATTGAAGATGCCGTCGGCAAGAAAGAACAGAAGCTGAAGGATGACGAACTGGTCGAAGCCTTCGCTGCACTGCAAAAGCGTGCCGAAGAGCGTATGGCCAAAATGAGCGAAGAGTCGGCAGCTGCCGGCAAGAAATTCCTCGAAGACAACGCCAAGAAAGCCGGTGTAACCACCACCGCTTCGGGCCTGCAGTATGAAGTGGTCAAGAAAGCCGATGGCGCACAGCCTAAGCCGACTGACGTAGTGACCGTTCACTACACCGGCACCCTGACCAATGGCACCGTTTTCGACAGTTCCGTCGAGCGTGGCAGCCCGATCGATCTGCCGGTCAGCGGTGTGATTCCGGGTTGGGTCGAAGGCCTGCAACTGATGCACGTTGGCGAGAAGTACAAACTGTACATCCCTAGCGAACTGGCTTACGGCGCCCAAAGCCCAAGCCCGGCGATTCCAGCCAATTCGGTGCTGGTATTCGACCTGGAACTGCTGGCAATCAAGGATCCGGCGAAACAAGACGCTCCTGCCAAGTAACAGCGTCTGCTTTAAAAACAACGCCTCGCTTATGCGGGGCGTTGTTGCATCTGGCGTTCGGCGAAGGTAAACAAAGCGAACGGATGCTATAGGCTGGAGTCTTAGCCATTGAGGGCGCCCGCGCTAGCCGCGCCAAAGCGCCAAGTCAATGAAATCTTGGGTTTTTTTATGTGAGTAAAAAACGCCCGATCTGAGTCAGGCCCTTATGAATCGGGGCTTTCAGCCATGAAATGCAGCTCTGTTCACAAGGTTATCCACAATTTGTGTGGATAACATTTCAGCGGGAGAAATGATGAAAACGCCCTGGAATTTCGCTCGTTTCCTGCCTTTGGCTGGACGCCTGCTTGCGCGCGGACGTTTGCCGACCTTGCTCTTCGCCGTAGCCAGCAAAGGTGCCAGCCAAGGTAATCGGCTGGGCAAGATCAAGGATGATCTACGCCTGTTGCAGGCACTCTGCCTGGCTTACTGGCGCGGCGAGTATCGGTCCATCAGCCCCAAAGCGCTGATATCGGTGGTGGCAGGCCTGATGTATTTCCTCAGTCCGCTGGATGCCTTGCCGGACTTCATTCCAGTGTTCGGCATGCTCGATGACATTGCCGTGCTGGCTTGGCTGATGAAGGTTCTCGACGATGAACTCAACGCCTTCCGCGCCTGGCGCAAGCGTCAGTTACCGGAAAAGCTTGCGGTGGTCGAACGCCTGCCCGATACGCCGGAGCAACTTCAACTTCAGGGTCCGAAAAAAAACTGAACTGATTCAGTCTCATCCATTGATACCCCCGCGACCTTGGCCGCTGTTAGGATTACACTTCTAGGGAAAAGTGCCGACTCGCTAAGTGTTGTTGTCCTACGGGGTAGTCATGGATATTCAGATAATTACACGCGAAGGAGAGCCCGAGTATGCGGTTCTTCCATGGGCTCAGTATCAGGCTCTACTGAAAGCAGCAGGCATCAATGAACAACCGCCTCGGGTCGCCCCAGAGCGTCCGGCGGCAACACCAGACCAGATTCTTCCGGGGCTGGATCAATTACGCAGTTTGCGCGAAGGGAAGGGCATCGCCATCGAGGCGTTGGCCCGCACGGTAGGCATCAGCCCGTCTTATCTGGCCTTGATCGAAAGTGGCGAGCGTCTACCCGACGCTGCGATTCGCCGCAGCCTGGCCTGGGAATTGACGGTGCCAGGGTGGAGGGATGAATCGTGAGCGTACGCATCAGTCGTCAACATTGGGACGGGTTGCTAGGCGAACTGGATCAGGCACGGCGCCAGCGTCATCTTCTGACATACCGAGCGTTACTTGAACGTTTGCAATTACCCACACCGGCCATGCAAACCTTGACCGCCGCCCTTGAGCACTTGGCCGCGCTGGACGCCAAGGCCGAGCAGCCATTGCGCAGTTCGCTGGTGATCAGCCAGGGCGCCAGCCGCCTGCCGCGCACCGGATTCTTTGAATGTGTCGAGCGTCTGGGGCGTTTCTCCGGGCCGTCCGACGGGGTGGCCGCAGCGTCCTGGCATGCCTCGGAAGTGGTGCGGGTGTTCGAATACGAGTACCCGGAATCGGCGGAGGCCTGAGTGTTTTTAAAACTCAAGGCGCGGGCCAGCTACTGGCTGGCTCGCCGCTTGTTTCACTGGTCATGGTTTGTGCGTCAGCCGCGTGGCTGGAGCTGGCTCGAAGGCCAGTTCGCACGCATGGCGAACCTGGGTGATGTTGGCGCCCAGAGCTTCTATGGCCACATCCTGACCTTTCGCGGCGTGGGCCTTGGGGCTCGTGAGGAAGGTGTTCGATTGCTGCGCCTGGCGGCGTTGGCGGGGGATGGCAAAGCAGCGTATCAGGTGGGTGTGATCAGCCTGGCGGGAACGCCGAGCAAGGCACCGGATGCGGTTGAAGCTGCGCGGTTTTGGGAGATCGCCGCCAAAGCAGGGCATCCGTTGGCCGAACTTAAACTGAAAGAGTTGGCGGCTCGCGGTTCCGAGGCACCGCCCTCGATCTGAGTTGGCAGATCAATCACCGCTGCCCGACGAGCAATTCTTCTTCGGCTGCTGGCACCCCCAGACTATCGATCACATGCACGCTATACCCTGGCATATTCTTCGCGTGATGCTTGGCCTGCGATGCCATCTCCGCCAACTGGCTTGCATCGAGTTGTCCACAGGCCTGTGGATGTAAATGCACCACGCCAATCGACAGTGACAACAACGCAAACTCCTGGCGCACACCCTGACGGTTTGGCGCGATGAAGCAGCCGGCTTCCAGGTGTTCACTGCGATAAAAGCGTCGGCATTGGCTCTGGAAGTCGTCCAGTAACTGGTTCAAGCGTTTGCGCCAGTCTTCCGGGCCGAGTACCAGCAGGAAGTCATCGCCGCCGATATGGCCGACAAAGTCGCGGGAAGGGTCGACGCGATCATTCAGGCATTGCGCCAGGCACAGCAGGACTTCATCCCCACGGCCGTAGCCATAGATGTCGTTGAAGGGTTTGAAACTGTCGATGTCGACGTAGCAGATCACCGACTCCCGTTGCTGTTGCAGCACTCGCGACAGGCATTGCTGGATCGGCACGTTGCCCGGCAGCAGGGTCAGCGGGTTGGCGTAACGGGCTTGCTGGATCTTCAGTTCGGTAATCAGCTTGAGTACGTTGATCACCCGGCCCAGTCCCAGGTAACCACCGTTGAGGGTGATGATGAAGTCTTCTTCGATGCGCTGTCGCGCGCGGCTGGTGATCAGGCGACTCACTTGTTGCAACGACTGACTCATCTCAACGGCGAGGAAGTCATCACTCATTAAGCGGCTGATCGGTTTACGGGCGAACAGGTCGGTGGCAAAAGGCTTGAGCAGTGCATCGGAGAGCGAATGCCGGTGGACGATGCCACAGGGCTGGCCTTGCTCGTCGAGCACCGCCAGGGAGTTCAGGTTGGCCTGGCGACGAAAGGCTTCCAGGACGGTGGCGGTCGGGGTATCGCGACCCACTGCCGGTTGGTCGTTAAGCAAAGCGCTAAGGTCACTGACTTCATCATTCAACGCTATCGCTGTGCTTTCCCGTTTGGGCATCAGGGCTCGGGCATCACGAGGCGGATGTTCCTGAGGCCGGCAGAGCAGATAACCCTGGACCAGATCAACGCCCATCTCGGTCAGCACCGCGAGCTCTTCTGGCAGCTCGATACCTTCGGCGATCACTTGCGCCCGCGAGGCCTTGGCAATTTGCAGGATCGAGCCGACAAATTCGCGCTTGAGGGCGTCCTGGTGAATGCCGTCGATGAAGTGTCGATCAATCTTCACGTAGTCCGGACGCAATTCAGACCACAGGCGCAAACTTGAATAGCCTGCGCCCAGATCATCCAGAGCTATGGAAAAACCCATCGCTCGATAGTGATGCAGAGCGGTTTGCAACAGCTCGAAATCGTCGGTCGGGGTCTGTTCGGTCAGTTCGATTACCACCTGACTCGGCGGTATGCCGAAATCCTGCAGCAGTTGCAGGGTGCGCCCGGGTTGGTGGGCGGCTTCGAGCAGGGATTCAGGGGAAACGTTGAGGAACAGTTTGCCGGGTAGTTGCTGCTCATTGAAACGTCGGCAGGCGCTTTGACGGCAAGCGATTTCCAGCTCGCTCAACCGGCCTGCCTGACGGGCAACGGCGAACAGCGCGAGGGGAGAGTGCAGCGGACTGTTGGAGGGGCCGCGACTGAGGGCTTCGTAACCGACAATACGTCGCTCGGAGAGGGAAATGATCGGCTGGAACAAGCTGTGCAAACCGCTTTGAGTCAGTATGAAACTCAAGGCACTCAGCTGTTCTGTGGTGGTCATGGCTTTCTCTGGCGATAAAAAAAGGACCGGGAGCACTCTCTTCGATGAAGAGGGGCTCCCAGTCCTTTATTTCACGACAGAATGATGACTGTTTGATGACGCTCCGGGGAGCGTCAGCATTAAATTGCCATCATCTTGCGTGTAACCATTTAGTGCTTGGCTACTGCGGTATTGAGTTTCAAATAGTCCAACAGAATCCGCCCGGTCTCGCTCAGGTAGGCATCGTCTTCTGGTTTGGTCTTGTCTGTCTCGGCCGCAATTGCGTCTTCGTCTTCTTTCTTCAGCTCTTTGAGCGGCTCTTCACCCTTGGCCTTGCGACGGATATTTTCCATGGCAAGTTGCTTGGCTTCGATATCGGCGTGTTGTGCACGACGATCAGCTTCATTGAGACTGACGGTTTTTTCCGTCATCAGTTTTTGCGCCAGGGCCAGTTTGTCGCGGATGAATACGAACTCTGCGTCCTTGGCCGAGCGTACGTCATGCTCGGACTTGAGCTGCGAAATGTACGGCTTGAAGGGGTCGACCGCAGGCTTGATGGCCGCGCGGATGGTGTCCCACGGCATGGCTTCAGGCAGTGCGCTTTCACCGATTTCCTTGGTGTCGATGATCGACGGGTAATCGATGTCCGGCAGTACGCCCTGATGCTGGGTGCTCTGGCCGGAAACCCGGTAGAACTTGGCCAGCGTCAGTTTCAGTTCGCCATGGTTCAGCGGCTGAATGGTTTGCACGGTGCCTTTACCGAAGGTCTGGCCGCCGATGATCAACGCGCGGTGGTAGTCCTGCATGGCGCCGGCAAAAATTTCCGAAGCCGAGGCAGACAAGCGGTTGACCAGCAACGCCATCGGGCCTTTGTAGAAGGCACCCGGGTTTTCATCTTCCAGCACATCGACCCGGCCATCGGCATTACGCACGAGAACGGTCGGGCCTTTGTCGATGAACAGACTGGTCAGCTCGGTGGCTTCCTGCAAGGAACCGCCGCCGTTGTTGCGCAGATCGATGACCACGCCGTCGACCTTGTCTTTCTGCAACTCGGTCAGCAGTTTCTTGACGTCGCGAGTGGTGCTCTTGTAATCCGGATCGCCAGCACGGAAGGCCTTGAAGTCCAGGTAGAAGGCCGGGATCTCGATGACGCCGAGCTTGTAGTCCTTGCCGTCCTGTTTCAGGTTGAGAACCGACTTCTTCACGGCCTGGTCTTCAAGCTTCACCGCTTCGCGGGTAATCGGGACGATCTTGCTGGTCTGGTCGTTCGGCGCATTGCTGGCGGGGATCACTTCCAGGCGCACCACGGTGCCTTTTGGCCCACGGATCAACTTGACCACTTCGTCCAGGCGCCAGCCGACCACGTCGACCATTTCCTTGTTGCCCTGGGCAACGCCGATGATCTTGTCGGCCGGTGCGACCTGTTTGGTCTTGTCGGCCGGGCCGGCAGGCACCAGACGCACGACTTTCACCTGGTCGTTGTCGCTCTGCAACACGGCGCCAATGCCCTCGAGGGACAGGCTCATGTTGATGTCGAAGTTTTCCGCGTTATCCGGTGACAGATAGTTGGTGTGCGGGTCGTAGGACATGGCGAAGGTATTGATGTACGCCTGGAAGATATCTTCCGCACGGGTCTGGTCCAGGCGCGCCAATTGATTCTTGTAGCGCTTGGTCAGGGTTTCCTGAATCTGCTTGGAATCCTTGCCCGCGATCTTCTGCCGCAAGACTTCGTCCTTGACGCGTTTGCGCCACAGGTCGTCGAGTTCTGCGGTGTTCTTGAGCCATGGGGCGTCCTTGCGATCGACCTGCAAGGTTTCCTTGGCGTTGAAGTCGATCTTGTCGACGCCTTTGTTCAACTCGGCAAGGGCGAAGTCCAGACGCGCCTTGACGCGGTCCAGGTAGCGCTTGTAGATGGTGAACCCGGCGTTCAGGTCGCCGCTTTTGAGGAAATCGTCAAACTGGGTTTTCCACCTGTCGAATTCGGCAATATCGCTGGCCATGAAGTAGCTGCGCGACGGATCCAGCAGTTTGATATAGCTGTCATAGATGATCACGGAACGCGCGTCATCGAGCGGCGGCTTGCTGTAGTGATGGCGCTTTAGCAACTCGACGACGTTCAGGCTGGCGATCACTTCGTCACGATCAGGCTGAAGCTTGTCCCAGCTGTTGGCTGCAAACGAATGGGTCGACATCGGCAGCAGACCGATACCAATGAACAGGGCTAGGGCGGTGCTGGGGAAAAAATGCTTCATGCTGATTCGACGCGGGGACAATTGATCACGCATATTAGGCCGTCTTTGAAGTCGCCGGTACCACTAGTCTCTGTATGGAAACTGCCTGTTAGCTTTCGTACAGACCCCAGGGCCGGTCGCATAATGCAAGAAAGCCCGGCGCTACAGCTACGGGCTCAGTCCAGACTCACTATGGAGGCACTGTGAAAGCATTGCAAGGCGTTGAAGGTCGAGTGGAGTGGCTTGAAGAGCCCAGTCCTACATGCGATGTAGGACAAGTTCGGATTCGAGTGGCGGCAGCGGGTCTCAATCGCGCCGATTTGTTACAGAAAGCGGGCCTTTATCCGCCACCGCCGGGAGCCAGTCAGGTACTGGGTCTTGAGTGTTCGGGGGTGATCAGCGAGGTGGGGCCGGGCTCGTCCTGGCAGGTCGGGGATCGGGTTTGCGCCTTGCTGGCCGGGGGCGGGATGGCCGAGGAGGTAGTTGTCGACGGACGGCATGTGTTGCCGGTTCCCGAAGGTTTGTCCCTGGCTGAGGCGGCAGCGCTGCCCGAAGTGTATGCGACCGTTTGGCTGAATTTGTTTCAACTGGCTGCGCTCAAGCCGGGTGAGAAAGTTCTCCTGCACGCCGGCGCAAGTGGAATCGGTTCAGCTGCCATTCAGCTGTGCAAGGCGTTTGGTAACCCGTGCTGGGTCAGCGTCGGTTCCGCCGAGCGTTTGGCTTACTGCGAAGCGTTGGGCGCTCAAGGTGGGGTCGTGCGCAACGGCGATCTGGATAGCTTGAGCGACCTGGGGCCGTTCGATGTGATTCTCGACCCGGTGGGCGGCAGCTACGCCGCGTTGAATCTGAAACTGGTGGCGCTCGATGGTCGTTGGGTGCTGATCGGCCTGATGGGCGGTCGTGAGGCGCAGCTGGATCTGGCACAGGTACTGGCCAAGCGCGTGCAACTGCTGGGTTCGACCTTGCGCAGTCGTGACGAACAGTTCAAGGCGGATCTGTTCAGCGATCTCGGCCAACATGTCTGGCCGCTGTTTGCCGAAGGGCGTTTGAGCCCGCAATTGGCCAAGACCTTCCCGATCAAGGACGCCGAAGCGGCGTTTGCGGAGTTGGCGACTAACAAGGTGTCGGGAAAGTTGGTGTTGGTGATCGACGAAAGCCTGGTTTGATTGATCGTTCCCACGCAGAGCGTGGGAACGATCAGGCGAGGAGGTTACTTCCAGGTATGAATTGGCCAGCCGGCTTTTTCTGCGTGCTCAAGCAGCACCGGATCGGGATTTACCACGTGTGGGAAATCCACCTTCAGCAGCAACGGCAAATCATTGCGTGAGTCGGAGTAGAAGCTCGCGCCCTCGAGGTTTTCCTCTTGCGCATCCAGCCACTCCAGCAACCGCGTGATCTTGCCTTCGCGGTAGGTCAGCGTGCCAACGGTGTTGCCGCTATACACCCCATGTGCCACTTCCAGTTCGATGCCGAGAATCTCGTCAATGCCCAAACGATCGGCAATCGGCCTGACCAGGTGCGTGCCCGACGCCGAAATCACCAAAATCCGGTCGCCGGCCTTGCGATGGGCGGCAATGGCTTTGGTGGCGTCACTGAAAATGATCGGCTCGATGAAGTCTTCCACCCAAGGCCCTACCAAATGGTCGACCTCTTCGGGGGTGCGCCCGATCATCGGCTCCAGGCTGAAGGTCATGTACTCCTCCATCCGTAGTTTGCCGTGGCTGTAGGCGTCCATCAGTTCATTGTTCTGACGCATGAACGACTCGGGATCGACCCAGCCCAGGCGACCCATTTGTTCGCTCCAGAGGGTGGCGCAGTCGCCGTGGATCAGGGTTTCGTCCAAATCAAAAATTGCCAGGGCCATCAGTGCGGTTCTCTCTTCAACATCAGCAAAGTCATCAGGCTACCTCACACAGGGCCGTCGGATCGATGGAAAGCGCCAGACGCTGACCATCGGGATGCAGATCGGCCGCCGAGCGGTTCAGCACATCCACCACCAATTCCACGCCCCGAGCTTCGACCCGGTAGCGAATCACGTTGCCCAACAGGCTGTGGCTGCGGATTTGTGCGTCGAGTTCGCCGTTCAGGCTCAGTTCGATGGCTTCCGGGCGTATCGCGATGCGGTGGGTAATCGGTCGCTGCAGCAGTTTTGTGGCGCTGTCGGCGTCCAGCAGGTTGTAGTTGCCGATGAAACCTGCGGCAAAGAGATCGATGGGGGCGGTGTAAAGGGTCTGGGCGTCGCCGCTTTGTACGATCTTTCCCTGATTCATCAAGAAAATCCGGTCGGACATGGTCAGGGCTTCTTCCTGATCGTGAGTGACGAAGATCGTGGTCAAGCCGAGTTCGCGCTGGATCTGACGGATCTGTTCGCGCAAGTGCTTGCGAATCCGTGCATCCAGGGCCGACAGCGGTTCATCCAACAGCAACAGGCGAGGCCGGGTCACCAACGAGCGGGCGAGGGCGACTCGCTGGCATTGACCGCCGGACAGTTGATGCGGATAACGCGCGGCGAAGTCATTGAGTTCCACCAGTTTCAGTACTTCGGCAACACGCCTATGGCTGTCGTCGGCGTTGACCTTCTGCATGCGCAAACCAAAGGCGACGTTCTGCTCGACAGTCATATTCGGAAACAGCGCGTAGCTCTGGAACACCATGCCAATCCCGCGTTTTTGCGGGCTCAACGGCACGAGGTCCTGGCCATCGAGCAGGATTTTGCCGCCATCCACCGAGGTCAGCCCGGCGATGCAGCGTAGCAGTGTGGACTTGCCGCAACCGGACGGGCCGAGGAGGGTGACGAACTCACCCTTCTGGATTTCACAGTTGATGTCGCTGAACACCGTGGTGCCCGCGTAGCTTTTCAGTAGGTGTTGGACGCTGACGAAGCTCATTGGCTTTTGTCCTTGTTCAAAATATTGGCCGCCCAGGTCAGAACCAGCACAAAGAAGAAATAGGAAATCACCAGCGCACTGGTGAAGTGGCCGCTGCTGTTGCGCATGTTGTTGAGGTAGACCTGCAGGGTTTCGAAGCGGGTCCCGACGAGGATGTTGGCGAACACGAACTCACCGAACAGGAACGAGAACGACAGCAGCAACGCCACCATCAAACCTTTGCGCAAGTTTGGCAGCACCACCAGGAACGCCGCTTGCCAGGTGCTGGCACCGAGCAACTGAGCGGAGTCCATCAGGTCGCGCAGATTGATCGCCTGCAGGTTATTGGTGATTGCCCGGTACATGAACGGCAGCGCCACGGTGAAGTAGCAGCCGATCAGAATCCACGGCGTCCCGACCATCGCGAATGGCCCGGAACCGTAAAGCTGCAACAGTCCCACCGACGACACCACCGGCGGCACCGCGAAGGGCAGCAGGATCAGGATGTTCATCAGGGCATCGAGTTTCGGGAAGTGGTAATGCACCACAAACAGCAGCGGCAGAATCAGCACCACGGACAGAATCAGCGAGCCGACGCAGACCAGCAGCGATTGGCCGAACGAATGGAGAAAGCGCGGATCGCTCCACAGCTCCAAGTACCATTTAACGGTAAAGCCACTGGGCAGAATGGTCGCCGACCAACTGCTGGAGATCGAGTAAATCAGCGTCCCGAGTAACGGCAGCAGCAGGATGGCAAATAGCAAATACACCACCACCCGGTGATAGATCCCGACGGGGCCCAGTTCAGCGCGAGACATGGTAGCTCCTCTTCAACAGCAACTGATGCACGATGGTCACCAGGGTCATCAATGCCACCAGTACCACGGCCAGAGCACTGGCCAGGTTCGGGTCCAGGGAAATGTCGCCGGAAACCATCGCCGCGATGCGGATCGGCAGCACGTTGAAGTTGCCGGTGGTCAGTGCGTACACCGTCGCGTAGGCGCCCAAGGCGTTGGCCAACAGGATCACAAACGTACCGAGCAGCGCCGGGGTCAGCACGGGCAAACCGATGTGCCGCCAGAACTGCCAGCCATTGGCGCCGAGCAACGCGGCGGATTCGCGCCAGTCTTCGCGCAACGCATCAAAGGCCGGGTAGAGCAGCAGCACGCCGAGCGGAATCTGGAAGTAGGTGTAGAGAATGATCAGCCCGGTTTTCGAATACAGGTTGAAGTCCTGAATGATCCCGGCCTGCTTGAGCATGATGGTGAAGCTGCCGTTGAAGCCCAGCAGGATGATGAACGCGAAGGCCAAAGGCACGCCGGCAAAGTTGCTGGTCATGTTGGCGAAGGCGTTGACGAAGTTGCGCAGTTTCGAGTCGACCCGGCGCAGGGAATAGGCGCCGAGCACCGCGATGATGATCCCGAACACGCTGGACCAGAAACTGATCTCGAGGCTGAACTGGATCGCCTGCAGATAGAACTTCGAATTGAAGATCCTGGTGAAGTTAGCAATGCCCCAGCCGAACTCTTCCGATTGCAGGCTGTTGATCATCACCCAGGTCAGCGGGGCGATCTGGAATACGATAAAGAACAATGCGAAAGGCACCAGACACAAGGCTGCCAGCCATTTTCCGCGGGTCATGGTGTTCACTTGAGCAGCTCCCGGCACACAGGTTTGTCATGGGGCACGCCCAGCAGTTCACAGACAGTGCCGCAGATTTCAGTCTGTTTCGGTGCGGCGTTGGCATTGAAGCTGAAAGCATCGCCGAGGACGAACAGCGGTACTTCGCGTTCTTCCTGCAGCAGGCCGTTGTGGGAACGATCGTTGTTCATGCCATGGTCGGCGGTCACCAGCACCTGATACCCGGCGTCGAGCCAGGTTTGCAGGTAATCGGCCAGAATTATGTCGGCCGAACGGGCGCTGTTGCGGTACTGCGGGGTGTCGAGACCGTGCTTGTGCCCGGCGTCGTCAATGTTCATGGGATGGATCAGTAAAAAATTCGGCGCATGACGCAGGCGCAGGTTTTCGGCGTCGGCGAACAGGTGCGAGTCCGGGTAGTGATCGTTCCAGTAGAAATGACCGTGCTGGATCGGCAGGTCCAGGTCGTCGGTGTGACGATCCCGCGCGGCCACGAACGGCGAACGGTTATACAGCTCACTGACCCAGTGATAGGCCGCGGCGGCGGTGACAAGGCCGGCATCGCTGGCGTAGTGATAGATGCTGCGCTGGTTCGACAGGCGCGAGACGTTGTTGTGAACGATGCCACTGTCGATCGGGGTGACACCGGTCAGGATGCACTCGTAAAGCGGTCGGGACAGCGCCGGCAATTCGCACTCCAGTTTGTAGAGTGCCGCGCGTCCTGCGCCGACATAAGCCTGCAGGTGCCCCATGGCGTGACGGGCGACCTCGTAATTGAGGCCGTCGAGCACGACAAGGATGACGTTGTGCTTCATAGGGGCTGGAACTCCGCAAAACAGATGATTCAAATACGCAACCAATCCTTTGTGGGAGCGAGCCTGCTCGCGATAGCGGTCTGACATTCAACATTGATGTTGGCTGACAGTCCCTCATCGCGAGCAGGCTCGCTCCCACATTGGATCTCCATCAGATCCCCGAATGGGGATCTACCGTGTTACGGCATGTTGATGATGACTTCTTCCTGCCACTTCTGCGGAAGGGCTTTGGAGGTCTTTTCCCATGCATCGGCGTCTTTGATCGGCGTGACCTTTTTGTACTGCTCGTTAGGCAGCAACTGGGCCTGAACCTCGGGCGGCAGAGTCAGATGCTCGGCGCGGATCGGACGGGCGTTGCCGCGCGCCAGATTGATCTGGCCAGCGTCGCTGAAAATGTATTCGCGGGTCAGCTTGGCGGCATTCGGGTGCTTGGCGTACTTGTTGATGATGGTGGTGTAACCAGAGATCACCGAGCCATCGGAGGGAATCAGCACGGTGTAGTCATCCGGGTTGGCCATTTTGGCCTTGTAGCTCAGACCGTTGAAGTCCCAGACCACGCCGACTTCGATTTCACCCTTTTCCATGGTGGCAATTGTCGGGTTGGCCATCGACAGGCGGCCTTGCTTGGCGATATCGGAAAACAGATCCAGCGCCGGCTGGAGGTTTTTCTCATTGCCACCATTGGCGAGCGCGGCAGCCAGAACACCGTTGGCGGCTTGGGCCGCGGTGCTCACATCACCGATGGAAACCTTGTATTTGCCGTCCTTGAGGTCAGCCCATTTGGTCGGAGCGTCGGAACCGTGCAGCAGCTTTTTGTTGACGATGAACGCGATGGTGCCGGTGTAGGCGAGCGCCCAGTTGCCGTCCTTATCCTTGGCCCAGCTCGGGATCTGATCCCAGGTGCTTGGCTTGTAAGGTTGCACAACGCCTTGCTTCACCGCGATCGGACCGAACGCGGCACCGACATCACCGATATCGGCAGTGGCATTGTCTTTTTCAGCGGCGAACTTGGCGATTTCCTGGGCCGAGCTCATATCGGTGTCGATGTGTTTCAGGCCGTAGTTCTTGGCCAGGTCATCCCAGGTGCCTTTCCAGTTGGCCCAGTTGTCGGGCATGCCGACGCTGTTGACCTCACCTTCCGCTTTCGCCGCGGCTTCGAGGGTTTTCAAATCGCTATCAGCCGCCATCGCGGCGGTACACATGGCAATGGTCGAGCCTAACAGTGAGGCCAGGAAAAGCTGTTTCATCCGAAGCTCCTTTGGGCGTTTTCAACGCTGCGATTGCGGTTGTGTTGGTCTAGGTCAGCAATACCTGAGCCAATTTAGGCGCCTCGGATGACATTTTGATGTCGACGACCGGTCGGCCTATATTTTTCAAGTTGCAAAGCTCAGGCTTCGGAGTAAGCGTAGACCATGGCTAATAGGCTGATATAAAAGGACTTGGCCGTGAAATTGCAGGCGTTTGGAGCAACCGTTCGGCGGCTTTGTCATCTGTCAGTCATGAGCAGTGCCTAGGCTTGTCGGGAATTGAGGGAACCGATTTGAATCGCGGTTCCGCCCCGGAACAGTGCTGGTCTAGTCCAGATAGGTAACGTTGATGCGCATCGAGACAACCAAAGCGGTGACAGCCATCGGGCAGGTTCTGCAAGAACAGCTCGACCATGGCCTGTTGGCGCCCGGGAGCAAACTGCCGGCCGAGCGCAAGCTCAGTGAGTTGTTCGCAACCACGCGGATCACCGTGCGTGAAGCGTTGTTGCAACTGGAAGCCCAGGGGCAGATTTATCGGGAGGAGCGCCGTGGCTGGTTCGTATCGCCACCGCGCCTGGCCTATAACCTGATGCAGCGCAGTCACTTTCACGCAATGGTCAGTGCACAGGGGCGGGTGCCGTCCACCGAGGTGATTTCCGCGCGGTTGCAACCGGCGTCGGCGGCGGTCTGTGCCTGGTTGCAGTTGCCGGCGTTGTCCAGCGTGATTCAGATTTGCCGGGCGCGGCGGATAGATGGGCGGCTGGTGTTGTATGTGGAGCACTATTTGAATCCGCAGTTTTTTCCGGGGATTCTGGACTTCGATCTGAATCAGTCAATTACCGAACTGTATGCCCGGCATTACGACTTGCACTATGGGCGGGTGCGTTTCGAGATTGTGCCGACGGCGTTGTCGGTGGATGCGGCGGCGGCTTTACGGGTGTCGGTGGGGAGCCCGGGGTTGCGCATCGCTCGGGTCAATTACGATCAGCATGAACGGTTGATCGATTGTGATCTGGAGTTTTGGCGGCACGATGCGATTCATGTCGGGGTTGATGTGGTCTGAGCCTGGCCGCCACAGGCCTTGGTTCTGTCATTACCCGAATCGGTAAATGTCCATGCCCAGGGCGCCCATGGTGAATCCCTTGTGGCTCACGCTGAATGTACCTCCCGCACCGCGCGCAAAGTACAACGGCAACAGATGTTCATCACTGGGGTGGTTGCGCACGGCATTCGGTGCTTGCTGACGGTAATCGTGCAACGCGGGTTCGTCGTTGGCAGCGAGTTTTTCGATCATCCAGTCACGAAATGCCTGGGCCCAGGGTTCGACGCTTTCCGGGCCGGCGTGCCAGTCCAGTTCGCGCAGGTTGTGGGTGATGCTCCCGGAACCAATCAGCAACACGCCATGTTCGCGCAGGCTGGCCAGGGCATGACCGACACGGGTCTGCAGGGCCGGGCCGCCGCGGGTGGGTAGCGAAACTTGCACCACGGGGATGTCGGCTTGTGGATACATCAATGACAAGGGCACCCAGACCCCATGGTCGAACGGCCGTTCGGCGTCGATGCGAGCGGGCAGGCCATTGCTTTTCAGCAGTTCGACAACCTCTGCGGCCAATTTTGGATTGCCGGGTGCCGGGTATTGCACGTTGAACAACGCCTGCGGAAAACCGCCGAAGTCATGCCAGGTTTCAGGCTGGGGATTGCCGCTGACGAGCAACTCATTGCTTTCCCAATGCGCAGAAACAATGACGATGGCCTCGGGTTTCGGCAATTCTGCCGCCAGGCGAGCAAGAGCGGGCCCGCTGGCGCCCGGTTCCAGTGCCAACATGGGCGAGCCATGGGATATGTAAAGGCTGGGGAACATGAATGCGCTCCTGAGGGGTAAGATGGCATCATCTTCAGTCAGATCATTGATCTAAATCTAATATAAGTTTTAGAGTCTTTTGATCGAATTTTCGGGATTAATTATGCAGCCGGAGTTTTGGCACAAGCGGTGGACGTCGAATCAGATCGGCTTTCACCTGCCGGAAGTGAATCCATATCTGCAACGGTACTGGCCGCAGCTGGGCCTGGAAGAGGGCGCGCGCGTACTGGTGCCGTTATGTGGGAAAAGCCTGGATCTGCTGTGGCTGGCGAAATGCGGGCATGAGGTGCTGGGCATCGAATTGTCGGAAAAAGCGGTGGAAGACTTTTTCCACGAGCATCAATTTGATCCGGACGTCAGCGATCAAGGCCCCTTCACGGTCTATCGGGCGGGCTCGATCGAGATCTGGTGTGGTGATTTCTTCGCGTTGACGGCCGGCGACGTTGCCGATTGCAGCGCGCTGTACGACCGCGCTGCGTTGATCGCCTTGCCACCGAAGATGCGCGAGCAATATGCCGAGCATCTGAAGCGGATTATGCCGAAGGATTCGCTGGGGCTGCTGATTACCCTGGATTACGACCAGGCACAAATGGAGGGACCGCCCTTTGCCGTGCTGGATGACGAAGTGCAGCGGTTGTTCGGTGCGTCGTGGGAGTTAAAGATTCTGGAAGATCAGGACGTTCTGGGCGAAAGCTGGAAGTTCCTGGAAAAGGGTGTTACGCGGCTTGAAGAGCGGGTTTATCGGGTTTCCAGCCGATAGATTGGTGTTGTTTGTACCGGCCTCATCGCGAGCAGGCTCGCTCCCACAGTTGACCGAGCTGTCTAGATAGACGCGGTCTAATGTGGGAGTGAGCCTGCTCGCGATGGGGCCCGAATGAACACTGCAAAAATCAGCAGACAAAAAAAGGCCCGCATTCAATGCGGGCCTTTTTTTGTTAGTGCGAAGCCTCTCAGCCCCGACGACGCAACGCGTCAATACGCTCTTCCAGCGGCGGGTGGCTCATGAACATGCGGGCGAACCCTTGTTTGAGGCCACCGTTGATGCCGAAAGCCGTCAGGGTGTCCGGCATGTGCACCGGCAGCCCCTGTTCGGCCCGCAGGCGTTGCAGGGCGCCGATCATTGCGGCGGTGCCGGCCAGGCGTGCACCGGCTTCGTCTGCACGGAATTCGCGTTTACGCGAGAACCACATGACGATGGCGCTGGCCAGAATGCCCAGGACCAGCTCGGCGAAGATGGTCGCCACGTAATAGGCGATGCCTTGGCCTTCTTCGTTCTTGAAGATCACCTTGTCGACAAAGTTGCCGATGATCCGTGCGAAGAACATCACGAAGGTGTTCACCACGCCCTGGACCAATGCCAGGGTGACCATGTCGCCATTGGCGACGTGGCCGATTTCGTGGGCCAGAACGGCCTTCACTTCATCAGGCGAGAAGCGTTCGAGCAGCCCTTGGCTGACCGCGACCAACGCATCGTTCTTGTTCCAGCCGGTGGCAAAGGCGTTCGCCTCGTAGGCCGGGAAAATACCGACTTCGGGCATCTTGATCCCGGCTTCCCGGGACAATTGCTCGACGGTTTGCAGCAGCCATTGCTCGTGACGTGTGCGCGGCTGGCTGATGATTTGGGTGCTGGTGCTCATCTTCGCCATCCACTTGGAGATGAACAGCGAGAACAGCGAACCGGCGAAACCAAAGACCGCACAGAAAATCAGCAGCTGATTGAGGTTGAGATCAACCCCGTTGGCCGCCATGAACCCGTTGAAGCCGAAAAGGCTCAGGGTGATGCTGGCAATCAGCACGACCGCCAGGTTAGTGGCCAAAAACAGCAGGATGCGCATCATGGTTGTAGAAATCTCCTCATGCTAAAGATGTAGCGTACTGCGGGGTATATAAGGTGCTGACCCGGGCTATTCAACCGGGTGACTATTTCAAACTGTGTCCTACGGCAACAGTCTAGCTGTTTGAAGGGCATTTCCGACATCGATGCAGGAAGTGTTTGTCAGCCAATTAACGTCGTAAGCCCCGCCGTTGTTAGGCGCGAGCACGCAACGAGGCATCGGTCAGCGATTGAAGAAGCGATGTTCGGCAGGGCGCAAAGAAATGTTGCTGAATCAATCACCGTGCGACATGCGCAAGCGTCGCACGGTGACAGGCAGGTTACTGGCGATAGGACTTGAGGAAGTTGCCGATACGTCCGATGGCCATGTCCAGCTCGTCCACGCGCGGCAGGGTCACCACACGGAAGTGGTCCGGCCAAGGCCAGTTGAAGGCCGTGCCTTGTACCACCAGCAGCTTCTCCGACAGCAGCAGGTCGAGCACGAATTTCTCGTCGTTATGGATCGGGCAGACTTTCGGGTCGATCCTTGGGAACGCATACAGCGCGCCCATTGGCTTGACGCAGCTCACGCCGGGAATATCGTTGAGCAGCTCCCAAGTGCGATTGCGCTGTTCCAACAATCGTCCGTTGGGTAATACCAGATCATTGATGCTCTGGTAGCCGCCGAGGGCGGTCTGGATCGCGTGCTGGCTCGGTACGTTGGCACACAGGCGCATGTTGGCCAGCATGTCGATACCTTCGATGTAGCTCTGGGCATGGTGTTTCGGGCCGGAAATGGCGATCCAGCCGGAACGGAAACCCGCGACGCGATAGGACTTGGACAGACCGTTGAAGGTCAGGCACAGCAAGTCTGGCGCCAGGGACGCCGTGCAGATGTGCACGGCATCGTCGTACAGAATCTTGTCGTAGATCTCGTCGGAAAAAACTACCAGGTTGTGCTGACGGGCCAGTTCCAGCATGCCCAACAGGACTTCTTTCGAATACACCGCGCCGGTCGGGTTGTTCGGATTGATGATCACCAGTGCCTTGGTGTTCGGGGTGATCTTGGCCTTGATGTCGGCCAGATCCGGCCACCAGTTGGCCTGCTCGTCGCACAGGTAATGCACCGGGTTGCCGCCCGACAGGCTCACCGCGGCAGTCCACAGCGGGTAGTCCGGGGCCGGCACCAGCACTTCATCGCCGTTGTTGAGCAGGGCCTGCAGCGACATCACGATCAGCTCGGAAACGCCGTTGCCCAAATAGATGTCTTCAATGCCGACGCCTTCTACCTGCTTTTGCTGGTAGTACTGCATCACGGCCTTGCGGGCGCTGAACAGACCTTTGGAATCGCTGTAGCCCTGAGCCGTCGGCAGATTGCGGATGACGTCCTGGAGGATTTCATCCGGCGCTTCGAAACCAAAAGGCGCCGGGTTGCCGATGTTCAGCTTGAGGATGCGATGGCCTTCCTCTTCCAGGCGTTTGGCGTGCTTGAGCACTGGGCCGCGAATGTCGTAGCAGACGTTGGCGAGCTTGTTCGATTTGCTGACCTGCATGGCGATGTGTTCCCGAAAATGAACGATCCAGGCGGCGTATGAACGACCGTGCTGGGAATCCTGCGTATTCACACAGGCCTGACGCCTTGAGAGGCAGCATCCATAAATCCGTTTGAATGCGCGTGGTCTGGCTGCCAGACTGGCGTTTGACGAGGCGCAATCATACGTGCCGCCCGATCCGTGGAAAAGGTTCTGATCGGGCTTTTTCAGCTGCTGAGGTGTGATGATGGAAAAGTTGGAAAAAACCCAGGAAGAATGGCGGGCGATGCTCGATCCGGAGCAGTACAACGTTTGCCGCCTCAAGGGCACCGAGCGGCCGTTCTCCGGCAAGTACAACGACACCAAAACTGACGGTGTCTACCACTGCATCTGCTGCAACGAGCCGCTGTTCGATTCCAAGACCAAATTTGATTCCGGCTGCGGCTGGCCGAGCTTTTATGCACCGATCGGCGACAGTGCCATGGTCGAGATCCGTGACGTCAGCCACGGCATGATCCGCACCGAAGTGGTCTGCGCCAAATGCGATGCGCACCTGGGGCACGTGTTCCCGGACGGCCCGCCGCCGACCGGCCTGCGTTATTGCATCAACTCAGTGTGCCTGGACCTGGCACCGCGCGCGTAATGCGAGCCCTGTGGGAGCCGAGCTTGCTCGCGATGGCGATCAAAAGGACGCCATCGCAGGCAAGCCGTGCTCCTACAGTCAATCGGCAATTGATTTATTAAATTGCACACAATTCAATTGCTCGCTATGTTTGTCTCATCTTCCCTCATTCAGAGTCCGAACCATGAGCGACAACCTGCTGAGCATCCCTTGCACCACCATCAAGGGTGAGCAAAAGACCCTGGCCGATTTCGCCGGCAAGGCCGTGCTGGTGGTCAACACCGCGAGCAAATGCGGTTTCACCCCCCAGTACAAAGGTCTTGAAGAGTTGTGGCAGACCTACAAGGATCAAGGTCTGGTGGTGCTGGGTTTTCCGTGTAACCAGTTCGGCAAGCAAGAGCCGGGCAACGAAGGGGCGATTTCCGAGTTCTGCGAGTTGAACTTCGGCGTCAGTTTCCCGCTGTTCAAAAAGATTGAAGTCAATGGCGCCGGTGCCCATCCGCTGTTCGTTCAACTGAAAAAGCGCGCGCCGGGTGTGCTGGGTTCCCAAGGCATCAAGTGGAACTTCACCAAGTTTCTGATTGGCAAGGATGGTCAACTGGTCAAGCGCTTCGCCCCCGCGACCAAGCCGCAGGACCTGAGCCGCGAGATCGAAGCCCTGCTCAAATGAACACCTTGTCAGTCGATTCCCTGAAGCTTGACAGTCAACTGTGCTTCAAGCTGTACGCCGCTTCCCGGGCGGTGATCCGCGCCTACAAGCCGATGCTCGATCAGCTCGGCCTGACCTACCCGCAATACCTGGCGATGCTGGTGTTGTGGGAATGGCAGGACGCAGCGCCAGAGCAGCCGACGGTCAAGGCGTTGGGCGAACGTCTGGCGCTGGATTCCGGCACGCTGACGCCGTTGCTCAAGCGTCTTGAGCAACTGCAACTGGTTCAGCGGCAGCGCTCGGTGCGGGACGAGCGGGAAGTACACTTGAGCCTGTCGCCAACCGGCAAGGCTTTGCGCGATCAGGTCGGGCCGCTCAAGGCCCGTCTGTTATGCGACAGCGGTGTCGATCTGGATCGCTTGAATGATCTGCGCGACGGCCTTGATCACCTGTTGAGGCAAATCAAAGTACTGTCGTAGTCGGAATCCATAAATCCAGCAGGGCAGCCAGCTCTTCCCGGCGGAAGGGTTTTGCCAGGTAATCGCTCATGCCAGCCGCACGGCAGCGTTCGCGCTCCTCGGACATGGCGTTGGCGGTCAGGGCGACGATGGGCAGCTGTGGCCAGCGTCCGCTGCGACGGATTTGCCGACTGGCCTCGTAGCCGTCCATCACCGGCATGTTGCAGTCCATCAGCACCAGATCGAATTCGCTCTGCTCCAGCTGATCCAGCGCCTCACCACCGTGACCGGCGACAATCACCTCGCAACCGAGTTTTCCGAGCATCCCCTTGGCCACCAGTTGGTTGACCGGATTGTCCTCCACCAGCAGCACGCGTCCGCGTCGTTGTGGGGAGAGGACGTCGAGCCGGGCACCGTTGATCGTGCTGAGTTCCGGCTGCAGGGTTCGCCTTAGCGTCTGGTACAGCGCGTTGCGTGCCAGAGGTCGCGCCTGTTGCTGTAAGGGGGCGAGGGCGAGGGCTTCTTCGCTGGGCAGGAAACTGCCGTACGCGGTGACCAGCAGAATGGGGGCTGTACACGAAGGACGCAGGCCAAACAGACATTCGAGGCAATCGGTAATCAGTACATCCGGGTTCACACCCAGCAACGAGTCATCGATGGAACGCTGCTCATAGTCGAGTCCCCAGCCAGGCAAAACACTGCTCAACAGTTCGGCCAGACCGCTGCTGGCGGCGGTGATTGCGATGACCTTGCCCCGTAAAGAGGCCGGGGGAAGGGCGCGGGTGTGGCTGGGTAGCGGCAGATCGGCACAGAACTGACTGCCGAAGCCTGCTTCCGAGCTGATGGTGAGGCGCCCTTGCATGGCTTCGCAGAGGTTGTAGGTCAGCGCCAGACCCAGCCCGGTCCCGCCGAATTGCCGGGTAATGCCGGCGCCGGCCTGCGTGAAGGGCTGGAAGATCTTGACCTGGGCGTCCTGGGCGATGCCGATGCCGGTGTCGCAGACTTCGATTCTGACGCCGTCCTCGAATGTCGACAGGCGCACATCGACCCGACCGAAACGGGTGAATTTGAGGGCGTTGGACAACAGGTTGCTGACGATCTGTCGGACTCGCGTCGGATCCCCAAGCACCAGGGCCGGAAATTGCGGGTCGATCAGGCAGCTCAGCTCGACGCTCGGCGCGGCGTTTTGCGATAGCAGGTTGGCGGTGTCCTCGATCAGCGAGCCAAGATCGAACGGAATATGTTCGAGCTCCAGTTGGCCGGCATCGAACTTCGACAGATCGAGAATATCGTTGAGCAGTTCCACCAGCACTTTGCCTGAGTCATGGGCGATGGACAGCTGTTGCTGTTGCTCGGCATTGAGCGGTCCGTCCAGGGAAAGCGCGATCATCCCCAACAGGCCATTGAGCGGCGTGCGGATCTCGTGGCTCATGTTGGCCAGGAACACCGAGCGCGCTTCGGCCATGTCCAGGGCGGTACTGCGGGCGACTTCCAGTTCCTCGTTGGATTGGCTGAGCCGCGAGTTGATCGCCTTGAGTTCCGCAGTGCGGGCCGAGACGATGTTCTCCAGTTGCCCGAGGTAGTCGGTCAGGCGGTTTTCCGCGTTGCGTCGCTGCTGGATTTCGGTGGCGATGTTTTCGAATTGTTGATTGGCCACCTTGACCAGTACACCGATTTCATCGTTTTCATGGTCCGTCGGACACTCCAGCGACGTTGACTCCGCGCTGCGCGGGTCGCGACTGCTGAGTTCACGGATGACTCGCACCAACGGCTTGGTCAGCATCACGTAGAACAGCGCCAGCAGGATGCCAGTCAGCAGCAGGCTGCGCGCGAAGCCATTGAGCAGGGTCACCTCGGCCCGACGCAGAAAGCGGTTGCCGAATGAATAGGTGTCGACGTCCAGTCGCAGGATGCCGAGGGATTCGGTCGGCAAGTGATCCAGGTAGAGACGGTCTTCGAACTGCCGATTGGCGCCGAACAGGAAGTCGCTGATCACCCGATAGCCGCTTTGCACCCCCGGGCGTTTGACGTTGGCCAGCACGGTACTGTTGTTGTCGATCAATTGTGCGCCGATGATCGCCGGCGAGCGCAACAGGCCCAGGGTCAGTTCCTGAGCGAGTTCGGCGTCGATGTTGTAGGCAATGCGGGACGCGGGGTTATGGCTGATTTCCAGCAACGACAGGATTTCGCGGTTGATGGAGGCGTCTTCACTGGCATAATCGATGCCTATTTGCAGCAGGCTGAGCAGCGTGCCCAGAATGAAACCGACCAGCACAGTCAGCCTGGCTTGCTTGTAGGACAGCCGGTTGGTGAACTTGATATCCATGGGGTGTTGAACCACTTCCGTTTCCCTTCGCTGCTCAAGCATAGTCGATCATGCATGGATACCGATGTTCTCGTGAGCCCTTGTGCAGAGGGATGAACCGGACACCGGATGTTGTGTTTCGTCGCTGTATCACCATCATTACTGTGAACGTGCCCGAGGAGAAGACGTGGATTCCCGATTAAATGCTTTTCTTGAACGCGCCGATGCCGTTCTGGCCCGTATCGAACCGCTGCTGCCAGCACCTCGGCAAACCATCGACTGGACTCACTGCCTGGCCGCGCGCTGGCAACGTGAGGGCCGCAGCGGTTTTCTGTTGCCGCTGCAAGTCAGCCTCGACACACGTTTGACCGACCTGGTCGGTGTCGACCGTCAAGTGGAGCAACTGGGGCGTAATACCCTACAGTTCCTCGACGGCATGCCGGCCAACCACGCGCTGCTCTGGGGTTCGCGTGGAACCGGTAAATCGTCGCTGGTTCGCGCCTTGCTGGCCGAACACGCCGAAGCCGGTTTGCGCTTGATCGAAATCGAGCGCGATCACCTGGCGGACTTGCCGCGTATTGTCGAACAGATCGCCAAGTTGCCCCAGCGTTTCGTGCTGTTCTGCGATGATCTGTCGTTCGAGTCGGGCGAGGGCGATTACCGCGTGCTCAAAAGCGTGCTCGACGGCTCTCTCGAACAGGCGCCGGATAACGTTTTGCTGTACGCCACGTCCAACCGTCGCCATCTGGTGCCGGAAAAGGAAAGCGATAACGAAAACTGGAAACGCGTTGACGGCGAACTACATCCCAGTGAGGCGGTGGAAGACAAGATTGCGCTGTCGGATCGTTTCGGATTGTGGCTGTCGTTCTATCCGTTTACCCAGGAGCACTTCCTCAACGTCGTCGAACACTGGATCGGTCAACTGGCCGACAAGGCGGGCCTCAAGTGGCAGCGGGACGAAGAACTGGACATCCTCGCGGTACGTTGGGCCACGGGCCGCGGTAATCGCAACGGACGTTGCGCGTATCAATTTGCCCGCTATTGGGTCGGGCTGAAGCTGTTGGAGCACAAGGCATGATCGATTTACAAAAGAGCGGCCAGGGCCTCGAAGGCTACGGCATGCTGTGGGCGCAATTGGAGTCATTGCTGGCGGACGAACGGGATTTCATCGCCAACGCCGCGCAGTTCTCGGCGTTCCTGTTCAACCAGCTCGATGACCTGAACTGGGCCGGGTTCTACCTCAATCGCAATGAAGAGCTGGTGCTTGGCCCGTTTCAGGGACAGATCGCCTGCGTGCGGATTCCGTTCGGCCGTGGCGTGTGCGGAGCGGCAGCGGCTACCTTGCAGACCCAATTGGTCGAGGATGTGCATGCGTTTCCCGGGCACATCGCTTGCGACAGTGCGTCGAACAGCGAGCTGGTGGTGCCACTGGTCAAGGACGGTCGATTGATTGGCGTGCTGGACCTCGATAGCCCGAAACTGGCGCGTTTTACCGTTGAAGATCAGGCTGGTATCGAGCAATTGGCGGCGATTTTCCTGCGCCTGACCGACTGCTGATCATGCCAGGCCTGCCTTGACCAGCAGGCTTGCCGGATCAACCGCATCGATCTGTTGGGGATCGAGGAAACGATCGGCGTACTCCAAGTAGATTTGCGCGTTGATGAACAGCCCGAACAACTCGGGATCGATGTGAGCATCCCGGCACATGGTGGCCATGATGCCCAGCGCTTCGCTCAGGGACTTGGCTTTCTTGTAGGGGCGATCGGCGGCGGTCAGGGCTTCGAAAATATCGGCAATCGCCATCATCCGCGCCGGCAGGCTCATTTCTTCGCGCTTCAACTGTTTGGGATACCCCGTGCCGTCCATTTTCTCGTGGTGGCCGCCGGCGATCTCCGCGACGTTGGTGAGGTGGCCGGGGAAGGGCAGGTGGCTGAGCATCAGAATCGTCTGCACCATGTGGTGATTGATGATGTAACGCTCCTCACGGGTCAGGGTGCCTCGGGCAACGCTCAGGTTGTAGAGCTCGCCCCGGTTGTACTTGTAGCGCGGCACATCGAGCTTGAACCCCCAGGGATTGTCCTCTGGAATCAACTCGGCTTCGGGGCGTTCGAACAGGTGCTCGGGTTTGTCCGCCAGCAATGGCTCGCTGACCGGCAGTGCCGGTGCCGGGGTCCGTGCCTGACGTCGATTCTCTTCCCAGGAAACGCCCAGCCGGTCATCCAGGGTTCGGGTCCAGCTGCGTTGGGCAATGCTGCGCAGGCGTTGCTGGTCGGACTCGGCCATTGCCTCGCTGCCCAGGTTGCAGCGGGCAACGAACGCGAAATCATCGTCCAGCCCCGCCAGCGTGGCGTTGCGCAGTTCGGCCAGGTGCTGCTCGTTACCGCCCAGGGCCATGGCTTGCCAATAGCTGATCCAGGCATCGCGCTTGAGCACTTCGAAACGGGTGCGGATTTCGTGAATACGGTCGTTGAGGGTTTCCAGCTTCGTGGCTTTATCGACCACATATTCCGGGGTGGTGACCTTGCCGCAGTCGTGCAGCCAGGCGGCGATGTGCAGCGCTTCCCATTCATCTTCGTTGGGTTGATAGCCACTGAAGGCGGGGGCCTGGCTGGCAGCGGCGGCTTGGGCGAGCATCAGGGTCAGCGCCGGTACTCGCTGGCAGTGACCGCCGGTATAGGGGCTTTTGGCGTCAATCGCCCCCGCCAGAAGTTGAATGAAGGAATCCAGCAGTTGTTTTTGTTTGGCTTGCAGACGCTGACTTTCAATACTGACGGCGGCCGCGCCTGACACAGCCTGGAGGAACGCGATGCGGTCCGGACGAAGTTTCTCCAGATCGCTCTGGTTGCCGCTATCGGCCAATAGCAGGACCAGCAGGCCCACGGTTTCGTTATGACGATTGTGCAGTCGAATGCCGATCAGGTGGACGCGGGGACACTCCAGCTCATGCAACACCTTTTGCAAATCCCCGGCCTGTTCGAAACCAAGCGTGGTGACGATGTTGTCGGCCTTCGACAGCTGTTGTAGCCATGCCGGGCTTTGCGGCGCCTGGGAGTCGTGTGCTCGAAGATGAAATGGCGGCAATGCCCGTGAGGAACCGTTGAGGACCAGGCCATGGGGCTCCATTCGATCGCCATCACTTTCGCGCAGGTAGATCAGGCCGGCCTGGGCCTGGCCGATTTTCACGGTTTCAAACAACACCCGTTCCAGCAAGGGGGTGAAGCGAGTCTCGGCGCTCAGGCTGTCGGTGATCCGGAAAAAACTCGCCAGGGTGTCTTTCATGCGCGTCATCGACACGCTCAGTTGGTCGACTTCGAGCACGGGAGAGCGACGCGAGGCCGGAAAGTTGAAGTCGAAACTGCGCACCGCATCGGCCTCCTGCACCAGCGCGCGCAAGGGTTTGACCAGGATTCGTGAGGTCAGCCAGCCCAGCGGCAGGCACAGCAACAGCGTGGCCAGGGTAATCAGCGCGCCTTGCCAGCGCATGCGGTAGGCATCGACCAGCAATTCATCTTCCGGCACCAGCAGCGCCAGTTGCAGCCCCTGAGGGCCGCCCTCCTGCATGCGGCTGCGGGCAACGATCCATTGACGACCGGCGACATCCAGGCGATTACCTGCGGAGGGATTGTTGAGCAATGCACCGAGGCTGGGGCTCAGGTCGGCGGCTTTGATCAGGCGGGCAGTCTGATCGTCGATGATCAGTTTGCTGCTGTCGGGATACGCGATGGCATTTCCTTCTGCATCGAACAGCACGATTTCGGTACTGGGGGTCACGACATGTTTGGCCAGGGTTGCGGAGAGTGCCGCCAGGGTCAGGTCGGCACCCATGACCGCCTGTTCGCCACTGCGCCGGGCCAGGGTAGTGCCGACATTGCGGGTGGAGAAAAAGAGATAGGGTTCGGTGGTGATCTGATTGCTGTCGCTACGGGCATTGGCATACCAGGCACGGGTTCGCGGATCGTAGGATTCGTCGGGGTTGTCCTGGCGGCTGATGAGGGCCAGATCCTGATCGAAAAACAATGATTGGGAGCGGACCTGGCCGCTGTTGCCTGTTCGCTCAATGCTCCACACCTGATAAGCCGCCGTGTCCGGTGCCTTGAGGAGCGTTTTCAACTCGGGGGTTCGCAAGGGCCGAACCATGAAGAAATCGCCATTGCCATAGCCAAGGTACAACGAGGCCAGGTCGGGGTTGTCCTTGAGCGACTGGCTGAAGGGTTTGAGCAGCGCCAGGCGTTGCGCAAGGTCAGGTGCCTGGGTCGCCGGGTATTGCGCCAGCAGGGACAGCAGATGGCGAATCGGTTCATAAGTGGCGTGCAGGTCGAGACGGACATCCTGCTCGATGCGGTTGAAGAGTTTCTCACTGCTGGAAAGGATGATCTGCGTGGTTTGCTGGTAGTTGAAAAGGCCCAGCACCACGCCGGTCAGCAACAGCAGGAATGTGAACATCACACTGATATGGACGTGCAGGGGAAACCGACGTTGATCCGGGCGCAGTGGGCTGGGCATTGCAGGTCTCTCCATGATGGTTAACACACTGCTCAGCGTCCAAGCATAGTTAAGGCTCTGTCATTCTGCCTTTGTCGTTTTGGCCGATCTGTTGCTGCAATGCCTGCTCCAGTTCGAGCATGGCGCGCTCTATAGCCTTGCTGCAATCGGCCACTTGATCCTGATGGAACACTTCATGGCAGGCCTTTTCCATCGCCTCGCAGCTGTCGATCACCCTGGACGCCTGGACGATTCGGGCGGCGCCTTTGATTTTGTGGGCGACGTCGAGAAATGGCTGAGGCTCTTTGGAGGGGGACAGGGCCAGCAGTTCTTGTCGGTCCAGACGGTTGCTGTTCAACAGTTCGGTCAACAGTCGCTGGTCCAATACCGGATCTCCGCCGGTCAAAAGACGCAATCCTTGCAGACTGAAGGCAGGATCGCGCACGGTTGGCCTGATACCTTCAAACCACTGACTCAAGGCTGTGAGGGTAAGTGGCTTGAACAGGCAATCGTCCATCCCGGCTTGTTTGCAGCGTTGTATTTCTTCCGGTTGTGCGTTGGCGGTAAAACCCAGCACGGTACAGGCCGGGCGGTGCGTTTTTTGTTCATGTTGGCGAATGGCGCGGGCCAGTTCGTATCCGTTCATGACCGGCATGTTGCAATCGGCAATCACCAGATCGAACGGCTCGGCTTCCCATGCCTGAAGCCCCGCCTGTCCATCCGGCGCGACGCTGAATCGATGGCCCAGAAACTCCAGTTGCTGGCACATGAGCAAGCGATTGGCGGGGTGATCGTCGACCACCAGAACGTTCAAGGGAGTCGCAGTGGTGCGGATTTTCGCTTCAGCAGTTTCTGGCATCTGTACCAATGGCAATGTTGCCAGGTGCAACGACACCTCGACGTGCGTGCCGGCACCCGGCTGGCTGCTCAATTGCAGGCTGCCGCCCATCATTTCGCACAGGCTGCGGCTGATCATCAGCCCAAGCCCCGCCCCGCCTCTGGCTGACTGCACGGCGTGATCGGCCTGAGCAAAGGGTTCGAACAACCGCTGCTGATCCTGTTCGCTGATCCCTATGCCGCTGTCATGAACCTGCAACAACATCCGGACCCGCTCAGGCTCGGTGGTCGGCTGCAGGTCGACGATGATCCTGATTTGGCCGCGTTCCGTAAACTTGATGGCGTTGCTCACCAGGTTGGACAGCACCTGTTTGAAGCGCATCGGGTCCAGCAGGACATCAAACCCTGGATTGGCAGGGCGAAATTCCAGTAGCAGCCGCAGATTTTTCTGACGCGCCAGTCCATCGAAGACCCGCACCACCGAGGCCACGATTTCACTGGGATTGACCCGTTCAGGACTCAGGCTCAGGCGTCCGGATTCAATCCGTGCAATGTCGAGAATGTCTCCGATCAGCTCCAACAGGTCTTTCGCCGAGTTGTACGCCACGTCGATTGCCGGGCGATCCGGATGCTTGTGATCGATGCGTTTGAGCGTGAGTTCGAGCATGCCGATGACCGCATTCATCGGAGTGCGGATCTCATGGCTCATGGTCGCCAGAAAGGTGGTTTTGGCACGGTTGGCTTCATCGGCGCGCTCTTTGGCCTCGCGCAGGTCATCGAACAGTTGCCGCCGTTCGCTGATGTCGATCCAGCCGCCAATGATGCCTTGGACTTCACCGCTCGAATCACGGTAGGGAAGAATCCAGTGGTAAATCGTCAGTCTGCGCTCGCCGATGTGCAGCGCGCGATCGAGAATCAGCGGATTGCCCTCGGCCACGACGCGCTGGTAATCGGCCTGAAATTCCCGGGCTTCGAACGCATTGCTCAGGCTGGCTTGCATGACGCTTTTGCCGATGACGTCTTCACGTCTTGCGCAGAAGGCTTCCAGGTAACTGTCGTTGCAGCTTTGCAGCAGTCCCTGGCGATCGCGGACGTAGATCGGATGAGGCGTCCCGTTGACCAGTGATCGCATGAATTCGAGTTGATCGTTCAACGCACGCTCGGCTGCCTGGCGCTGCTTTATCTGGCGCCGCATGTAAGCGTTCCAGGCAACGGAAATCAGCAGCAGCACCCCGGCACCGATGACGACTTGGTAGAACAGACGGTGATAGTTGCGCCAGGTACTTTGCGAGGACGCCGAATAGCCGCGCCAGCGGCTGTTGATGATGCCCAGTTCTTCCGGTGCAATGCTCAGCAGCGCCTTGTCGAGAATGGTGTTCAGTTCTTTGGCGTCCCGGCTTGTTGCCAGTGAAAACGCAGCTTGCCGGGTGCCGATGGTGGTACTGATTTGAAGGGTGTGCTCGAAGAGCTGCGAAGAGATGAAGTAGTTGGCAATCACCAGTGAATTCACCGCACCTTCTGCCTTGCCCTCGGCCAGCAACTCCACGGCGCTGAAGGTATCCGGGGTTTCAATCAGCTTGATCCGCGGGAACTCGCTGCGCAGGTAATCCACCAGGGGATTGCCTTGGGCGATTGCCAGGCGTTTGTCCTCCAACTGCGCAAGGCTTGCCGGGCTGTCGGCGGCTTTGCGAGTCAGCAGGACAAAGGAGTTTTGCAAATAGGGGCGGGTGAAGTTCAACGTCGTTTCACGTTGGGCACTGGGAAGAAGTGCGGCGATCACGTCGGCCTGGTTGTCGCTGATCTGTTGGATCATCTCTTCATCGCTGCGGCTGCGACGGACATCGAAGCGCAAGCCGGTGCGCAATCTGATCAGCTCCAGCAAGTCCGCAGTAACCCCACGAAAGTTGCCATCACTGTCGAAAAACGTCAGCGGCGCAAAAGCCTCATTGACCACCACTCGCACTACCGGGTTTTGTGCCAGCCAGCGTTCCTCTTTGTGGGTGAGTTGCAGTTTCTGATCGGTGAGCAGCATGTCACTGCCGGCACTCCAGCGCTTGGCAATGTTGTCTCGTTCGCTGGTGGGGATGGCTAACAGCATTGCGTTGATGATGCCGAGCAGTTGCGGGTTGTCCTTATGCACGGCAAAGCTGAAACCGTGGGCTTCGTGTTTGCCGAAGTTGGCCATGCGGATGTTGTTCAGATAACCCTTGTTGATCATGTAATGGGTGGAAATCGTGTCACCCAGAAACACGTCAGCCTGATCGAAGGCAACGGCATTGATCGCATTCTGGTAGGACGGAAAGGACGTGATGATCGCCCCCGGATACATGGCCTTGACCTCTTCCAGCGGCAAATAGTGATACACCATGCTCAGCCGTAGCCCGGACAGGCCATCGGTCAAGGATCGGGTTTCACCTTCGCGGGTCACCAGAACCGGCTGGTCTGCGGCGTAGGGTGCGGAAAGTACGATGTCAACGTTGCGGGCTTCGAAACCATTGGCGGTCCCCAGCAAGTCGATCTTGCCACTTTCGAGCGCCTCGATCGCGGCCTCCCGGGACGCAAAGCGCAGCACCTTGATGGGCAGACCGGTTGTTTTGCCAAGGATACCTGCGTAATCGGCGGTAAAGCCTTCGTAGTCGTGACCACTGATGGTCAGGTCGAAAGGGGGGTAGTCCGGGGCTGACGTGCCCAGGATCAGTTCCCGTTTATGCTCAATCCATTGTCGTTGTGATTTATCCAGTTGGACTTCCTGGTGTCCAGCCATCGAGCGACTCATCAGGTTGTAGTTCTCGCTGACGGTCTGCGCAGCGGCCACTGAGGTGTGCAGGCATAAACCTGCGGCCATGAGTGTCAGATAATCCTTTATACGACTGGGCATCCTGTCTCTCACACTAACGCGTTACGTTTTGCCATATCGATGAGTTCAACCAGAGATTTGGCTTCGAGTTTCTGCATGAGGCGTTTTTTATAAGTACTAACAGTCTTGTTGCTCAGAAACATGCCTTTGGCAATTTCCTTGTTGGTGCGTCCTTGGGCAAATAGTTGCAAGACCATCAGTTCCCGATCATTGACTGACTTGAACAATTCCAGGTCGGAAAAACGAGCATCATCACAGCGAACAGGATTCAAGGCCTGGCTGGGAAAGTAGTTGTAACCTGACAATACGGCTTTTATAGCACTGACCAGCTCACTCAGGTCTTCCTGTTTGCACACATATCCCGATGCGCCGGATTGCATGCAGCGAATACCGAAAAGTGTTGGGCTCTGTGCTGTTAATACCAATGTTTTCAGGCGGGTACTCATTGCGTTGAAACGGGCGAGAACTTCCAGCCCGTCCAGTTTGGGAATGCTGATGTCGAGTATGACGAGGTCAGGCATGCATTCGCGAACCATCTGCATGGCGTCGACCCCATTATCGGTTTCGCCGACGACTTTGTAACCTTCATGTTCAAGCAACATTCTGACGGCAAGGCGGATGACTGGGTGATCGTCGACAATAAAAACGGAGTTCATAATCAAATCCCATACGAGCTCTAATAAAGCGCGCACCTTAGCTCAGATAGTTGAGGTGACGCATGAACTGACGTACCTGTAGCTGCAATATAGGAATAGTCCTACGGCTGAAGAAGAATAGGACTACGTATCAACTAGGTTTCTTATGAGGAAAGGTGAAAGTTGTTGGTAGTTGGTCGAAGTGTTGGAGTTGTTTAAGGTAAGTTTCAAATTGTGTTTTGGCGGGGGGTTAGTGTGGTTGGTATGTGTTTTTTTAGAATGATGCCAAGGTCAACAAGTTTCTAAATTCGGATTGTTTCAGAGGTTTGATCAAGTATCCCAATAATGGCAGTCCGTGTTCGTTGGCCTTTTTTTCAAGTTCATCCAGTTCAGCCGATGTCAGGCTGCTTAACAGTATCGCCTGTCTGATCATCCCCCGCTGACTGGCAAATTCGACCAGATCAAGTCCGCAAAGACCGGGCAGACATTGATCGCACAGAAGAATATCAAACGGTTGCACTGCCTTGAGCATTTGATGCAAGGCGCCATCGGCGCTGTCGGTCGTGGTCAGTTGAGTGAAACCGTAACTCTCAAGCAAGTATTGAGTCGCCCGGAGTTGGAAGGGATGATCTTCTACCAGCAAGATGCGCAGATCGTCTTTGAACATAGGAGTATTCACGCTTCTTCTGTTGGACTGAAGGAAGCGAGATTATTTCGCGAAGTTACCGAATAAATCGATCAGTTAGCTCAGCACATGTTGTAGGGGGATTCGGCGAACGTTGAGTGCACTTGGGGTTTGAGGGGGGCAAATCAACCATTGCACGCGGTGTAATGGCTGACCCCCCGGTTTTATCAGTGGCTTGAACGACCGGTCATCTCCAGCGCCATTTCGCTGGCATAGCTGTCGGTCATGCCGGCGATGAAATCAATCATCCGTAGAAACGAGGCGTGCAATGGACCGTGAGGATCGGGCGCATTGTTTCCCAACAGATCGAGGACCCGGCGACTCTTGAAGGACGGGGTTCGACCGTTATGCTGTTCCAGTGCCGCGCCGCAGAAGGCGTTGAGCAGGATTTCCAGCGTGGTGTAGGCGCCGATTTCATGCAGGGTCTTGCGCTTGTCCTGGAAGATTTTTTTCCGCGCCATGTCCTTCGCATTCAGCACGCAACGCTTGGCAGGCCCGTGCATGTGCTCCACCAGATCACCGGGCAGCGTGCCGGCCAGTAACGCGTCCTGTTGCTCGACAAAAGCCCGCGCAGCGGCATTGGTCAGGTGTTCAATGGCTTTGCCTCGCAGGATCGCCAGTTTGCGTCGACGCGAATCCAGTGGGCCCAGCTGGCGATAGGTTTCCGGCAGATCGTCACCTACAAGGTCCAGCAACAGGGACTCGACTTCGGCGTATTCCAGCAGCTCCATTTCCAGACCGTCTTCCAGATCGATCAGCGCGTAACAGATGTCATCGGCAGCTTCCATCAGATACACGAGCGGATGGCGCGCCCAACGTTGTTCCTCGAGTTGCGGCAGGCCGAGTTTATGGGCGATTTGTTCCAGGAGCGGAAGTTCGCTCTGATAGCAGCCGAACTTGTGTTTCTTGTAACCCAGTGAATCTGCGTGTTTTGCCGTCCATGGATACTTCAGATAAGTACCCAGCGTGGCGTAGGTCAGCCGGGTGCCGCCGTCGAACTGGTGATATTCCAGTTGGGTGAGTACCCGGAAGCCTTGGGCATTGCCTTCGAAATTGAGGAAGTCATTGCGTTCGACTTCGCTCATCGCATCCAGCCAGCCACGGCCGGCGGCTTGCTGGAACCAGTGGCGAATCGCGTCTTCGCCGGAGTGGCCGAAGGGCGGATTGCCGATGTCATGGGCCAGGCAAGCCGATTGCACCACCATGCCCAGGTCGCTGGGCTCGCACCAGTCGGGCAGGGCGCTGCGGATGGTTTCGCCGACGCGCATGCCCAGCGAACGACCGACGCAGCTGACTTCCAGCGAGTGGGTCAGGCGCGTGTGGATATGATCGTTGCTGCTGACCGGATGGACCTGGGTCTTGCGGCCGAGGCGGCGAAACGCGCCCGAGAAAATGATCCGGTCGTGGTCTTTGTGGAACGGGCTGCGGCCGAGTTCTTCCGGGCTGTGCAGAGGCTTTCCGAGGCGTTCGCGAGTAAGCAGGGTTTGCCAATCCAAGGCGGGTTCTCTCCGTCAGGTGTTCGGTTGCTTAAGCTTCCGGGTTCGCGTGCGGACCTGCAAGCGAAAAACACCCACACATCTGTAGGCGCACGGCTTGCCGCGAGCGCGCAGGACTGAACCCCTCGATAAAGAGGTTCAGTCCCGGTGTTACAAGAACGCGGCCAGATATGGCCTTAGTGGTGACGCGAAGAGCCTTGCATGACCAGCTTGATCAACGGACCCAGCGTGGCGCCCAGACGAACCAGCCGAGTGAGGCTGCTGACGCCACCGCCCTTGGCGCCCTTGCCCGTCAGGAAGCCCAGCAAGGTGACGGCTGCCACGCCCCAGAGTGGCGCGTGCTTGATGCCGAAGCCGTCCTGCAGGTTTTGCGTCATTCCGCGCACACGCTGCAAGGGTTGCAACAGTTGCGCGGATTCGTGACGGATTTCCTGACGATGCATTTCCATGCGCAGGCGGATCAGTGCTTTGCGCATTTCAGTGCGCGAGCTGTTGTGAGGCAGTTCAGGCAGGCTCATGGCAGCAGGCGCTCCCGATCGTTGGCCAATTCTTCCAGGGTGCCGTGGAAGGGCGAGGATTCATCGAAAATCGCCGCTCTCAAGCGCATCGCACAGAAAATCGCCGCGAGGGTATAGAAAACACAAAGCCCGATGATGGCCGCCAGGCGATAGGTGTCCCAAAACAGGATCAACACCAGCGTCGACAAGCCCACCAGCAACAGCAAGGCAAAAACCAGCGCCAGGCCTGCGAACAGCAGCAGGCTTACCGTGCGGGCTTTTTGTTCCTGCAATTCAATGCCGAACAGTTCGACATGGCTGTGCAGCAGTCCAAGAAACGCAGCACCCAGGCGCCGCGGTGAGGAGCTTGGGCCCGTCGCGGACGAGCCGGATTCGCCGATAGCCATATCAGCGCCGAGTGGCCAGCAAGCCAATCAGGAAACCAACCCCGGCCGCGATCCCGACCGATTGCCATGGGTTGGCCTGGACATAGTCTTCGGTGGCGGTAACAGCAGCCTTGCCGCGTTCGCGCATGGAGTCTTCGGTCAATTTCAAGGTTTCGCGCGCACGCAGCAGACTGTCGTGGATTTGCTCGCGCAGCTCATCAGCCTGATCGCCGGCCAATGTTGCCGTGTGTTCCAGCAACCGTTCGGTGTCGCTGACCAGAGTCTGAAAATCATTCATCAGGATTTCTTGAGCAGTCTTTGCCTTGATGCTGGCCATGGGTGGATCTCCGTAAGTGGCTTCTGAATCGTTCGAGTATGAGCCTTGCGCGAAGGTTCAGTACAAATGACTGGTACAACTTTTGCTATGTCGTGGTGCGTCTGTCTGCGCCGTTGCGCTGTTGCTGGGCAGGATGCGAGCAAAACCTTATCTCAAATAATGAAAACTCGCGCAAAGGTTGCAACCTTGTGCGCCAAAGTGGCTCATCGGGATCGATCTGCTGATCCTGTCAGGATGCAACTTGGTGCATGAATTGTCTGCGCGAACTGCTTTGGTGCTTTTTTAGCCTTCAGGTCTGCCAACCCCATGGAAAATCTGCAAAGCGCTGTGGACAGTCTGGTTCATAGCTCCAATACGTTGTTCATTCTGATCGGCGCGGTCATGGTTCTGGCGATGCACGCCGGTTTCGCCTTTCTTGAAGTCGGCACGGTTCGACAAAAGAACCAGGTCAATGCCTTGTCGAAGATTCTCAGCGACTTCGCCATTTCGACCCTGGCCTACTTCTTTATAGGCTATTGGATTTCCTACGGGGTGACCTTCATGCAACCGGCGGCTGTGATCAATGCTGATCATGGCTATGGACTGGTGAAGTTTTTCTTCCTGCTGACCTTTGCGGCGGCAATACCCGCGATCATTTCCGGCGGCATCGCCGAACGTGCCCGGTTTGTCCCGCAGTTGTGCGCGACGGCGCTGATCGTGGCGTTCATTTATCCATTTTTCGAGGGCATGATCTGGAACGGCAACTTTGGTTTGCAAGCCTGGTTGCTGGAACGCTTTGGCGCCAGCTTCCATGATTTCGCCGGCTCGGTCGTGGTTCATGCCATGGGTGGCTGGCTGGCCCTGGCGGCGGTGTTGTTGCTCGGGCCGCGCAATGGTCGTTATCGCGAAGGGCGACTGGTGGCGTTCGCGCCCTCGAGCATTCCCTTTCTGGCGCTGGGGTCGTGGATCCTGATCGTTGGCTGGTTCGGTTTCAACGTAATGAGCGCGCAAACACTGCAAGGTGTCAGCGGACTGGTGGCGGTGAACTCGCTGATGGCCATGGTCGGCGGTACCGTGGCGGCGCTGATCATCGGGCGCAATGACCCGGGTTTTCTGCATAACGGCCCGTTGGCCGGGTTGGTGGCGATTTGCGCCGGGTCCGACCTGATGCACCCGGTGGGCGCGCTGGTCACCGGCGTCATCGCCGGCGCATTGTTTGTCTGGTGCTTCACTGCGGCTCAAGTCAAATGGCGCATCGACGATGTGCTGGGGGTTTGGCCGTTGCATGGTTTGTGTGGCGTCTGGGGCGGAATCGCCTGCGGCATTTTCGGCCAGAGCGCGTTGGGTGGGCTGGGCGGCGTGAGTCTGATCAGCCAGTTGATCGGCACCGCGTTGGGGGTGATCGTGGCGCTGGCCGGCGGCTTTACCGTGTATGGCGTGATCAAGGCGTTGCATGGTCTGCGTCTGAGTCAGGAAGAAGAGTATTACGGCGCTGACTTGTCGGTGCATAAGATTGGCGCTGTGAGCCAGGACTAGGTTTCTTCGTCATCAGTACCCGGATAGAAACCGTGCAGCAGGCGATAGCGGTCGTGCCGTATCTGGTCGGCCCGCTCCTGTACCTGATGTGCGGGTAATCCCAGCATGATCAGCGCGTGGGAGGCGAGCATTAGGCTCGACTCCAGCAGTTCGGGCACGACTTCGCTGGCGCCGGCTGCCTTCAGCTCGGCCAGTTGGCTGTCGTCGCGTGTGCGCACCAGAATCGGCACGCTCGCATTGAGTTGCCGCGCTTCCTTGAGAATCAACAACGCAATGTCGGTCTGATCCACGGCGATCACCAGCAGCCTGGCGCGCGACAGCCCTATCGCAACCAGGAGTTCACCGCGACTTGAGTCGCCATAATGCACGCAGGTCTCATCCATGGCGGCTTCGTGGACACGCACCGGATCAGTATCCAGTGCGATGTAGGGTTGTTGCGCGTTGCGTAGCGCGCGGCCGATTGACTGACCTACACGACCGTAGCCACATATAACGACATGGTTGTGTAACCCGGCATTGAGCGCGTTGATTTCTTCAAGTTTTGCTTCTTCGTTGGGTTTGCGGTGCAGGCGTGTGGCGATGTGGGGGGCGGCGCGCAGCAACAACGGCGTGACGAGCATCGAACAAAAGGTCGCCGCCAGCAGCAGGCCACCAAAATCCGCGGGCATCAATTTGTTTTGCTGCATCTGTGCCATCAGCGCAAAGCAGAACTCGCCGCCCTGGGCCAATGCCAGGCCGCTGCGCCAGGCGGTTTCGCCATCGCTGCCACGCCATTTGACCAGCAGCGCAACGACGCTGCCCTTGAGCAGCAACAGCCCGAGGGTCAGGCCGAGGATCAGCAGGCCGTGGCTGGCGAACAACTGCAAGTCGATCAGCATGCCGATACTGACGAAGAACAGCCCGAGCAGGATGTCGCGGAACGGGCGGATGTCGGCCTCGATCTGGTGCCGGTAATGGCTTTCTCCCAGCAGCATGCCGGCGAGAAATGCACCCAGGGCAGGGGAGAGACCGAGCAGGTGCGTCAGCCACGCCGTCAGCAGAACAATGACTAGCGCCAGTAGTACGAACAGTTCCGGGGAGCGGGCAGCTGCCACTTCATGGAACAGCCGCGGCAGCAACCAGCGACTGACCAGCAGCAGGCCCACGAACAGTACGACGGTTTTACCCAGCGTCAGTGGCAGCGCCCAATACCAGGCCTGGTCACTGCTGCCAGAGAACACCGGCACCAGGGTCAGCAGCAATACCGCCACGACGTCCTGGAACAACAACACGGCGATGGCATTCTGGCCGTGGCTGCTGAAGATCTCGCCGAGACTGCTCAGTTCTTTACTGACTATGGCAGTGGAAGACAGCGACAGGCCGGCGCCGAGTAACAGCGCAGGCGTGATCGGCATGCCGAGCAGCATCAGCAACCCCCCTAGCAGCATCCCGGAGCACAGCACCTGCAGACTGCCAAGCCCGAATACCACTCGGCGCAACACGAGGATTTTCGACAGGGAAAACTCCAGCCCCAGGGAAAACAGCAGAAACACTACGCCGAACTCGGCGAGATCCGGCAGCTCTTCGCTGTCATTTACCCAGTTGAATGCGGTTGGCCCAATCATCAGGCCCACGCACAGGTAGCCCAGCACGGGTGGCAATCGCAGGCGCTGGAACAGCGCAATCACCACCAGGGAGGAAGCGAGGATGATCAACAGGTTGGCGAACACGAATAACTCCGGTGATGGGCGCTGGCAATTCAAGCGTAGAGGCAAAAAAGCGGCGAGCATGACGCAAGTGATGTTCAGGTCGAATGATTTGCGTCAGGGCGTTGCCGAAATCTCATGAAACCAGTTTTGATCAAGATGTCCCTGGCTCGACGGCTTTTCGTGGCGGGCCTAGAATGAACGCCTACTTTACCGGGTCTTGTAGTCATGCTTCCTGAATGTCAGCTGTTCGGCACCGTTGGTTGCCATCTTTGTGAAGTCGCCGAAGCCATGCTGATGGAGTTTGTCGAGCGCGGTCTGCTGGTGGAACTGGTGGATATCGCGGACGACGAAACATGGTTCGAGGCTTACAGTCTGCGTATTCCGGTTTTACGGCGGATCGATACCGGCGCGGAGCTGGGCTGGCCGTTCAGTGCCGATCAGGTAGTGGCGTTCCTGCGTTAGGCGGTCGGTGTTCCCGCCTGTCGAACTTTGCGATGGTTCCCTTGGCTTTACCGGCATTGATCGGATACTGTATGCACATACAGTTATTCGTGATGCCTGCCTTGCCCTCTGGTTTTCGGGTTTTGGGCAGGCGGTCCGGGCGTGAGAGGGATGAATCGTGGTCAATGTCGAACAATTGAAGAACAGCGTGAACCGGATGTCGGCGGACGTGGTGCGCGAGGCTGTCCTCGAATTGCGCCTGGATGGCCTGGTGACAGAAGGAAAAACTCCTTTCAATAAACTGCATTTCAATACCTGTTTCGCCGAAATCGAAGCCTTGTTCCAGCGCGCGGGCTATCACCGGCAGCTGGATGTCGTGGGCTATCAGGGTTTGTTGTATGCACTTTATGACCCAGGTCGATGGGAGGCAGTCGATGTGCTGCGCTGGCTCAAGGAGTTCACCGAAGCGGCAGCGCGCACGCAGATTCCGGCTTGAGGATTCTCTTCTAGGTTCGTTCCGGTCGCTGTTGGATAATGCCGCCCTGTATTGAGGGTTAGAATTTTCGTATGTCCACTTCATCATTTTCTGCTGCACACAACCAGGCCAGCACGCTCTACTTGCCGCCCGGTCCGTGGCGGACCGTACTCGATTGTCTGTGCGAGCACTTCAGCGCCATCGGTCGTGAACAATGGCTGGACAGAATCGCTCGTGGCCGTGTCCTCGACGGTCACGGCATACCGATCGCCCTGGATCTTCCTTACAAGGAAGGCTTGCGGATTCATTATTTCCGTGAGGTGCCGGACGAAAAGCCGATCCCGGTGGTTGAGTCGATTCTGTATGCGGATGAGCATCTGGTCGTGGCGGACAAGCCGCATTTTCTACCGGTGACGCCGGCGGGTGAATACGTGGAGCAAACCCTGTTGCGACGGTTGATCCGTCGACTCGATAACCCGCATCTGGTGCCTTTGCATCGCATTGACCGGCACACAGCGGGGTTGGTGCTGTTTTCCGCCAACCCTCAGAGCCGTTCCGCCTATCAGTCCTTGTTTCCTACACGGCAGATCGAAAAACGCTACGAGGCAATTGCCCGAGCGCTACCTGAACTGTCTTTTCCGCTGGTCCACAAGAGTCGGCTCATCGATGGCGAGCCTTTCTTCCGCATGCAGGAAGGCCCGGGCGTCAGCAATACCGAAACGGCTGTCGAGGTTACGGAGAAGAACGGTGATCTGTGGCGTTATGCGCTTTACCCGGTGACAGGCAAAAAGCATCAATTACGGGTGCACATGACAGCCTTGGGCGCCAGCATCTGCAACGACCCGTTTTATCCGCACGTACTCAAGGGTGTTGAGGATGACTATGCCAATCCTTTGAAACTGCTCGCTCAGGGATTACGATTTGTGGACCCGGTCAGCGGCCAGGAAAGAGCATTCGAAAGCACCATCACTCTGCAGTGGTGATCACCAAATTCAGCGAATCTGCCGATCTTCAGCCACGAAAAAGCCCGCATGAAGCGGGCTTTTTCATATCCGGTTGTTCACCGCAAAAATTACAGCTCTTTAACGGTACGAACCTGATCCTTGTTGATGCGGTTCTGCTTGCCATCCAGTTGTTCGAATTCGTAGAAACCCGAATCCTTATCGAACTTTGGCGCGTCGACAGCCTGGATTTCTCGACCGTCATTCAAGGTAATCACTGTAGGCGATGCGCAACCGGCGAGGGTAGCGAGGCCCAGTGCGAGCATGAAAGTGGCGAGGGTCCGTTGAGTCATGAGTGTGTCTCCGAATATGAATTCTTTTGGTTACTGAGCTTGAGACGTGTAGAGCGCGCGCAAGTTCCTTCTCGTGTCAGTCTGACACAGAGTTGTGGGCACTTAACAGTTCTGGTGTGTTGAGGTTGGCCAGACGTGGGTCATTGTCGGGGCATTGCAGGGCCGTAGCGCCCAGTTTGCGCATGAGGCGACCCGGGCTGCGTTCACCGTCGCTCCAGGCGCTTTCGAATTCGGCCGAGAGTGCCACGGGAATAATGCACAGCAGAGGCTCCCAGTGTTCGCCATGGCGAAGCATCAGTGGTTGGTCCGGGTGATGGCTGGCGGAATCGCGCATGCTATTGAGCAGTGCGGTGTCTACGCGCGGTACATCACAAGGCAGCACCAGCAAATGCGCATGGCGGGCGGCCTTCAGGCCTGCGCGAATACCGGCCAGGGGGCCAGGGAAGTCGCCTTCATCGTCATGAACCAGTTGGTCGGCGTAGGGGGCGTACTTTTCCAGGTTTCTGTTGCAGGAGATGATCAGGTCATCGCTCAGTGAGCGGGTCTTGCGGTGCAAGTGGGCAATCAATGGCTCGCCGTGCCATTCCAGCAGCCCTTTGTCCTGCCCGCCCATGCGTTGGCCGCGACCACCTGCCAGGAGCAGAATGGAGCAGGGCGGCAAATGTGTATTCGAGGTCATGGCCGGTCTCCATGGGGGCGGCGAAAAAATGAAGCGCTGTGATATAACACCGGGCTGTTTCTCCTACAACTGGATGAGCCTATGAAAGCCAAGGCTGATGTACCTTTCGCACCGCTCAACATCGCGGTGCTGACGGTCAGCGATACCCGTACCCTGGAAACCGATACTTCAGGCCAGCTCTTCGTCGACCGCTTGAGTGCTGCCGGCCATAACCTGGCGGCCCGGGTTCTGCTCAAAGATGATCTCTACAAAATTCGCGCGCAAGTCGCCAACTGGATTGCCGACGATGTTGTGCAGGTGGTACTGATCACTGGCGGTACCGGTTTCACGGGGCGCGACAGCACTCCGGAAGCGGTGAGTTGCCTGCTGGATAAACAGGTCGACGGTTTTGGTGAACTGTTCAGGCAAATATCGGTGGCGGATATTGGCACCTCTACTGTTCAGTCCCGTGCCCTGGCCGGCTTGTCCAATAGCACGCTGGTCTGCTGTTTACCGGGTTCGACCAATGCCGTGCGCACCGGTTGGGATGGCATTCTTGCCGAGCAGCTGGATTCGCGGCACCGCCCGTGCAACTTCGTCACTCATCTTAAACAGGCGGCACCCTGTGAATCCCGCGGGTAAGCCAGGCAAGACTGGCAGCCTGATGGCTGTCGAGGTGGCATTGGCACGCTTGCTGGCAATGGCGGAAGCCTCACCGATTCGTGAGCGTGAACGCTTGCCATTGGTGCAGGTTCAGGGGCGGGTGCTGGCTGATGACCTGGTCTCGACGCTGGATCTGCCACCTTGGCCCAACAGTGCCATGGACGGTTATGCCTTGCGCGTGGCCGACTGGACTGGAGAACCCCTGGTAGTCAGCCAGAAGATTTTTGCCGGTCAGGCTCCGCAGCCCTTGAAGCCTGGCACCTGTGCACGAATCTTCACCGGTGCGCCAGTGCCCGCTGGTGCAGATTGCGTCGAGATGCAGGAAAACACCGAGATTCTGGCGGATGAGCGAGTACGTTTCACCCAAACCATGGCCCCAGGACAAAACATTCGTCCCCAAGGCCAGGAAGCTACCGTTGGTGAATTGATTCTGCCAGCCGGCACGCGCCTCGGGCCGATCGAGCAGGGGTTGGTTGCATCGCTGGGATGTGCAGAGCTGGACGTGATTCGCAAGGTTCGCGTTGCTGTTCTGTCCACCGGGGACGAACTGATTGAACCGGGTCAGGCGCTGGGACCGGGACAGATTTACAACAGCAATCGAGTGTTGTTGTGCAGTTGGTTGCAGCGTCAGGGCTGTGAAGTGATCGACGCCGGGATTCTCCCGGATGATTTAGCGACTACCCGTACTTGTCTTGGTGAATTGAAAGATGTCGATCTGATCCTTTCCACCGGTGGTGTCTCGGTGGGCGAGGCGGATTTTCTGGGCATTGCCTTGCGTGAAGAGGGCGAGTTGACGTTGTGGAAACTTGCCATCAAACCCGGCAAACCGCTGACATTCGGGCATTTTCGCGGCGTGCCGGTGATTGGGTTGCCTGGCAATCCGGCTTCAACGCTGGTGACCTTTGCTTTGTTGGCAAGGCCCTATCTCTTGCGCCGCCAGGGTGTAAAAGAGGTTGAGCCCCTTAAGTTTCAGGTGCCTGCAGGGTTTGCATGGCCAAAAGCAGGCACTCGACGCGAGTACTTGCGCGGGCGTCTGGAGAATGGCCGGGCAATTATCTACAGTAATCAGAGTTCTGGTGTACTGCGTAGCGCTGCCTGGGCTGATGGTCTGGTTGAGGTGCTGGAGGATCGCACGCTGAGCGAAGGTGACTACGTGGGCTTCATCCCGTTGAGCGAAGTCTTGAGCTGACTCCCGCCGCTGTCTTACCGCGCAACCCCGGTTGATCGAACCGGGTTTCGCGTTCATGGCTTACCCTTGGTGAGCCAGGAGTGTCACGAGCTGGTCGAAACGGCTATTGGCGATCCAGGCCAGAACGCCGATGACGACGGCTGTTCCGATAGCCGAATAGGCAAGCCTGTGTTTTATGGATTTGACGTCACTGCGGACTTCATCGATGTCTCGTCGGATGTATTTGAGGTGTGTCTCCAGTTCAACGACGCGAGATTCCATGGCAGCCTCTCCACTGGGCTTTGCGCTGGTTTTGAATTCAGCTTGATGATTGGCGCGTTTTTCTGCGAAGGATGCAACCGGAGTGACCGGTGACCTGATCTCTTGGCTTTGCATGGCACGTCCCTGTGTAGTTTCTGCTGATGTTTGATAACTGCAGGTGCCAAGGTGTACCAAACGCATTGCTCGGTCAATTGAGCCGATTCCTCACATGTTGTAAGAAAAAATCCCGCCTTGTAGGACGCCATACGGCTCGACTTCAAAAAATTCAAATTCTTGCGACTTTTATGGGGCTAGATGAGGTCAACATTTCCAATACGGAATTCAATCATGGGAGTGACAACTAATGGGCGAACGCAAGGCGCTGTTGATTCTGCATGGCAAGCAAGCGCTCAACGAGGCGGTTCGCTCTGCCGTTGCGGACAAGCGAAAACAGGGTTGGGAACTGGCTGTTCGAGTGACCTGGGAAGCGGGCGACGCACAGCGGCTGGTAGATGAAGCACTGGCGGCAGGCTACACACAGATCATCGCCGGTGGCGGTGACGGTACCTTGCGCGATATTGCCGAAGCCATGGCAGCGCATTCGACACAGGCCAGCCTGGTACTGATGCCGTTGGGGACCGCCAATGATTTTGCGCGTGCCGCCGGCGTGCCTCTGGAGCCCGAGCAGGCGCTGGAACTTCTCGACATTGCACCGAGCGCCATTGATCTGGGGGAGGTCGGCGGGCAGGTGTTCCTGAATATGGCCACGGGCGGTTTTGGCAGCCAGGTCACGGCAAACACCTCGGAGGACTTGAAAAAAATCCTCGGCGGCGCGGCTTACCTATTCACCGGTTTATCGCGGTTCAGTGAGTTGCACGCAGCCTATGGCGAGTTGCAGGGGCCTGATTTCCACTGGAGCGGCGAGCTGTTGGCATTGGGCATCGGCAATGGCCGACAGGCTGGCGGTGGACACGTGCTGTGTCCAGAAGCGCTGGCTGACGACGGTCTGCTGGACATCAGTATTCTGCCTGCGCCGCAGGAAATCGTCGGCACCTTGAAAACCCTGCTGGCGGATGGCTTCGGCATCGACAACATGTTTGTGCGAGTCCGCTTGCCATGGGTCGAAATCAAGGTCTCGGAAGGCCTCTGTATCAACCTCGACGGCGAACCTCTGGAAGGTGACAACTTGCGTTTCTCGACACGTCCGGCGGCACTGCGCGTGCATTTACCTGAAAACTCGCCGCTGCTGGGGGCATCGCCATTGATCAATCATCCAGGCTGATGATCTGCTCGCGCACGGCGAACAGTACCAGGCCTGCTACATCGTAGATCTGCAAGCGCTTCATGAGCTGCGAACGGTGGGTTTCAACGGTCTTGATGCTGAGGCCCAGGCCATTGGCGATTTCCCGGGTAGATTTTCCGCGAACGATCAGCCGGAGGATTTCCAGCTGACGCGCTGTCAGGTTGTGCGAATCAGGTTCCGGCTGGTGTTTCTGAGTTCGGGTCAGCGCCTGGCTGATGACGGTATGGGCGATGGCCGGGCTCAGGTAGCGCTCATTGTTACGCAAGGCATCCAGGGCATGTTCGAGCTCGGTGGCCGTGGTGTCCTTGAGCAAGTAGCCATGCGCACCTGTTTCCAATGCCTGCATGATGAGTGCGGGATCGGTGTGCATCGACAGGATCAGCACCTTGCTCTGCGGGCGTACGCGCTTGAGTCGCTGCAATGCGTCAAGGCCACTGGTTTCCTTCATGGAAATATCCAGCAGGATGATGTCGGGGGACAACTGCTCGACCAACTCGAGCAACTGCGAACCGTCATTGGCTTCACCGATTACCGCGTAACCGGGAATATCCAGCACCAGGGCGCGCACGCCTGCCCTGATAAGTGAGTGGTCATCCACCAGAAGTAAGTTACAAGTCAACGCATAACCTTATTCGTACTGGCCCGTTCGAGCGCACGGGGCGCCCAGGGGAAGAGGGCTTCGATTTGAGTGCCTTTGCCCGGCTCGCTGCAAATGCTCAGTGTGCCGCCCAACTGATTGATCCGCTCCGACATCCCTGCCATGCCGCGTTGCCCTTCTCGGCCTGGATCGGTCGCTGGCGCGAAACCCTGGCCATCGTCGCTGATCAATAGCGTCAGGCCCTGCGGCAGACGTTGCAGGCGGACCAACAGATTTTTCGCTTTGGCATGGCGCAATATATTGGTCACCGCTTCCTGGGTGATACGAAAGGCGGCCAGGCTCATTTCCTCCGGTATACCGGACAGGCGCTGATGGCATTCCAGGCTCCAGTGCACCGGTGTGTTGGCCAGTGTCTTGAGTAAGTGCGCGCGCAGACTGGCTTCCAGGCCGAGGCTGGTCAGCTGCCTTGGATTGAGAATGGCCGACACGTCTCTTACCTTGGCCAGGGTCTCTTCCAGCGTGTCGCAGAGTACCGAACACTGGCCCTGGAGTTCTTCGGGCATTCGGCGTTTGAGCCAGTCGCTTTGAAGTTTTGCCGCGGTCAGCAATTGGCCGATGTCGTCATGCAGCTCCCGACTGAGCCGGTGACGTTCGTTTTCCTGAACCTCCAACAGCCGGTCAGCCAATTCCTGGGGTTGAAATTTTATCGACTTGCGCGAAAAACAATGCCGCACCCAGACGCAGGCCAACGCGGCGATATTGAGGGCAAGCAGACTCAGCGGCAGGCGAGTGGACAGGCTATAAACCAGCGCGCTGCCAAGCGCCGAGCAGGTACACAACACAAGCATGACCAGGTGCGCGTACTTTGAGGAGGGTAGCCTTCGTATGATTGACTTGAGGCTGGCGTACATAGCGGATGGAGCCAATAGATGTTCGCTGCGGGAAGACCGGGGCATCGAGGATAACGGTCTCTGTCTGGAGTCAATCTGCCATTAATTGACGTCAACTAATGGGCGGCATACTACCACCTAAGATACCGTTGGTCGCGTTTGGTCTATATGTCAGTCGAGTCAGGAAACAAGCACTCTATGGACAGCAGTTCCATAATGGAAAAAGTTGGCTGAAAGAGTGGTTTATTTGGTTTCGAGTTGTCGTAAGCAGGTATGAAATATTCAAATGCGACATGAGCCCGCTAAAGGGGCTTCACGGCAATAAAATTTCAGCACGGCATAGAAGCCCGATAATTCAGGCTTGCCGACCTGCAAAGGAAACGAGTGTGAGCGGTTTGGAATGAGCGGGGGGGTGAAACTGGCTGTGTCCGACCTGAAAGGCGAAGGCTTCGATCAGGGAGGTCTGTTCGCTGTCATCCAGGCTGAGTTGGCCGGTCTTCTGATCGATAAGCTCGAGTTGCCAGGCGATCAACGTCAGGCAGTCTTTCAGCGCACTCAGGGCCTGGTCGTGTAAATCCATGTGATTCTGCGCATGGCTGAGCAAACCATGAATGTGCAACGAAAATTCCGAAACGGCTGCCAAGGCAAGAGCATCGGCCTTGTTGGCCAGTTTGAGCAGGGTGCTCAGCATGCAGTCGATGGCGTCCTTGTCATTGCTGATCAGCTGCAAATGGCTCAGGCACTCCTCGGTTTTAACCAGCAGTGTTTCTGCTTCGACGAGAAATTCAGGGAGCCGGTTAGCCCATTCGTTACGATCGTTCGGCATGTCTATCTCCACAACGTCATGTCAAATGCGGGAATGTCGTATGTGTTGACGGGGACGATCAGAGTCCCCGCATTGCCATGCCGTCGTGAAATCGCGCGCCGGCCTGTCTGGCTGCAGGCTGGGGAACTCGATAGGGTGGATGGCCACTTACCTGCGATCGCACACAAAAGCCTGACTCCGTTCATGCAATGAGAATGGCGTCACATTAATGGCTATTGGATATTGCGAATATCAGGTTGGGCCTGATTGTTACTAGGGGAATCCCTTACACAGGGGAACCAACCGAACGAAACGAGGTCTCGCGGCAGGCAACAGGGCAGATGAATCGCCTGGCCAGTAAAGCATGATGTTAATGTGACATCAATGTTTGTTCGTGGCATTTTACACGGGGGTCAAGGTCCGGCAAAAACAGCCGATAACCCCCTTTAGTGAATTCATCAGAACAAGCCCAGGAGTCATTGATGGCCGGCATTCTCGACACGGTAGACCAACGCACGCAACTGGTGGGTGAGAATCGCCTGGAAATTCTCATGTTCCGGCTGGCCGGACGTCAATTGTTCGCGATCAACGTGTTCAAAGTGCAGGAAGTGCTGCAACTGCCGAAGCTGACCCTGATGCCCCAGCGTCATCCGTTTGTTTGCGGCGTGGTGAATTTGCGTGGCCAGACCTTGCCAGTGATCGACCTGTCCCAGGCCATCGGCATGCGCCCGTTGGTGCCAGGCCCGACCAGTACGATCATCGTCACCGAGTACAACCGTTCGGTGCAGGCGTTCCTGGTTGGTGGCGTGGACCGTATCGTCAACATGAACTGGGAAGCCATTCTGCCGCCGCCGGCCAGCGCCGGTCGCCAGCATTATTTGACGGCTATCAGCAAGGTCGACGACCAGTTGGTGGAAATCATCGACGTCGAAAAAGTTCTCGCGGAAATCGTCCCGTACAACGCCAAGGTCTCGCGCGAAAAACTCGACGATCCGGTTCTGGAACGTGCCCGTGGCCGTGAAGTGCTGCTGGTGGACGACTCGAACGTGGCCCTGTCGCAATTGCGCGACACCCTGGGTCAACTGGGCGTGAAGATGCACATCGCCAGCGACGGCTTGAAGGCGCTGAACATGCTCAAGGCCTGGGCCGATACCGGTGTGAACATGACCGACAAACTGCTGATGATTTTTACCGACGCGGAAATGCCGGAAATGGACGGCTATCGCCTGACCACGGAAATCCGCAACGACCCGCGCTTGCGTGGCCTTTATGTGGTCCTGCATACCTCGTTGTCCGGCAGCTTCAACGACTCGATGGTGAAGAAGGTTGGCTGCGACAACTTCCTCTCCAAATTCCAGCCGGACAAACTCGTCGATGTGGTGCGCCAGCGTCTGATGCTCGACGAAGTGCCTGCCTGACCCAACACACTCCCACAGTTTTGGCCTTTGATTCGGTGATCAAGCTCGTATAGGGTGGCGTTTTTATCCACCAGGGAGCTGGCCATGTTGCGTCTGAGCGCGCTGTATCGTTATCCGTTGAAATCCGGCAAGGGCGAGATCCTGCAGCAGGTCAGCCTCGACAAGCTGGGCCTGGACGGTGATCGACGCTGGATGCTGGTGGACGAGGCCAGCGGGCGCTTTCTGACCCAGCGTGCCGTGGCGCAGATGAGTCAACTGTCGGCGTTGTGGAATGCCGACGGTGGCTTGACCCTCAGTGCGCCGGGCCGCTTACCGATCAATGTCGCCCTGCCTGCCAGCCACGCTGAACTGCGTGGCGTGACCATTTGGCGCGATACGTTGCGTGTGCCGGATGCCGGTGACGAGGCGGGTGCCTGGGTCAGTGAGTTCATTGGCAAACCGACTCGCCTGGTACAAGTCCCTCTTGATCGCGCACGGACCACCCAGGCCGGCTACGGCAAGGACGATGATCAGGTGGCCTTCGCCGATGGCTTTCCGCTGTTGCTGATCGGACAGGCCTCACTGGATGACTTGTCGCAAAAAGTCGGCCGCCCGCTGGAAATGCTGCGCTTTCGGCCCAACCTGGTGATCGAGGGTAGCGAGGCGTATGCCGAAGATGGCTGGAAGCGTATCCGCATCGGCGATGTCGAGTACCGCGTGGTCAAATCGTGTTCACGTTGCATTCTGACCACCATCGACCCGCAAACCGGTGAGCGCAGCGAAGATCGTGAACCTCTGGCTACATTGCAGAAATACCGTAGCGAAGCCGACGGCGCGATGTTCGGACAGAACCTGGTCAACGACAGCAATGGCCAACTTGAAGTCGGTATGCCGGTGACGATCCTTGAATAGGACCATCTGAACAAAAAAATGCCCGTGTCCAAGGACGCGGGCATTTTTTTTTCGCTGTGAAACCCAGGGTTTTAGCCGCGGTATTCGCACAGGTAAGCGGTGTCGACGGCCACTTTCAGCTGGAACTTGCTGTTGGCGGGGACGTTGAACTGGCTGCCGGCGGAGAAGGTTTCCCAGTCGCTGCTGTCCGGCAGTTTGACGGTCAGGGCGCCGGACACCACGTGCATGATTTCACGCTGGCTGGTGCCGAATTCGTATTCGCCCGGTGCCATGACGCCGATGGTCGCAGGACCTTCAGCGGTGCCAAAGGCGATCGACTTGACGGTGCCGTCGAAGTACTCGTTGACTTTAAACATGGGCGATTCCTCGAAAAGGGCTGAAAAGGGCCGGCCAGTATGCACAAGGCCCATGCCGGCGTCACCTCTCTAAGACGGAAGAACCAATGGTAATAATCGTGCGGTATTGCGCGCATCTTCCAGCGCCCGATGTTGTTGGCCACTGAACTGCATGCCCGCCAGCTGCAGCGCGCCGTTGAGCCCTAACGGGCGTTCCAGACGTCGAGACTTGGCAAAGCGCTGTTTGAGGTTCATGTGCGGAACCCGGCTCAGGGCGCTGTCGAGTTGCAGGCGCTCCCACTCCTGGACCAGCTGTTTGCGATCGTAATCGCCCCAACTGGCCCAGCCTTCGAGGCGCGAGTGATGCTGGCCGAGCCAGTGTTCGAACGACGCCCAGACCTCGCTCAGAGACTGCGCGGCGTCGATGTTGGCCTGGGTGATGTGGGTCAGTTGCCGGCAAAACGGCGTCAGCAAAGGCCGACGCGTCGGGCGTACGAAGCGCTGAAAGCTATCCAGTTCTCGACCTTTTCGGTCCACCAGGGTGGCGCCGATTTCGATGATTTCCATTTCTGTTACTGGCCAACCACCCTCATCGGTGGTGGCTTCCAGATCAATGACCAGCCAGTGAGGCATCGCAGGGTTCCTGGTATCCGCGTCCTGATAGGGCTTGAGCGTAGCCAAACCCGGCGGATCCGCCTAGCGGCTTATTCGACCTCCAACAAAATCTGACGATTTTTCACCTGGTCACCGACCCTGACCTGCAAGCGTTTGAGCACGCCGTCGATGCCTGACTTGAGCGGATGCTCCATTTTCATGGCCTCCAGCACCACCAATAACTGGCCTTTACTGACAGGGCTGCCCTCGGTCACCAGCACGTCGACGATCGCCCCGTCCATCGGAGCCTTGAGGGTGCCGGAGCTGACGCTGGCCTGGCTGCTGACCAAGGCTTGCGTGCGGTCCATCAGCCGCACACTGCCGGGACGGGTGAACAGCCAGAGTTGCCCGGCCTCAAGACGGTAGGCATGGCGTCGGCGGACACCGTTGATGTCCAGGCTGGCCCAGCGTCCGTCGCACTGGATGATCTTCAATTCAAAGGGCACTGTTGCGACTTGAATCCGATACGGCTCACCCGATACAGCGTTCAACTCCACAGGCCAATCCTGATCCTCAAGGCCGATTCGATAGTGCAGCGGCACGCTGGCGTTGTTGCGCCAACCGGCCAGTGGCGCGTGATGAACCTGCGCCGAAGCCTGATAGAACAATGCCGCAGCGATGGCCAGTTCTTCGGCGCTCGGCACATGCGCATGCAGGCAAGGATGCTCGGCAAAGTGAGTCGGGATGAAGCCGGTACTGAACTCACCACTGATGAACTGCGGATGTTCGAGCAGGCTGGCGAGCAAACGCTGATTGCTCTGCACGCCGAGCAGCACGCTGTCCTGCACTGCCCGCAGCAGTTTGCGCCGGGCTTCTTCGCGGGTGGCGCCGTGGCTGATGATCTTGCCCAGCATCGGGTCATAAAACGGGCTGATGGTCTGGCCTTCGACCAAGCCATGATCGATTCGCACGCCGCTCTGCAACGCAGGCTCCCAGGCGGTGATGCGACCGGTCTGTGGCAGAAAACCGTGCGCCGGATCTTCGGCGTACAAGCGGACTTCCATGGCATGGCCGCTGAGCTGGACCTGCTCCTGGCGCAACGGCAACGGCAGCCCTTCGGCGACGTGCAACTGCCAGGCCACCAGATCGAGGCCGGTGATCAATTCGGTCACTGGGTGCTCCACCTGGAGACGGGTGTTCATCTCCAGAAAGTAAAACTGCCCGCGCGCATCCAGCAGAAATTCGACGGTGCCAGCGCCAATGTAATTCACTGCGCGACCTGCTTTTAGCGCCGCTTCACCCATGGCCTGACGCAACTCGGCGGTCATCACCGGGCAGGGCGCTTCTTCGATGACTTTTTGATGGCGACGCTGGATCGAGCAGTCGCGCTCGCCAAGGTAGACCAGGTTGCCGTGCTGGTCGCCGAACAGTTGAACTTCGACATGACGCGGGTCGATCAGCGCTTGCTCGAGGATCAGTTCGTCGCTGCCAAACCCATGCAGCGCTTCGGAGCGAGCGGTGCGCAGCTGTTCGAGCAAATCTTTGGCCTCGCGCACCAGGCGCATGCCACGCCCGCCACCGCCGGCACTGGCCTTGATCATCAGCGGATAGCCGATGCGTGCGGCTTCGCGGCTCAGGGTGGCGTCGTCCTGTTCTTCGCCCTGATAACCCTTGATACACGGCACACCGGCATCGAGCATGGCGAGTTTTGACAGGCGTTTGCTGCCCATCAGTTCGATGGCATCGGGACTGGGGCCGATGAAGGTGATGCCGGCATCCTGACAAGCGCGGGCGAACCCGGCGTTTTCCGAGAGGAAGCCATAGCCCGGATGGATCGCGTCAGCGCCGGTGCGCCGGGCGGCGTCGAGAATGGCCGGGATATTCAGATAGGACTGCTGCACCGGTGCCGGGCCGATGTTTACGGCTTCGTCGGCCAGTTGCACGTGCAGCGCATTGGCGTCGGCATCGCTGAACACCGCGACCGTGCGATAGCCCAGGGCCTGGGCGGTGCGCTGGATGCGGCAGGCTATTTCACCGCGGTTGGCGATCAGGATTTTTCTGAGTCCGGGCATGTTTTATTCCCACGGTTTTGCGGTGGATGTGATGGCCTCATCGCGAGCAGGCTCGCTCCCACATTTGAAATGCATTCCCCTGTGGGAGTGAACCTGCTCCGGGCGGCGTTCCGACTATGCTTTTAAGGCGCCCAGCCCGGTTTACGCTTTTGCACGAAAGCCATGGTCCCCTCAATACCTTCAGCCCCGGTCACCGCCTCGCTGAACCAGTCGGCCGCTTCATCCAGCAACGCATTCGAGGGCTGTCCGGCACTCGCCAGCAACAGCTTTTTGGTCGTCGCATTCGCCTCCGGCGCGCAGCACAACACATGGGCCAGAATTTCATCGAGACGCTCGGCCAACGCTTGCGCGTCATGCTCGACAAAATGCACCAGCCCCATGCGCCGTGCGTGTGTGCCATCGAAACGTGCCGCGGTCAGCGCCAGTCGACGTGTCTGGGTCAGGCCGATTCGCTGCACCACGAACGGTGCGATCTGCGCAGGCAGAAGGCCGAGGCTGGTTTCCGGCAGACCGAATTGCGCCTGGTGATCGGCCAAGGCGACATCGCTGACGCAGGCCAGCCCCAAACCACCGCCGAGCACCGCGCCTTGCAGCACCGTGATCACCACTTGTGGTGCGTGTTGTACCTCTTGCAGCAGCGCACCGAACGCGCGATTCAAATCGCGATAGGCGCTCGGGCCCTGAGCGCGTGCGTTGGCCATGTCCTTGATGTCGCCACCGGCGCAAAAATGCCCGCCGGCACCAGCGATCACCAAGGCACGAATCCCACGGTCATCGCGCACGGCCAACAGCACCGCACGCAGTTCCGCGACCATCAACAGGCTCATGGCATTGCGGCTTTCGGGGCGGTTGAGGGTGATGTGCAGGACGCCGTTGTGCGATTCCAGCAACAAGGTCTGGCAAACCGGCAGGGCGCTCATTTGTTTTTCCCCGGCAGGATGCCCATGAGTTTGCAGATGATCCCCAGCATGATTTCGTCGGCACCGCCGCCGATCGACACCAGCCGCACGTCACGGTACGCGCGGGCCACCGGGTTATCCCACATGAAGCCCATGCCGCCCCAATATTGCAGGCAGCTGTCGCTGACTTCCCGGCCCAGGCGCCCGGCCTTGAGTTTGGCCATCGACGCCAGGCGGGTGACGTCCTGGCCTTTGATGTATTGCTCGGTGGCCTGATAGACCAATGCCCGCAGGCATTCGATTTCGGTTTGCAGTTCGGCCAGGCGAAAGTGGATGACCTGATTGTCGATCAGCGCATTGCCGAAGGTTTTACGTTCCTTGCAGTACTCGATGGTGCTGTCGACGCAGTACTCCAGGCCCTTGATCATGTTCGCCGCGCCGAACAGCCGCTCCTCCTGGAACTGCAGCATTTGCATCATGAACCCCGCGCCTTCGTGGCCGATGCGGTTGCGTTGCGGTACGCGCACGTTGTCGAAAAACACCTGGGCGGTTTCCGAACTGCGCATGCCGAGCTTGTCCAGGTGCGAACTGAGGCTGATGCCGGGGGTGTTCATCGGCACCATGATCAGCGACTTGTTGATGTGCGGTTTGTCGTCTGAAGTGTTGGCCAGCAGGCAGATGAAATCCGCGCTCGGCGAGTTGGTGATCCACATCTTGCTGCCGTTGATCACGTAGTCGTCGCCGTCCTTGCGGGCGGTGGTTTTCAAACCGGCCACATCGGAACCGGCGCCGACTTCGGAAACACCGATGCAACCGACCTGCTCGCCAGTGATCGCCGGTCGCAGGAATTCTTCACGCAGTTCATCGGAGCCGAAGCGGGCGAGGGCCGGGGTGCACATGTCGGTCTGCACGCCAATGGACATCGGAATGCCGCCGCAATGGATGGTGCCGAACTCTTCAGCCGCGACGATCGAATAGCTGTAGTCGAGCCCCATGCCGCCAAACTTTTCCGGTTTGGAAATCCCCAACAGGCCGAGCTCGCCGGCCTTGCGGAAGAGCTCGTGGATCGGAAAGCGTCCGGCCTTTTCCCATTCATCGACGTGAGGATTGATCTCGTGATCGACGAATTGGCGGACAGTGCGGCGCAGTGCTTCGTGTTCCTGGGTGAAGATCATTCTTATTGTTCTCCTGACGAACCCGATCGTTCCCACGCTCTGCGTGGTAACGCCTCTATGGACGCTCTGCGTCCGCTCTTGGGACGCGGAGCGTCCCTGGCTGCATTCCCACGCAGAGCGTGGGGACGATCAAAATCTAGCGACGCCGAAGCTGTTGGATTGCAATGGCCGCACTTCAGCCTCATGGCAGATATCCAGCAAGTACCCGAGCAGGGTCCGGGTATCGCGAGGATCGATCAACCCGTCGTCCCACAAGCTGGCGCTGCCGTACAGTGCGGTGGACTGGCTGTCGAGTTTCTGCGCGGTGACCTGTTCCAGCATGTCGAGCATTTTCGGGTCGGGTACCAGGCCGTCCTTGGCCTGTTTGGCCTCGGTGACGATCCGCAGCACTTTGCCGGCCTGGGCGCCGCCCATCACCGCCGTGCGGCTGTTGGGCCAGGCGAAGATGAAGCGCGGGTCGAGGCCGCGGCCGCACATCGCGTAGTTACCGGCGCCATAGGAGCCACCGACGACGATAGTCAGTTTAGGCACCCGGGCATTGGCCACCGCTTGAATCATTTTCGCGCCGTGTTTGATCACGCCCTGCTGCTCCGACTCGGTGCCGACCATGAACCCGGTGGTGTTGTGGAAGAACAGCAACGGCGTCTTGCTCTGATCACAGAGCTGAATGAACTGCGCCGCCTTGCTCGCACCCTTGGGCGTGATCGGCCCATTGTTGCCAATGAACCCGCAGGCGCGGCCTTGAATCTGCAAATGGCCGCAGACGGTTTGCTGATCGAACTCGCCCTTGAATTCGAGAACGTTCGAGCCGTCGGCTATCCGCGCGATGATTTCGCGCACGTCGTAAGGTTTTTTCGCATCGTCGGGAATCAGCCCGAGCAACTCATCGATGGGGTAGAGCGGTTCTTCCCAGTGACGTTCGGGTAGCCATTGCAGCTGATCGTTCCACCGCAGCAGGCCGACAATCTCGCGCACCAGGCGCACGCCGTCGGCATCGTTCTCGGCCAGGTATTCAGCTGTGCCGGCGATCTGCGCATGCATCTCGGCGCCGCCCAATGCTTCATCGGTGGCGACTTCGCCGGTGGCAGCCTTGAGCAACGGCGGGCCGGCCAGAAACAGCTTCGCCTTGCCACGCACCACCACGACGTAATCCGACAACCCTGGCTGATAGGCGCCGCCCGCCGTGGCCGAGCCATGGACCACGGTGATTTGCGGCAGGCCCATGGCCGACATCCGCGCCTGATTGGCAAAGCTGCGGGCGCCTTCGACGAAAATCTCCGCCGCATAATTGAGGTTGGCGCCACCGCTTTCGGCCAGGGTAATGACCGGCAGTTTGTTCTCCATGGCGATCTGTTGCAGGCGCAGGGATTTTTTCAAACCGCTGGGGGAAATGGTCCCGCCCTTGATCGCACTATTGTTTGCCACTACTAGTACGCGCACGCCGGACACGTAGCCGATCCCGGCGATCAACCCGCCGCCTGCCGAGCTGCCGTCCTTGTCATCGTGCAACTTGTAGCCCGCCAGGCTCGCCAGTTCGAGAAACGGTGCGCCAGGGTCGAGCAGCAGATTGAGGCGTTCACGGGGCAACAATTGGCCGCGCTTGTCGAACCTGGGTTTGGCCTCGGCCGCTTTGTTCAGCAGGTTCTGTTCGAGCTGGCGGACATGCTCGATGCCGACCAGCATCGCCGCGCGATTGCGGGCGAACTGTTCGCTGAATGGGTCCACTTGCGACTGAATCACCGGCATGACTTATTCCTTGTCCTTGAGCACGTCAGGCAGGTAGGCACGGTGAAAACCGTTATACGACTCGCTGATCTGCGCCTTGTGTATCGGCCAGGCACGCCCGCCGAGGCTGGCGGCGCCGTCGATGCGCAAGGTGCTGCCACTGACAAATGCCGCGGCCGGGCTGAGCAGGAAAACGATCGCCGCGCTGACTTCCGATTCGGTGCCGATGCGTTTCAGCGGCACGTGTTCGCGCAAGGTCGGGATCACCGCTTTGAACGCGCCTTCGTAGGTGTCCATGCCGCTGGACGCGATCCAGCCCGGCGCCACGGCGTTGACCCGCACCCCGGCATAACCCCATTCGAACGCGGCGGTCTTGGTGAGGTTGTCCATGCCTGCACGGGCCGCGCCCGAGTGGCCCATGCCGGGCATGCCGCCCCACATGTCGGCGAGCATGTTGACGATGGCACCGCCGTGTTTGCTCATGGATTGGTTGAACACTTCCCGGGCCATCAGGAAGCCGCCCATCAGGTTGGTACGCAACACCGTATCGAAGCCTTTCTGATTGATCGACGCTAGCGGCGACGGGTACTGCCCGCCAGCATTGTTGACCAGGCCGTGAATCGGTCCGTGCTTGCGGATCAATTCGCTGACCACATGCTTGACCGTTTCTTCCTCACGAATGTCGCAGACCATCCAGTCAGCCTTGCCGCCATCTTCGGTAATCTCGGCCGTGACGTTTTTCAGCTTGTCAGCCTTGCGCCCGAGCAGCAGCACATGGGCGCCGAGGGCCGCCAGTTCGTGAGCGGTGCAACGGCCGATGCCGCTGCCGCCACCGGTGACGATGATGTTTTGGCCTGCAAACAAGTCGGCTTTGAAAATCGAATCGTAAGCCATGGCGACAGTCCTCTAGTTGACCCGGTCGGCGATGCGCTGCGGCACCGGTATCTGGATTTCCAGCAGTTGTTGGGCGAAGGCTTTGCCTTGCGGGTCGATCCGCAGGCTGGCCACGCCACCGCCTCCCAGGGCGTTTTCCAGCAGAAAATTAAGGCTGTGGGTGCCCGGCAGGTACCAGCGTTCGACGCGTCCGTGGATCGGATCGAGGACATGACTCATCCAGTCGACGATCACTGCCGGCGTCAAGGCTTCGGCAATCCACGGCAGGTACTCCGGCTCGCGGGCCATGACGCCGATGTTGCTGTGGTTGCCCTTGTCACCGGAGCGCGCCACGGCGAGTTTGACCAGGGCCACGCTGGCATCGGCTCGGCCCGAGGGTTTCGGTGGGGCGTACGCCACGGGCAGGTCGGCGGTGTCGATTGCATCAACGGCGGGCAAGGCACAGGGGTGGCGCTGGCCCTTGAGATCAATTTCCAGCGTGCAGGCGGTTTTGTCGATAAGGAAGGAGAACAGCCGGATCAGCGGATACACCGTCGGCCGGCCACCGACAATCCCGGTCAACCCCGGTGCCATGCCTGTGGCGGCCTGGGCGATCTCCCGGGAAAACACAATCAACGCCTGTTTGCCCGGATGGCGCACCGCGAGTTTGATCACCACTTCGCGGCTGTCCTGACGCTGACCGTGGGGCCCGTAAGTGGCCTCGCTGCCAAGCAATTCGATGTTCACTTCGCTGTAGGGTGGCCAACCGCGCTGACTGAAGATTTCCGAGGTCTTGTTGATGATGGCTTCGCTGACTCGACGCGCCTTGTCGACCGCATCGATCCCGGCGATCAGGCAACTGGCGGTGCAGCGGAAACCGTCCGGGTACGTCGCGCTGACTTTGTACTGATCGGTCGGCGCCAGGCCTTTTGCGCCGTGTACCTGAACCGCGTTTTTGCCTTGTTGCACGAGTTTGACTTCAGTGAAATCGCAGACCACGTCCGGCAGCAGATACGCCTGCGGGTTGCCGATTTCATACAGCATTTGCTCGCCGACCGTCAGGGGAGTGACCAGGCCGCCGGAGCCGTCGGGTTTACTGACGATGAACTGGCTGTCGGCGCTGACTTCAACGATGGGAAAGCCGATGTGTTCGTAGTCGGGCACCTCGCGCCAATCGGTGAAGTTGCCGCCGGTGCACTGGGCGCCACATTCGATGAGGTGCCCGGCCAATGCCGCCTGGGCGAGTTTGTCGTAGTCGTGCCAGGACCAGCCGAATTCATGCACCAGCGCGGCGCTGACCACGGCGCTGTCGACCACGCGGCCGGTGATGACGATGTCGGCGCCCAGACGCAGGGCCTCGACGATGCCCGGTGCGCCGAGGTAGGCGTTGGTCGAGACACACATCGGCGGCAGGGGCGCGCCGCTGAACATTTCATGGATACCGCTGCTGCTCAGCTGTTTGAACTGCGGCTGCAGGTCATCGCCCAGCAACACGGCGATTTTCAGCGTCACTCCGGCCTGGTCGCAAGCCGCTTGCAAAGCGGCGGCGCAGGCTTGCGGATTGACCCCGCCGGCGTTGCTGATGACACGGATTTTCCGTTCGGCCAGTTGACCCAGCAGCGGGCTCAGGACTTCGATGAAGTCGCTGGCGTAACCGGCCTGGGGATTTTTCATTCGCGCACCGGCCATGATCGACATCGTAATTTCGGCCAGATAATCGAACACCAGATAATCCAGGCGCCCACCTTCCACCAGTTGCGCGGCGGCGGTCGAGGTGTCGCCCCAGAAGGCACTGGCGCAACCGATGCGGATTGTCTTGGGCACAGTCAACTCCATAGTCACCTGCGATAGAAGTGCGTCGAGACTACCAAGCAAGCGCTTGGTTTGTAAACGGTATAAATATCTTCGGCCCGAGCGCTTGCTTGGTTGCGCCGTCCAGCTTAAATTGCCCGCGCAAGCCCGCGGTTTTAGCGGCGTGCGGCGTATTTGATTGATTCGACTGTAGGAGAGAACGGGTGGACGAGCAAAAAGCCCTGAGGGTGATGCGCGAATTGGTCGACAGCGGCCAATTGACCGACCCGGACAGCGCCCGCGGCAAACTGCTGCAAGTGGCGGCTCACCTGTTCCGCAACAAAGGTTACGAACGCACCACCGTGCGCGATCTGGCCGGCGCCGTGGGGATTCAGTCCGGCAGCATTTTCCATCACTTCAAAAGCAAGGACGAGATCCTGCGGGCGGTGATGGAAGAAACTATTCGCTATAACACTGCGTTGATGCGTGCAGCCCTGGCCGAAGCCGGCAGTGTGCGCGAGCGGGTACTGGCGCTGATTCGTTGTGAATTGCAGTCGATCATGGGCGGCAGCGGCGAGGCCATGGCGGTATTGGTATATGAGTGGCGCTCGCTGTCCGCAGACGGGCAGGCGCAAGTGCTGGCGCTGCGCGACATTTATGAAGAACTCTGGCTTCAGGTGCTGGGCGAAGCCAAGCAGGCCGGTTTTATTCGCGGCGATGTGTTCATTACCCGCCGTTTTCTGACCGGGGCGTTGTCCTGGACCACCACCTGGTTTCGCGCAGGCGGCAGCATGAGCCTCGATCAATTGGCCGATGAGGCATTGATTCTGGTGCTGGAAGAAAAGCAGTAAGTTTGTTTTGAAACAGAAGAAAACTGGCTAAGTAGCCGAAACCGCCTAGCTTGAATGCATTGAGGCGTTTTTTTTGGGGAGTGGGTTGTTTTGATGTCTTCGCCAATTCGGACGGTTTCGCGGCTTTTGCTGGCGACGCTTGCGCTGTTATGCATGGTTCCGTCCCAGGCTGCACAGCTGGTTCGGGTCGGTGCCGCACATTTTCCCCCTTATACCGTGCGCCCGGAATCCGGTGCCGACACCGGTTTGCTGCCGCAGTTGGTCGAGGCACTCAATGCCTTGCAGAGCGACTATCAGTTTGTGTTGGTGCCGACTTCCATTCCCCGACGTTTCGGCGACTTCAAGCAAGGCCGGGTGGACATGGCGATTTTCGAGAACCCGGACTGGGGCTGGAAGGACATCCCGCACACCACCGTCGACATGGGGCTGGAAGACGCCGAGATTTTTGTCGCGCAACGCCAGCCCGATGGCCAGCCGGTTCGCCAGCAGAATTATTTTGCCGACCTCGCCGGCAAGCGCCTGGCGCTGTTCAGCGGCTATCACTATGAATTCGCCAACTTCAATGCCGATCCAAAATTCCTCGCGCAAAACTACGATGCAACGTTGACGTATTCCCACGACAGCAACCTGCTGATGGTGCTGCGTGGGCGTGCCGACGTTGCCCTGGTGACGCGCTCCTATCTGAGCGATTACCTGCTGCGTAACGAGAAAGTCGCCGATCAGCTGCTGGTGTCCCAGCGTATCGACCAGATCTATCACCACTACGCCATCCTCCGGCCGGCCGCACCGATCACTGGCGAGGCTTTCGGCAAATTGCTGCAAGGGTTGCGGGACAATGGCCAACTGCTGAAGATTTTCGATCCCTACAAGATCGCCGTGGTGCCGGTTCCGGGTACCTGAGATCTGTGTGTAAGCCTTGAAGGGCAGCCGCTGATTCAGCTGCACCTGACTCGAGAGCCCGCGCTGCAAGTTCAAGTAGAAGGCAGATTACAGGTCTTAGCGACGGGCAAAGGTATCCACACGACTCCCCGACACCTTGCGGCAGTGCCCCAATGCATCGCGAATCATGAAGTTCACCAGCGTCGGCGAGACGCCAAGCTCCTTGGCGATGTCTTTTTGCGGCACGCCGTGCAGGCGGTACATCTCGAAGGCGTAGCGGGTGCGGCTAGGCAGCTCGGTCAGCGCGTCGGCGATGTGTTCCAGCGTCGAGAAGTTGATGTGCGAGGTTTCCGGTGAAGCACCTTGAATCACCACGTTCAGGCCTTCCTCCTCAGATCCTGAATACTTCTGCTCCAGCGCCTGTTTGCGGTAGTGATCGATTGCCAGGTTGCGCACGATCTGGAACAGGTAGCTCATCTGAGCCTTGAACGAGGACGTGATCTGCGGCGCTGATTGCAGTCGGAAGAACGCATCCTGCACCACGTCTTCAGCACGCGATCGGCAGCCGGTAATGCGGGCGGCAATCTTGACCAGAATCAGTCGATTGTCGACGAATACTTGAAGTAGCGGTGAATCGCACCTGCTTGTGGACACTTGTTCCGTCATTGGAAATCACCTTGCTCCAAATAGGTTGGCGGGACGGCAAGCGGGGGCTGAGCCGTCCAACACGTCGAGCAACAAATTATTATTAATGATAATTATTGTCAAATGAGAATTAGAGCTAATGCCCCTTTGAGGTGCAGAGTGAGAACTGCGACACGCTGGGTTAATCAAGTAGCGCCTGCGCACTGAAATGCCGGAGTACATGGTTCCGCTGCGATGGCGTCACCGAAATTTGCGCGGATTTGCGCGTTGACTGTCGCTTCGGACCGGCTCAGGCTGCCTGTGCTTTTTTGGGTGGATCGCAATTCACAAAGGAGACAGTCAATGCCCTTCGTTACGGTTGATGGACAACCCCTTCACTACACTGATCAAGGCACCGGCCCAGCCGTTCTGCTGGCCGGCAGTTACCTGTGGGACCAGGCCATGTGGGCGCCGCAGATTGCCGCCCTGTCCCAGCAATACCGGGTGATTGCTCTGGACCTCTGGGGCCATGGTGAATCCGGGCCGCTACCCCACGGCACGCAATCGCTGGATGACATTGCGCGCCAGGCACTGGCGTTGCTCGATCACCTGGACATCGACCGTGTCACGCTGGTCGGTCTGTCGGTCGGCGGCATGTGGGGCGTGCGTCTGGCGCTGTCGGCGTCGCAGCGGATCAATGGTCTGGTGCTGATGGACACCTACGTCGGCGTCGAGCCGGAACCGACTCGCCAATACTACTTCTCGCTGTTCAAACAGATCGAAGATACCGGCGTGATCGCACCGCAGCTGCTCGACATCGTCGTGCCGATCTTCTTCCGTCCGGGCATCGATCCGCAGTCGGCGCTGTACCAGGACTTCCGCGCCCAACTGGCCGCGCTGCCGCCGGAGCGTCTGCGCGAGAGCATCGTGCCGATGGGGCGGATTACGTTTGGGCGGGACGATTTGTTGCCGCGACTGGGCGAGTTGGATCCTGATACCACGCTGCTGATGTGCGGCGATCAAGACAAACCGCGGCCGCCATCGGAAACGAGGGAGATGGCCGGGTTGATCGGATGCCCGTATGTATTGGTGCCAGAGGCGGGGCATATCTCCAATTTGGAGAATCCGCAGTTTGTTACTAAGGCCTTGCTGGTGTTCCTGGCAGACAGGAGTTCGTGTGACACTTGATAAAAAGATTGTTAGAGCGCGGCCCGAACCTTCGGTGTGAGTAACTCGGTAGGCGTTACCGAAGGTTCAGGTGTGCTGGGACTATTTATAAAACAATGAGCTGGGTGAATGTAGCGTTACGGAAATGAGTTGTGCCAACGCCATTCAGTATGGTCAGTATTAATTCCCAGGCCTCGGAGTTTTTCTTCTACGTACTTTAAACATGCACCGCCATCCGGAATGTAATGCCCGGACGCGTCATTTACCAGTCCGATGACATCACGAATGCCTGAGCGGTCCTGAATATTATCCAGTCTGAATTCACCCGCACATATAACGGGTCTGCCACCGCCCAGTTGGCTGTGTCTTATATAATCGTTACGTGCTTCGTGCTTCCAAAGCTTATAGATAATCGAACCTTCGGGAGTGTACACCCAGGTGTAACTGTCATGGGAACCGTTGACGTTCAGGATTTCGGTCTGTCGACTTTTCAAACGTTCGCCCACCAGTTTTCCGTCAATCATTCCAACCAGCTGGCCTACACCATCGATTTTTGATGGATCATAAGTCCGCCACGACCGAAGGTCGCCGATCCACGGCAACCAGCGAACAGGATAGGTCTGGGTGTTCACATCTATGGGGCGGTAGTCGGTGTTGACCCACTCGGACCACGATATTTGTCCGGCCCATATTTGCTGTAAGTTAACGGAGTGGTTGGAGAGCCATTGGTGGATTTTCTTAAAGGATGTATTGGTAAAAATACGGTTGGCGGTCAGTATCAGTGACTCCAGCTCCCAATCATCGCTGGCGATCGGATGCTCCACTGGAAGTTGATATAGTGAAATATTATTCAGTTCGCTGATATGAATACTTTGCTTGCCGAAGAGGCGGGGAATATCTATGTCGACAGTGATGGCCTGGCCCGCTCTAGGGGCGTCGCAAAATAATTGCTTGTTTTCATGGTGGCCCATGCTTATATAGATTTTGTCGTCGGTGCCCGCAAATGATTTGTTCTGGATGGTTGCCGATATGCTGAGCTCTGTAATGTCGGCGCTGCGCTCAAAGTTACGCATTTCGTCGGTGAGGAAGTTCATGTTTTAGTGTCCTTTCTGTATGTCGAGGTCCTTCGTTTTCAGAAAGGTAAATGATTGTTTTATTGATGTCTCGTCGGGAGTGCTACGGAATATTAAAGTTGCCGCACAGATGATTCAGGGGAACATATCCCCCTGCGTAAGCGGTAAGCGGGCAGGGGGGCTTGGCTATAAGTTGGGAATGTCAGGTGCGTGGCCCGAGAATTTGCACCAACTTATCCGGCGACGGCGCGCCTTGCTGTTGTTGCAGCTCGCCCTTGCCGTCCATGTAGAAAATCGCCGGGGTGGCCTGCAGCTCCAGGTCTTCCATCAACTGCATGTTCGCCGCCAGTTTCGCCTGAATCGCCGGGGGCACGTCCTTCAGGGCTTTCAGCGAGCTCTTCTTGCCTGACTTCTCATGGTCTTCCAGTGCTTTCTGCGGATCTTTGGCGGCCAGCAGTGCAGCCGATTTCCCTGGACTGTCTTCGCGAATGATGCCGACCATGATGTGCCGCAGCTGCACCTTGCCCGCCTTGACCCATGGCCGCGCCTGCTCCCAGAACACGTTGCAATAAGGGCAGTTCGGATCGCTGAACAGGTACACGATCCGCGGTGCATCGTCCTTCCCGTCGGCGATCCAGTTGCTGGCTTCCATCTTGCCCCAGATTTCCTTGGCCATCGGTGCATAAACCAGCTTCTGCAACGGTGCGCTGCTCAGGTCGTTGCCGTCGGCATCGTACAGATTGCCGAGCAGCACGTGCTTGCCATCCGGGGTCAGGTACAACGCCATGCCCCGGTTCTGGTACTGCGCCGCATAACCGCGCAGGCCATCGGGCGCGTCGAATTGGCCGACGATTTTCGCGCCCTTGGCTTCGATTTTCTTGATCGCTTCGGGCAATTCTTCGGCGGCCTGCACTGAGGGTAAATGCAGCAGGGCAGCGCCCAGGGTCAACGTCAGCAGGTGGCGGAGGCGGGGCATGGCAATTTCCTTGAATAGGTGGCCGGTACGGCAGGATTCGGGGTGTCGAAGTTTTCCAGGGCGCGGGCCAGGCTCGCTTCCGACAGCTCACCCAGATGGCTGCCCAGCAGGCGACCTTCGGGGCTATAGAACAGCGTAGTCGGCAACGCCATGGAGCCGACGGCCTGACCCAATCGGCCACTGCCGTCGAACAGCACGTTGGAGAGGCTCAGGCCTTGGGTTTCCAGAAAAGTACTGACGCTTTGCATGCTTTCAGCCTGATTGACGAACAGGAACGTCAGGTCCGGGCGGTGTTGCTGGGCGTTTTCCAGTACCGGCATTTCCCGACGGCACGGCGGACACCAGGTGGCCCAGAGATTGATCACCAACGGGCCGCCCTGGTAATCGGCCAGTTGCACGGTTTCACCGGCGGCATTGCGCAGGGTGATTTCCGGCAGGCGCGTGCCTTGTTCGTAAATAGTCAGGGAGAAGGTCGCCAGCAACCAGAACGCCAGGCCACTGGCCACGCCAAAGCCCAACGGCCGGCGCAAGCCCGGGCGACGCCAGCCTCGATACAACGCCGCAAGTAGCAGCACGATCACACCGGGCCAGGCGAGGAAACCGCCGTCGCGCAGGTCGATGATCTGCCAGGGATCGTCGCGATAATGGGCCCAGTAAACGGCCACGAAACCGACCCGGGCAGCCACCAAGCCCAGCAGGAACAGGCTGAACAGCACCGACTCCGGATTCTCGCCGCCGCGTTTGGCCACCCGCCAGCCGACGAAAGTCGCCAGCGCCAGGGCGCTGATCAGCAGCAGGTGATTAAGCGCGATGGCAAAAGTGCCGAGAGTAAAAGTCAGCATTTAATGGGCGTCTCGGGTAGTGGTCCAGCGTTGCAGGAAGGTGCCGGCATCGACTTCACCGGTGATGCGCTGGCTCCGACGCTCGATGCCGTCGGCACCGATCCACAGCAGGCTCGGTGGCCCCGGCACTTTATAACGGCCGAGCAGTTCGCGGCTGGCGGCATTGTCGGCGGTGACGTCCAGCCGTAGCAAGCGCACATCGCTCAAGGCCTCCAGTACGTGGGCTTTGCCGAACACCTGTTTTTCCATGACCTTGCACGACACGCACCAGTCGGCGTAGTAGTCCAGCAAGACCCATTGGCCTTGAGCCTGTGCTTCATCGAGCTCCCGTTGCAGAGCTGCTGGGTCCTTGATCGTGGTGAATGCGTCATGGCTGACCGGGTTGGCGGCGCTGCTCGAGTTTGAAGCGCTGTAGACCTGCAAAGGCTTCATCAAGTCGTCGCTGCCACCGGCGGCACCGATCATCAACAGGCTGCCCCACACACCCAACAAGAGTGAGCTGGCGCCGAACACATGAGCGACGCGACCGAAACCTTCCGACTGTTTCCAGGCGCTGTACGCAGCAATCAGCAGCAACCCACCGCACAAACCAATCCACAGTGATTCGTCCAGCACCGGGCGCAGCATCAGCAATGCGGTGGCGAGGAACAGGAAGCCGAACACACCCTTGAGCAGGTTCATCCACGCACCGGGTTTGGGCAGGAAGCGATTGCCGACGGTGACCAACAGCAGCAGCGGCACACCGATGCCGATGCCCATGGCGAACAGAATCAGCCCGCCATGCAGCGCATTGCCGCTTTGCGCGATGTAGAGCAAGGCGCCCGCCAGCGGGGCGGTCATGCACGGCCCCACCAGCAAACCGGACAAGGCGCCCAACACCCCGGCCCCGAACAGGCTGCCGCCGCGCTGATTGCGCGAGACATTTTCCAGTCGATCACGCAGGGCCACCGGCAGTTGCAACTCGAAGAAACCGAACATCGGCAATGCCAGCAACACAAACACCGCAGCGAAACTGCCCAGCAACCAAGGGTTTTGCAACAACGCCTGCAAATTTGCCCCGAGCATTGCCGCCAGCACGCCCATCGCCGCATACACCAGCGCCATGCTCACGACGTAGCTGGTGGCCAAGGCGAAACCGCGTTTGGGTGTGGCGCCACTGCCGACGATCAAACCCGCCAGAATCGGCAGCATCGGCAACGAGCAAGGCGTGAAGGCCAGCAACAATCCCAGGCCAAAGAACACCAGCAAGCTCCAGCCCAGCGCCCGTTGTTGCAGGCCGCTGGCCAGGGCTTGGTCCGGTGCTTCGTCTGTCGCAGCGATAGCGGAGGTACCGCCCAGATCCACGACCTGAGTGTGCGGCGGATAACACAAGCCAGCGTCGGCACAGCCCTGGAAGCCCACTTTGATTTGACCGGTGGCGCCGGCCGCAATCTTCAGCTCCAGACCCTGGCGATAGACCTGCTGTTCGCCGAAGAACTCATCGCTGTGCGCTTCGCCTTCAGGTAACGCGGGATGCTGCTCAGCGGGCAAGCCATCGAACTTCAGGCGTTTCTGATACAGGTAATAGCCGTCGGCGATCTGCCAATAGAGCTGGGTTTCGCCCGACTCAAGACGCTCGGACGTGAAGACGAACGCTTTTTCCACCGGCAAAAAATCAGGTTTGGTCTCGAACGGATTGGTCCCTGCCTGGGCCACGCCCGAGATCAAGAGAGCAAAAAACAAAAACAGTCGACGCATGGGTAAGCCTTATCCCTGTGCAAGTGAGGTGCACAATGGAAGGCGGCGATTAACCGATGATTAACCACAGTGGCCTTGTGGCAATGGCGCTTGCGGCATAATGTCCGCTTAATCGGCCTCCGGCCTACTCACCTTTTTTTCAACAGGTCTCACCATGCACGTACTGGTTTGCGAAGACGATGAGTTGATCGCCAGCGGCATTGTTGCCGGCCTCACCGCTCAGGGCCTGACGGTAGAGCATGTCGCCACTGCCTCGTCGGCCCGGGCGATGCTCAAGGTCGCCGAGTTCGATGTGATGGTGCTCGACCTCGGTCTGCCCGATGAAGATGGCCTGAAGCTGTTGCAGCAATTGCGTCACAGCGGTCTGGAAATCCCGGTGCTGATCCTCACCGCCCGGGATTCAGTCACCGACCGCGTCGACGGCTTGCAGGCGGGCGCCGACGATTACTTGCTCAAGCCTTTCGACCTGCGCGAACTCGCCGCGCGCCTGCATACCTTGCTGCGACGAGTGGCCGGACGCAGCGTCAACTTGATCGAACACGGTCGCCTGACTTACGACCCGAGCAGCCGCGAAACCATGCTCGGCGGCCAGCCGGTGGACCTTTCCCGTCGTGAGCAGTCGCTGTTGCAGGCCTTGCTGCATAACCGGGGCCGGGTGCTGTCCACCGAGCAACTCAAAGACAGCGTCTACGGTTTCAACGATGAACTGGAAAGCAACGCCCTCAACGTGCATATCCATCACCTGCGACGCAAACTCGGCAATGGCATTGTCGAGACAGTGCGCGGCCTGGGCTATCGCCTGGGGCCGGCTGATGGTGCAGAGGAATTGAAAAAGTGATGAGCCTGCGTTTGCGCCTGAGCCTGACACTCGGCGCTGCTTTTGCGCTGATCTGGGCCTTGGCGGCAGCCTGGATGCTCAGCGACCTGCGCAATCAGATGATGTTTTCCCTCGACCAGCGGTTGGTGGCCTCGGCGCGGATGGTCGCCGGCCTGATGGAACAATTGCCGCCATTGCCGAGCAAGGGTGAGGGCACCCATTTCAGCGCTGAACAACTGAACCTCCCCGGTGGCATGGCCTGCCAGGTCAGTTCATTGCGTGGCGAAATCCTCGCCCGCAGTCACACCGATCCGCAACAAACCCTCGAAGCCGAGAAAATGGGCTTCCACGACCAGATGATCGACGGTGCGCCGTGGCGCAGTTTCACCCTGGCCCGCGGCGACGTGCGCATCACCACCGCTGATCGGCAGATCGAACGTGAGGCGCTGAACATGTCGATCCTGCTGGCCGCTTCGGTGCCGGTGGGCGTGGCGTTGCTGGGCTGCCTGTGCCTGCTCTGGCTGGGAATCGGCCAGGGGCTGGCGCCGCTGAATCGCATGCGTGACGCCTTGATGCGCCGTAGCGCCGATTCTCTCGAACCTTTGCAAATCCAGCCGCTGCCCAGCGAACTGCAACCGTTGCTGGACACCCAGAATCAGCTGTTCCAACGGATAGGCAAGACCATCGAACGCGAGCGCCGCCTGACCGGTGACGCTGCCCATGAATTGCGCAGCCCGCTGACAGCGATCAAGACCCACCTGCAAGTGGCGCGCATGACCGACGGCGCGGCCCGCGATCAATCCCTGGCCCGGGCCGAAGAGGGCGCCGATCGCCTGCACCGGACCCTTGAACAATTGCTGTTGCTGGCGCGGGTCGAGGGCAGTCTGTCGTTTGATGACGGCGTGCAATGCAGCGCCGAGCAGGTGGCGAAACTGGCAATTCAGGACGCCGCCAGCGGTGATCGTCAGCGGATCAAATTTCAGCTGCCGCCGAAAATCTCCCACGCCCCGGTGCAAATGCCCGCGGTGCTGTCGATTGCCGCGCTACGTAACCTGCTGGACAACGCGCTGCGGCATACCCCGGGCGACGGCGCGGTGGAACTGAGCCTGGAAACCACCGGCAATCGCGTGCAGTTCCTGGTTCGCGATCATGGGCCGGGGATTGCCGAAGACGATCTGCAACATTTGACCCAACGCTTCTGGCGCAACGGCCAGAGCACCGGCTGCGGCCTGGGGCTGGCGATTGTCCAGGCGATTGTCCAGCGTTGCGGCTGTACGTTGCATTTCGACAGCCGGCCGGACGGGTTGCGAGTCGAACTGACCATGCCGTTGCAACCTATCTAACAAGCACAAAAATCCCCCTGTGGGAGATTCTATGGTTGAGGGAAAGCCCTCAACTGGCTTTTGGCTGATATTCGCTTTGCCCTTTCAGCAAGGCGAATACCACCCGAGCAAGCTTGCGAGCCAGCATCACCAGCGCCTGAGTGGTGCTGAAACCCCGCGTTCTTTGTTCTTCGTAATACCCTTTCCAGGCTTTCGTATGGCTAGCCGACATCGCTGCATTGTGCAGAAGTCGGCGGGCCTCGGGGTCGCCGCGCTTGGTCAAACTGCGGCGAGCGTCCTTCTGTCCTGATTTCGCCACCCGTAAATCCATGCCCAGGAAGGCGATAAAGGCATCCGCGTTTCTAAAATCTCCTCGCTGAAATGCAGTTATCAAGCGGGCCCCAGTCAAAAATCCAATACCCTCAACTTTCAGGCAGCGCTTCAATTGACCGAGCAAACCGGCTTCTTTGAGCTGATCGTTGATCGTCTTTTCGATCAGCGTCTCAAGCTGCTGCATGGACTTCACTTGCTCGGCAAAAGCCGCCTTAAGCAGCGGCTCATTCGACCAGCTCTGCACCAGGCCGACCCTGGCCTGGACCAAGGCTGCGCGGCGGCGGAAAAGGCTCAGGAGCTGGCGGTACAGCGGTGAGGGCGGGGTCCAAGGACGCAACTCCTCGGCTTCGTTCTTCAGGTAACGAGCCAGTAGCTTGGCATCCAGTGCGTCGGTTTTGGCGCGGATCTTCACGCCTTCGCGATAATGTTTGAGCTCATAGCCTCCCACCATGTAAATCGTGCAACCGGCCTCATAGGCCAGATCAGCGAAGTCCAGGTGGTAAATGTTGGTCGCCTCAATGGCAATAGCCACCGTCCCCGACAACGCCTTCAGCCACTGTTTGATGGATGTTTTGGTGTTGGGAATCTCTTCAAGCAAATCCCCATCAGACTGATAAATCACCAGTTCATTCTTGGCGACATCCACACCTACGATCGGCTTTGTGACAGAAACCGGCATTGCCATTGGATTTCCTCCGGGATATGGTTTTAAGCACTTGAAGGGCTCACCCAGAGGCGCAGGCTTGTTCCTATCGTCGGTCTAGCCAGATGCATTCTTTATCGGCGCTTGGGTGAAAGGAGGAGGGGCGAAATCTCCCACGGTCTGTACTGCGTCAACAGTCAGAATCGAGCCTTGTCCCTCCTCCTCCCTTCAAGTCCTACCATACAAGCGAGCCTGCTCGCGAAAGCGATCTGTCAGTCACATCAATGCTGGATGTGCTGCCGCCTTCGCGAGCAGGCTCGCTCCCACATTAGCTTTGTGTTGCACACCAAATGTAACGTCTCTCCATTAGCCACCCACTCGCCGCAGCGCTATCGTCCCCGGCAGCAGCTTTGACTCAATGGATTGAGGTAACAGCGCCATGGATGCATCCCTTCAAATTTGCAAGGCAACCCCCGCCGACGCCGGCATCATCAGCCGGATCGTCGAGCGCTCCATTCGCGTGGGTTGTGCGCTCGACCATCGCAACGATCCACTCATCGTTGCCACCTGGACCCACAACAAAACCATCGAACACGTGCAGCCCTGGCTCACCGACGAGCGGTTGTACCTGAACATCGCCCTGTTGCAGGACAAACCGGTCGGCGTCGCGATGGCTGCGATCAGCGGCAAAGTGGCGTTTTGTTACGTGCAACCGGAATGGTTTCGTCGCGGGGCCGGGCAAGCGCTGGTGCGCGACCTTGAGCGCTGGTTGACTGATCAGGGTTTGCATCAGGCACGACTCAACAGCACCCGCACCAGCGAAGCCTTTTACCGTCATCTGGGTTACCAGCCTTGCGCTGAAACCTTCGCCGTAGCCGGGCTCCACGCCATTCCCATGCACAAAGCACTGCCCCCCCTTCATAGAATGGTCAGCGGGCTTTTTGGTTTTTGAACGTCGAAAGATCGTCCGAACACGGCCCGAGCCTTCGGACGATCTTTTGATCTCAGGCCGAAGGCTCGCCGCTCAACCCCTTGATCAGCAAATCCACATTCCCTTCCAGCTCGGCCACCGGATCCTCCGCATCCACACTCAACACCACCAACCGACTCCCTGCCTCGGCAATCACCGCTTTCACCGCCTCCGACGGCTGGCGATGGTGCAACACCACCGCCACCTCATTGTCCTTGAGTGTCGCGCCCAATTGCTTGAGCGCTTCAGGTGTCCACTCGGTATCCGGCCGCGCATCGAGGCCGATCAGCTCCAGGTTGAGGCCGCCAATCAGATAGCCAAAGTGATCGCTCAGGCTCATCACGCTGAGGTTGTCGGTACTGGCCAGCCGCGCTTCGCTGTCGGCGCTGAACTTGAGCAAACGCTGTTTGAGCGCCGCCAGGTTGGCCTCGATCTTCGGCTTGGCCTCGGGCGCCAGACGCACCAGGTCCGCCGCCATCACGTCCGCCATCCGTCCCATGTTGTTGCTGGAAAACCACGGCTGACTGTTCAACCCATCAACCTTGTTGTCGGGCTGCACGGCAATGCCGGGCAGGGCGCCGTCCACCGGGCGGGCGGCGTCGACCTCGACGATGCGGATGTTGCTACGCCGGGAGATCGGGTAAAGCGGATCATCCGCCCACAGCGAACGCAGACCAATCACCGCATCGGCGTCGGTCGCCAGTTTGGCCAGCGCCGGCGCGCCACGACCTGTGAAGTACGCGGTCTGCCGGCTACCGGGCAGGTTCGCCGGCGCGGCACGTTCAAGGCTGATGTCGGTGCCTTTGAGCAAGACTTCACCCAGACCATAAGTGATCGGTAAGGACGCCAGCACGCGCAACGGTTTGGCGCTGTCAGCTGCAAAGGTTGTATTGACCAGCCCGCACAGGGCCACGGCCAGGGTCAGTTGACGCAGAGAGAAAGACATTTATCCGAGATTCCCTTTCAGACTGGGGACAACGCCACGGGCAATGGCGGCGAGAGCGAAGGCGATACCAGCCACCAGGATGATCGCGGCGCCGGACGGGATAGGCAGGTCGAAGACAATCGGCGCGAGAATCCCGCACAGCGTGCTGACCGTAGCGATCAGTACCGAACACCAGAAGAAGCCCTTCAGCGACTGACTCAGCAATCGCGCCGCTGCCGCCGGAATCACCAGCAGGGCACCGACCAGAATCGCGCCGATGACTTTCACCGCCGCCACGGTGATCAGGGTCACCAGAATCACAAACAGGTAATCCAGGGTCTTCACCGCCACGCCACGGACCGCCGCCAGTTGCGGATTGAAACTGGCCAGCATGATGCGGTTATACAGCGGCAAGGCCAGGGCCATGACCAGCGAACCGACGATGGCCAACACCAGCAGGTCATTGCCGTTGACGGTCAGCACCGAACCGAACAACACGTTTTCGAGGATGTGCACGTTGATCTTGCCCGCCAGAATCAGCAGCAGACTGGCACCCAGCGCCAATGACACGGAAAGGAACACGCCGATCAAGGTATCCGGCGCCAGACCCGTGCGGTTGCGCAGGTAGTTCAGCAAGATGCCGAACAACAAGCAGTAGCCGAACAGGCTGCCGTAAGGCCCGGTGTAGGGTTCGCCCAGCAAAATGCCGATGGCTACGCCGGTCAGCGCCGCGTGACCCACCGCTTCGGAGAAAAACGCGAAGCGCTTGACCACTACCAGCGTCCCCAAACCGCCCAGCACCGGGCCGATCAGCAAACCGGCGAGCAATGCGTTGACCACGAATCCATAGGCCAGCGCCTCAGGCAGATAACCTGACGAGGCCCAGCCCTGGACCATCAAACGAAAGGCTTCATAACTCATTGCACAGCGCTCCGTGGATGAGTGGAGAACAGGGTCAGCAGACGTTCCGGGGTCAGCGCCTGTTTCGGCGTGGCATCGAACAGCACCCGGCGATTGAGCCCGGTGACGCGATCCGCCAGACGACCCACGGCTTCCAGATCATGCTCGATCCACAGCACGGTGATGCCGCTCTGGCGCCAGTCACCGAGCAGCCGTTCGAACACCTGAATGCCGGCCTCGTCGAGCGCCGACATCGGTTCATCCAAAACCAACAATTGCGGCACCGGAATCAATCCTTGAGCCAGCAATACCCGTTGCCGTTCACCACCCGACAACGCACCCATGCGCCGCTTGCGTTTGTCCTGCATGCCGACCCGTTCCAGGGCTTCGCCAATGGCGGCGGCGTAGTGTTTGCTCAAGCCGAGGAACGCCGGACGCCGCTGGCACATCGCGGCCATGAAATCATCGACGGTCATCGGCAACCCCCGATCGAATTCCAGGGCTTGGGGTACGTAACCGATGGTTCCCGGTGTGCCGGGCCATTGCAGGCTCAAGCGACCCTGATGCGGCATCTGCCCAAGCAAGGTCTTGATCAGCGAACTCTTGCCGCCACCGTTGGGGCCGACCAGTGCATGCACGCTGCCGGGCTGAACCTGGAAGGTCACGTTGTCGAGGATTGTCGTGCGCCCCAGCGTCAAACTGACCTGCGCAAAATCCAGCGTCGGTCCCGAAACCTGTAGGAGTGAGCCTGCTCGCGATTGCGGTGTGTCATTCAAGGATGATGGCGACTGACTGGACGCCTTCGCGAGCAAGTCGAATCGTCGCACCGCCGCTCCCACAGGGGATTCGGGATCAGTCAGGGAGGGGGTTTGTGCGGTGATGGTTTCTTTCGCGGTCATTTACCCGACTCCTGAATCGCCCTAACCACCGTGTCGAGGTTGCCGGTCATTTCCTTTTCGTACTTGTCGGCGGTGTATTCGCCATACGAAATGTGCGACAGCGGGTACAGCTTCACCCCGGACTCTCGCTGGATGGTGTCGACGTAGCTGGACGGGAAATCCATCTCCGAGAAGATGACTTTCACGTCCAGTTCGCGCAGTTGATCGATGGTCTTTTTCAGCTGGCTCGGGCTCGGTTCGATGCCGTGCGCCGGTTCGACCACAGCCGTCACTTCCAGGCCGAATTCGCGCAGCAAATAGTCATAAGCCGCGTGAACCGTGGCTACTCGCAGTTCGGCGTTCGGTGCCTGGGTCAGTTTCGCCAGGGCATCGGCGCGCATCTGCCGCAGGCGCTTGCCGTAGGCGCGGGCGTTCTGGGTGTAGGTCTTGGCGTTGGCCGGGTCGAGCTTGCCCAGTTCCCGGGCGATGTTGTTGACCTGGGCAATCGAGGCACTGATCGACAGGAAGGTGTGCGGGTTTACGACCTTGCCGGCACCGCGAGCGGCGGTGCCGGTGGCGGCCAGCAACGGCACGTTTTCGTTGGCTTCGATCACCGGGATTTTCGGGGTTTCGCTGGCGCCGATCATGCGGTCGGCGAAGTCGTCATGACCGACACCGTTGAGCACGACCACGTCCAGCCCGCTGATGCGCTTGATGTCTTCGGCGCGCGGCTCGTAGGCATGCGGGTTGAAACCGGCCGGAATCAGCGGTACCACCTCCGCCTTGTCACCGACGATGTTCGCCACGTAGCTGTAGTAAGGGTGCAGGGTGATGCCGATGCGCAGGCGCTTGGCTTCGTCGGCACTGGCCAGCGGAGTCAGCAGGCAAGCCAGTAAGCCGACCAATATCAGGCGCAAGAAACAACGTTGAGATGAAATAGGCATGGGAAAGCGGTCTTCTCTCGGGTGAAGGCGAGGGTTCAGTGCCGGTGCTGGCGTGTCACGCCGGCATCGAATTGCGCGACGATCTGCTGCCAGCCGGCGCTTTCCAGCGCGGCGTCGGTGAGGTCGGTCGGGGCCGCGAGGGCGTTGCCGCGGTTGAGCCAGACGTCCGGCGCATCGTCGTCAGCGCTCAAGCGCATCAGAAACGAACCCGCCACGGTGGGCGCCTGGCTCTGGCCGAAGTAAGCCTTGGCGTCGAGCAATTGCCAGGCATGACCGCCGCGGCTGACCGAACTGGCGTCCTGGGCGAACGGCGCAAAACCCTCATCGGCGAGGGCGGCAGGGGCGGGTAGCGCCTGTTGCTCCTGACGTAACAGATGAATTTCGTCGAGCGTCACCCGCAGGTCGGCGTAGATGCCTTGCTCGGACGCGCTCAAGTCACGACGGGCATCCAGTTGATGGCTGCCAACGCTGCTGACTTCCTGGGACTCACCGCGCCATGCGACCACCGAGCCGGCAACCGCAAGGATCATCAGGCACAACAGCAACACAAAGAGGGTTTCATGACCGGCACCGGCCGGACGGACGACTTGCGTGGTTGGCGTACTCATGGGGCTTCGATGTCCGCTTGGTCGATCTCGACGACGTGGCCAGGGCCGGCATCGAACAGCACATAGAACTCGGCGCCGGGCTTCTTGAAAGTCAGGGTCGAATCGGCGCCGAGCTTGCCCGGCACCAGGATGGTTTCGTCGTAGCCGATCACGTCCAGGGTCACCCCCGGCGCGCCGCTGCCGTCGGAGAAGCCGCCGGTGCATTTGATCTGCTCGGCGTCGATGGCTTTGCATTCGCACATCGGGTTGTGGGCCAGAGCGCTGGCGCTGAAACCGGCGCAAAGCAACAGCAGCGCGGCGCTCAACGGACGTAAAGCGTTAATCATGGTTTGCCTCCTTGTTGATTCAGCCAGGCGAGGGTGGCCGGGGATGCCTGGCTCAGGGGGATGGAGGCCTGGTGCATGGCGCCATCCCAGCCTTCCATGGTGATCCACAGTTCGGCGTCGGTTTTGGTCTTCTCGGGGATCGGCAACATCGCGCCCATGCGATACGGCGTGCCGAAGAAAATCACCCCGGCGGCGCGCAGGCTGCGCGGTTTGCCAATGCGCAGGTACGTCGCCTTGACCTGATCGCGGCAGCTGTCGCACAACGCCGCGTTGAAGCTCTTCATGTAGCCGGCCGGACCATCGAGGGTCGGGGCGTCGTTGCGCAACTCGGCCAGGCGCAGGCTCCAGGGCCCCACCTGAACCTCGCCGATTTCCCGCTCGCCCAGGCCGGTGTCACCGCGAAACAGCGCAGCATCGGCGAAGTACTTGGGCATGAACCCCAGCGGCACCAGCAACAGCAGGATGTTGATGTGGAAGCGCCATTTGTGCCAGAAACGGCTCAGTTTCGAGCCCGGTTTATCAGCGATGAACAGACTCATTGGCTGACCTCCGTGGCTTCATGGCTCGCAACCGCAGCAGCCTGACTGCGCGGGCGTTTATGGTTGCGCTTGAGGGCATTGGCCGTGGCCAGGGCGGTGCGTTTGGTCCAGATCAACAAGCCGCTGAGCACCATCATGCTCAGGATCAGGCCGAAGAAGAACCAGATCAGCTTGATCCAGATGCCACCGAAATCCCCGGTGTGCAGCGGACGCATGGACTCGGTTACCAGCTCCAGGCCGGAACGATCCGACAACAGGCGGGCGGCGGCGATGTCGCCGGTGTAAGGGTTGATGTCGGCGGTCTGGAACATCAGCGGATACCAACTGCGCCCACCCACCGAGAGGTAGCTATAGGCATTGGCGGGCAGGCTGACGAAGCTGTCGTCCAGGCCGGGAATACGTTCCTCGGCTTCGCGGATTGCTGTTTCCAGGCTGATCATCGGCGCTGGTGAACCGTCGGCCGTCAGCGGGACACTTTCACGCGGGACCACAGCCGTCACCGGCGCGGTGCTGATCGAGATCTGATTGTCGAACATGAACGCCTGAATCAGGAACCAGGTGCTGGTGATGGAAATCACCGCGATGAACCAGATCGACCAGATGCCGCTGAGGCGGTGAAAGTCGCCCCAGAAAATCCGGGCACCGTGACGAATGCGCAACGTCGGTCGCAAGAAGCCTTTCCAGAAGCGCTTGTAGACCACCAGCCCGGTGACCAACGAAGCCAGCAATGGCAGGCTGAGAAACGACACCAGGTACCAGCCCCAGCTATAACCGTTGGTGAACGGCACCAGCCACCAGCCATGCAGCGCACGGGTAAACGCCTTGAAATTGAACTGCGGCGCCGTGCCCTGAATGACGCCGCTATAGGGATTGACGTAAACCGTCACCGAGCGACCGTCGGGGTAGCTGACGTCCACGTCGAGGGCAAAGTGCGATTCATCGGGTCGGCTGATGGCCTCAACCAGAGTATTGGGCTCAGCCTTTTTGATCGCAGCAATGATCTGGTCATAGCTGAGCAGAGGCGCATTGTCCGAGGGTTGGCTGGCGCGCATCTGCGGGTTGGCCAGCCAGACGATTTCCTGGCTAACCACCGCCAGGGTGCCGGTCACGCAGACGATCAGTACGAAAAACCAGATCGGCAATGCCAGCCAGCTATGGACCAGAAACCAGAGTTTTGAACGGGATTTCTTCGACATGATTAAAGGTCTTGTTTCGATGAGCGGGCCGTCGCTGAGGGCTTCCCAGCGATGAGGTCCATGAAAGGCCGGGCTGTGGCTTTTGCCTACGCGGGCCGACTGCATCTAGATAAGACGGATGAGCGTCGGAAATCCTGAAGGGGGAGATGAAAGATAATGTTTCGCGATATCGTTTGGCTGTAGGCGAGTGATCCACGATCGTTCCCACGCTCTGCGTGGGAATGCAGCCCGGGACGCTCCGCGTCCCAGAAGCGGACGCGGAGCGTCCATTGAGGCATTACCACGCAGAGCGTGGGAGCGATCATTGGCTCAACCCTGCTTGAACATCTCCTGCGCCCGCTGCTCAATCTGCTCCTGAGTCAGATCTTCCTTGCGCGTGGCCAGAAACCACAGATGCCCATAGGGATCCTTCAAGGTCCCCGAGCGGTCACCATAAAACTGATCCTTGACCTCGGACACCACGATGCCGCCAGCCGCAATCGCCTGTTTGTAGGACTTGTCTACATCGTTCACATACAGATGCAGCCCCACGGACGGCGACGTGTCGGGATTGCTCAGCGGCCCCTGATCGCACGGCGTGCCAAGCATGATCGGGCAATCGCCGATGCGCAGTTCGGCGTGGCCGATGCCGCCATCGGGCATGGACAGGCGCATGACTTCGGTGGCGCCAAAGGCTTTCTTGTAGAACTCGATGGCTTCCGCCGCTTTTTGAATGCCCAGATAGGGGGTAATGCTGTGATAACCCTCGGGAATAGGTTTGACACTCATGATCGTTCTCCCTGATTTTTTTGTAGATGGAAGATTTCACTTCGCCGCTTTTCAGCAGGATCATCAAGTGTAGGCGCTGCCAAAAATGGCGATGTCTTGATTTTGATCCCCAGCATTTACCAAGTTCACAAAAAAGATCACCGCCCGCGGCTGCATCAGCACTGTTCAGCCATCAACCAAGGAGCTGCGCCCCTGGCCCGCGTTCCCCCAGCACATCGCCAAAGTTGCGCAGCGGACATGCCTCCATCGACAGACAACCACAACCAATGCAGCCATTGAGCTTGTCCCGCAGCAAGGTCAGTTGATTGATCCGCTCATCCAGATCCCGACTCCACTGCGCCGACAACACCTTCCAGTCCGCCGCCGTCGGTGCTCGGTTATCCGGCAGGGACTTGAGCGCCTCGCCAATCTCCGCCAGCGGAATCCCCAATCGCTGGGCTACTTTGATCAATGCCACCCGCCGCAGCACTTCCCGTGGATAACGTCGCTGGTTGCCCTGGTTGCGATTGCTTTTGATCAAACCCTTGGACTCATAAAAGTGCAGCGCCGTGACCGCGACGCCGCTGCGCGCAGCCACTTGGCCGACGGTGAGTTCCTTGTGCAGATTTTCCGAGGTGATCATTTGAAAAATGCCCCTTGACCTCAAGTTAACTCGAGGTTTTACCCTGCAGGCCTTCGGATCGCAAGATCCGGCTTACACGTCAGTGGGGACTCTTCATGCAAGCGTCAGAGAAAAATCGCAGCTTCACCCAATTGATCGAATTCGAGATCGAACCCCATCAACAGCCCGCGTTGGTATCGGCACTGTCGAAACAGACCGAACGTCTGGCCCAGGACTTCACAGGATTTCTGAGTGCCAGCATCCAGGCCAGCGATGATGGCCGACGAGTGCTCAACTACCTGCAATGGCAAACACGCGAGGCGGGAGAGGCCGCGTTCCAGAGCTTTGAAAGCGGCGAGCAGGATTTCTGGCAACTGATTCGCACCCATCAGGCGAAAACTGTGACCTTTGGCTCGTTCCAGGTCCTGCATAGCCTGGAACGCAGCCACGACAACGCCCTTCACTGCAATCTCGTGGGTTAGATCGACAGCTGCATGACACGCTCGCCCTGGAGATTTTCCGTGGGGCGGCGCTTGTTCACCGCCAGTTCGCCGATCTTGATCAGTCGCGTGCGGGTTACGTTGCGGCTCAAGCCCAGCAGCGCGGCGGTGTGTACCTGGTTGTAATGGCTGAAGCGATAGGCGGCTCGCAGCAACGCGTCTTCGACTTTCTCGTGCAGCGCTCCGGCTTGTTCTTCGAAGAGCTTTTGAAAAGCCCGGTCGAGCTGGGCTTCCGCTGAGTCATCGATGGTGCTGTGGTAATCGTCCTGACGCTCGATGCGTAGGTTCGACAGGCGCAGGTCGTCGCGTTCGATCACGCCGTTACGGCAGATCAACAGTGTGTGATGAATGACATTTTCCAATTCGCGAATATTGCCCGGCCAGCCGTAGCCGCGCAGTTTCAGTTCGGCCTCCTTGCTAATGGTGATGGTGCCGTAGCCGAGGCGCTGGCTGTAGGCTTCGATGAAATGCCGTGTCAGCGGCAGGATGTCGCCGGGGCGGTCGCGCAGGGGGCTTAATTCCAAGCTGACGACGTCGAGGCGGTAGTACAAATCCTCACGGAAATGCCCGGCGTTGATGGCTTTCTCCAGTTGCACGTTGGTCGCCGCCAGCACACGCACATTGATGGGAATGCTCTTGCGCGAACCCAGGCGCACCACTTCGCGCTCCTGCAAGACCCGCAATAACTTAACCTGGATCGCGATCGGCAAATCGCCGATTTCATCAAGGAACAACGTGCCGCCATCAGCCTCCTCGAACCAGCCGGCCTTGGCGCTCAGCGCACCGGTAAAGGCACCTTTTTCATGGCCGAACAACTCGGCCTCCACCAGGGATTCGGAAAACGCGCCGCAGTTCACCGCCACAAATGGCCGGTTGCGCCGGGCGCTGAGGTTGTGGACATGCCGTGCCACCAGCTCCTTGCCGGTGCCGGTTTCACCGATGATCAGCACGCTGGCTTCACTGGGCGCGACTTGTCGAATATGGGCGAGCAAAGCCTGGGATCTGGGGTCTTCGAACACCTGCGCCGTGGCGCGGATCGAGGTGGCCAGGGCGGGCGAGGGCGGTAAGGTCAGCAGTTGCATGGGCAGGCTCCATGAATAGAAGGCTATGAATAGAAAGTCGGGATCGGCAGGGACATGGTTCATGGAGTGTCTGAAGCGATGACAGGTTTATAAAGGTCCAGCTTTATTCCGTAAAAGACATTAAATTAATATTAATAGATCATTTGGAGATATAAAACGTTCTGCCTCAGCGGCGTTAGCCAAAGTCGATAGCCACTATCGAGAGCGTTGATTTCTGCAGATCGGATGCCCGGCGTAGCCTGTGTTCATTGCCTCGAACCCAGATGTCAGGACACTCACAATGAAACCTCCAATCGCTGCTTTCTTGCTGCTTGCGGTCTCCGTGCTCACTGGATGTGCCAGCCATGTTTCCCCGGAATTACGGCCGTACACCGCAGAAGAAACCAGAGAGTTGGCACTTGAGGCGTTGAATCGTCGCGGTTTGTCGTTCGACGAATACCATGCGAAAAAAGCCGAGCTGCTCGGCCAACCGCAAAAGTCGTTCAGTTTCGACAAACAAGGCGAGATGAACGCTGAACGTGCTGTACAGCTTCACGGTCGTCCTAGCTGAGCGAAAACTGTACCGCTTGAAGTTTTACGCAACTGTCCATGGGTTTCCCTGAAGGCCTGCGATAGGGTCAGTACCTGACTGACCCAATGGACTGCCACCATGACGCTCTCACTCGATCTGCTATTGGGCTTTGCCCTGTTTGCGCTTGTCACCTCGATCACTCCCGGCCCGAACAACACGATGTTGTTGGCATCGGGTGTGAACTTCGGTTTCAACCGCACCATCCCTCACATGCTTGGCATCACCTGCGGCTTCTTCGTGCTCGTCGTGGCGGTGGGGTTTGGCTTGGGCGCAGTGTTTCAAACCTATCCTTTGCTCTACAGCGTGCTGCGTTACGTCGGCGCGGCGTATTTGCTGTATCTGGCGTGGAAAATCGCCCATTCGGGACCGGTTTCCGAGAATGAAAAGGGCGAGAGCAAACCGATCAGCTATTTGGGCGCAGCGGCGTTCCAGTGGGTCAATCCCAAGGCCTGGATCATGGCCATCGGCGCAATCAGCACCTACACGCCCATGCAGGGTTATTTCACCAACGTGATCGTGATTGCAGCGGTGTTCGCCTTGATCAACCTGCCGAGCGTCAGTGTCTGGGCCGGCTGCGGCACGTTGTTGCGCAACGTGCTGAAGGATCGCCGCTGGTTGCGGCTGTTCAACTGGGGCATGGCCTTGCTGCTGGTGGCTTCGCTGTATCCGTTGTTGGTCGAAAGCTTTAGCTGACGCATTGCTTCAACCGCTTGCCCGATGCCTGTTAAGCTCGCCTTCAGGAGCGTTCCTACGCACTTTTAAATGAAGTTGTTCTTCTTTAACGGCCTCCGATCAGGTATTTCTAACGCTCTGAACGAACGGCGCAGCTCACGAGGCTGCGTTTGGCGTTTCAGTGACGAGCCTCCTGATCCCGGAACATGCTCTGCGAGTCTTCTATGAATAAGCGTCCTCTGTATTTCGACTACGCCGCCACCACGCCGGTGGATGAACGAGTCATCAAGGTCATGGTCGAGTGTCTGGGTTTTACCGGCAACTTCGGCAATCCAGCGTCCAGCTCCCATGCGTTCGGTCAACAGGCCCGACAATCGGTCGAGCAGGCGCGGCAGCAGGTCGCCGAACTGGTCGGCGCCCAGCCGGACCAGATCGTCTGGACCTCCGGCGCCACCGAATCGAACAACCTTGCCCTCAAGGGCGTGGCCCAGGCCCGCGGTGTTTCTGGCGGCCACATCATCACCAGCCAGATCGAACACAAAGCGATTCTCGACACGGCAAAGCAGTTGCAGGACGGCGGTGTTGCGGTGACTTATCTGGTGCCTGACGCCGAGGGTTTGATAACCCCGCAAGCGGTCAGCGAAGCAATGCGCGAAGACACCTTTCTGGTGTCGTTGATGCTGGTCAACAACGAGTTGGGCACGGTCAACGACATCTCGGCCATCGGCGAAGTCGTGCGTGCTCGCGATGCGTTGTTCCATGTCGACGCGGCTCAAGGTGCAGGCAAAGTGCTGATTGACCTGGCCCGGTTGCCAGTGGATCTGATGTCATTTTCCGCCCACAAGATTTACGGCCCCAAAGGCATCGGCGCGTTGTACGTCGGGCCACGCGCGCAGCAGCGTTTGCAGGCGCAGATTCATGGCGGTGGTCACGAGGGCGGTTTGCGTTCCGGCACCCTGGCGACTCATCAGATTGCGGCCATGGGTGTGGCGTTCGCCTTGGCGGCCGCTTCGTTCGATGAAGAGAAAGCCACGATCGTGCGGTTGCGTGAACGCTTGCTTGAGCAATTGCTGAGCATTCCCGGGGTACGCCTCAATGGCAGTCCGACCCAGCGCATCCCTCATACCTTGAGCCTGACCTTCAGCGAAGGCGAGTTCAATTCTGCGGCGTTGAGCACCTCGATCGCGTTCTCCGCGACCTCGGCCTGCAACTCCGCCAGTAATGCGCCTTCCCATGTGCTGCTGGCCCTGGGGCATGACGCCCGCTCGGCGAGTCGCACCATTCGCTTGAGTCTCGGCCGGTTCACCACCGAGCAAGACATCGACCAAGCGGTACAGCTGATTAAAGCGGCCTGCGCCAGTGCTCCGGCATTTTGGCAATAAGGTCTGAAAGTGTCGGCGTTGATCGACACTCAACAATAATGATGAAGTGATTAGCAGGAGACATGATGAGTACGCAGCCTTCGATCAATGGATCGGTGCCTCAACGCCTGGCGCAAACCCGCGAACTGATGAGCCGGGAGGGCATTCACGCTCTGTTGGTGCCGTCGGCCGACCCGCACCTGTCGGAATATCTGCCGGGTTACTGGCAAGGACGGCAATGGCTGTCGGGCTTCCATGGCTCGGTCGGCACGCTGATCGTTACGCCGGACTTTGCAGGCGTCTGGGCCGACAGTCGTTATTGGGAGCAAGCGACCAAGGAACTCAAGGGCAGCGGCATCGAACTGGTCAAGCTGCAACCGGGTCAACCCGGCCCGCTGGACTGGCTGGCCGAGCAAACCCCTGAAGGCGGCGTCGTCGCGGTAGATGGCGCGGTGATGGCCGTGGCTTCGGCGCGTACGTTGGGTAGCAAGCTCGAAGAGCGCGGCGCACGTTTGCGCACTGATATCGATGTTCTGAACGAAGTCTGGAGCGACCGTCCGACGCTGCCAAATGAACCGATCTATCAACACCTGCCGCCTCAGGCGACGGTCAGCCGCGGCGAGAAACTGGCGAAGCTGCGTGAGGTTTTGAACGATCGCGGTGCCGACTGGCATTTCATTGCCACCCTTGATGACATCGCTTGGCTGTTCAACTTGCGCGGCGGTGACGTGTCGTTCAACCCAGTGTTTGTTTCTTTCGCGTTGATCAGCCAAGAGCAGGCCACCCTGTTCGTGGCTCTGAGCAAGGTCGATACCAAGCTGCGCGCAACCCTCGAACAGGACGGCGTGACCCTGCGCGATTACAGCGAAGTGGCCGACGCCCTGCGCGCTGTGCCGAGCGGGGCGAGCCTGCAAGTCGATCCGGCGCGCGTTACCGCCGGCTTGCTGGATAACCTGGACAGCGGCGTGAAGCTGATCGAAGGCCTGAACCCGACGACGTTGGCCAAGTCACAGAAAAGCCTGGCCGATGCCGAGCACATTCGTCAGGCCATGGAGCAGGACGGCGCGGCGCTGTGTGAATTCTTCACCTGGCTGGACACCGCGTTGGGCCGTGAGCGCATCACCGAACTGACCATCGACGAACACCTGACGGCGGCGCGTACCCGACGTCCGGGCTATGTATCGCTGAGCTTCAACACCATTGCCGCGTTCAACGCCAATGGCGCAATGCCGCACTACCACGCCACCGAAGAAGAACACGCGGTGATCGAAGGCGACGGTCTGTTGTTGATCGATTCCGGCGGCCAGTATTTGGGCGGCACCACTGACATCACGCGGATGGTGCCGGTCGGTACGCCGACCGATGAGCAGAAGCGCGATTGCACGCGGGTGCTCAAAGGCGTGATTGCGTTGTCCCGTGCGCAATTCCCTCGTGGCATTCTCTCGCCGTTGCTCGATTCGATTGCCCGCGCGCCGATCTGGGCTGAAAGCGTTGATTACGGTCACGGCACCGGTCACGGCGTTGGCTACTTCCTCAACGTGCATGAAGGCCCGCAGGTCATCGCCTATCAGGCCGCTGCGGCACCGCAAACGGCTATGCAGCCTGGCATGATTACGTCCATCGAACCGGGCACTTACCGTCCGGGCCGCTGGGGTGTGCGGATCGAGAACCTGGTGTTGAACCGCGAGGCAGGTAAAAGCGAATTCGGTGAGTTCCTGAAATTCGAAACCCTGACCTTGTGCCCGATCGACACTCGTTGCCTGGAACCGTCGCTGCTGACTGACGACGAAAAACAATGGTTCAACGCCTACCACGCCGAGGTGCGCCAGCGCTTGAGCCCGTTGCTCGACGGCGCAGCCCTTGAGTGGTTGAACACCCGGACTGCGGCTATTTGATCGGTTGGAGTTCAGGCGCTTCTTCGAGCGCCTGGCTCATGTAGTCGACGAAGGCTTTGACCCTGGCGGATTGGCGACGATTCGCCGGGGACACGGCATGAATCGGCAGCGACTGGGCGCTGTATTCCAGCAAAATCGCGGTCACGCGTCCTGCCTTCAAGTCCTCGCTGAACAGCCAGACCGGCGACAGCGAAATCCCCAATCCCCCCAGTACCATCTCGCGGATCGCCTCGGAGTTGTTGCTTTGTGCGTTGCCCTTGATTCGCACTTCGTGACGTTGTCTCTCTCTCTCGTAAACCCACAGGTTCTGACTGTTCAGCAGGTTGAACAGCAGGCAGTTGTGTCCGCGTAATTCTTCGGGCGTTTGCGGCTGGCCGTGCTGCGCAAGGTACTCGGGCGCTGCGACAGTTACTCGGTGGGTGGTGCCGATGCGGCGGGCAATCAATCCGCTGTCGTTCAACTCGCCGATCCTGAACGTGACGTCCAGCCCTTCACTGACCAGGTCCTGATTTTGATCGCTCAGTTGCAGATCAATCTGCACTTGAGGATGTTTTTTGAGGAATGCCGGCAGTCGCGGAGCAATCTGTAAACGCCCGAAACTCACGGACGATCCGACTTTCAGGTTGCCGGCGACAGCTTCGCGGCCGGAGTGAAAGCTGTGTTCTGCGGCGTCTACGGCCGCCAGGATATGTCGACATTCGCTGTAGTACCGCTGACCTTCGTCGGTCAGGGATAGTTGTCGTGTGCTACGAGAAATCAACTTTCCACCCAGCTCAGTTTCCAGTGCTCGCAGCACTTTGCTGATGGTCGGCTGGCTGGTCTGCAATTCCCGGGCGACGGCAGAAAAGCTGCCACGTTCGACAACGCGAACGAAGATCGCCATTGCATTGAGTTTGTCCACGGGGTTTCTCATTGATGCCAAATGGGCATGGTCACTATAGCTATATAGCGTCTTATCGGCATGAGTGAACGGGAGGAGGATTTATCCCACAGCCACCTCTGACGGGAAATTGCGAAATGACTGACTCACTTGAAATGCGCGCTCTGATTGTTGACTCGGCCAACGGGCCTTTACGCTTGGCTTCCGTTCCACGGCCTGTGCCTGAGGCCGGTCAGGTATTGGTCAGGATCAAGGCCAGTGGGGTGAACCCTTTGGATGGAAAGATTCGCTCGGGTCAGGCTGCTCATGCGCGTCAGTCATTGCCGGCCGTATTGGGTATTGATCTCGCGGGAACAGTGGCGGCATTGGGGGAGGGTGTCAGTGAATGGCTGCCGGGGGATGAGGTCTATGCAATGGCCACCGGTATTGGCGGTGCGCAGGGTTCACTGGCTGAATACGCCGCCGTCGATGCACGGCTGCTGGCACGCAAGCCAGGCAATCTGAGCATGCGCGAGGCGGCTGGGTTGCCGTTGGTACTGATTACGGCGTGGGAAGGGTTGGTGGATCGTGCGCGGGTGCGGGCGGGTCAGAAGGTGCTGATTCACGGCGGTGCGGGCGGTGTCGGGCATGTGGCTATACAAATTGCCCGGGCTTTCGGTGCTGACGTATTTGCCACCGGGTCGGCCGGGAAGCAGGCGATCATCGAAGGGTTCGGTGCGACGTTTATTGATTATCGAAAATCTTCGGTTGAGGAGTATGTGGCTGAGCACACGGCGGGGGAGGGCTTCGACATTGTCTACGACACGGTGGGGGGTGAGACGCTGGACGCTTCATTCAAGGCTGCTCGGGTCTACGAGGGGCATGTCGTGAGTTGTCTCGGATGGGGGCAGCACAGTGTGGCGCCGCTCTCGTTTCGTGGGGCGACTTATTCTGGAGTGTTTACCTTGTTGCCGTTGCTGACTGGCAAGGGGCGTGAGCATCACGGGGAGATACTTAGGGAGGCTGCGCGGTTGATCGAGACGGGTCAGTTGAGACCTTTGCTCGACCCTCGGCAGTTCACGCTGCAAACCGCCGAGGCCGCCCATGAGCTGCTCGTTTCGGGAGCTGCGCAGGGGCGGTTGGTTGTCGAGATCTAACTCAGGGCTTCAACGACGAAGTCCAGGCGATCCTGACCGAAGAACAGCTGATTATCGACAAACATGCTCGGGGCACCAAATACACCCCGTTGCACTGCTTTCTCTGTGTTGTCCTTGAGAGTGGCTTTGACTTCCTCGTCGGCGGTCAGGGCCAGGACTTCATTTGGATCGAAACCGTTCTGTGTCAGTACTGACGCGACGGTCGCCAGATCATCGAGGCTGCGGCCTTCAACCCAGAGGGCGTGAAACAGGCAATCGATGAATGCCTGAAAGCGTTCAGGATGGCGCAATTGCATGCCGGTGACGGCGCGCATCAGCATCAGGGTGTTGATAGGAAAGTGGGGATTGAACTTCAGTGCCACGCCATAGCGCTTGGCGTAGCGGTCCAGATCTTGAAACATGTAGCGACCCTTGGCGGGGATAGCCGCGGGGGAGGCGTTACCTGTGGCTTTGAAGACGCCGCCCAGCAAGATGGGTATGTAGATCAACTGGCTGTCGGTCTGCTCACAGATCTTCGGTAGCTGGGTATAGGCCAGGTAGGTGGCGGGGCTGCCGAGGTCGAAGTAGAACTCCACGGTTTTGCTCATGGTCGATGCGCTCTGTTTATTATTGTGGGGGAGGGCTTACCAGCGTTCGCTCCAGGGGCGCAGGTCCAGCTCGAAGGTCCATGCATCACGGGGCTGGCTGTGGAGATACCAGTAGTTCTCGGCAAGGTGCTCTGGATTGAGAATGCCGTCCTGGTCCTTGGTCGCGTACTTTTCGGGGAAGCTCTCGCGGATAAAATCGGTATCGATGGCACCGTCGACTACAACATGGGCGACGTGAATGTTCATCGGCCCCAGTTCACGCGCCATGCTTTGCGCCAAGGCACGAATCCCGTGCTTGGCGCCGGCGAACGCCGCAAATCCTGAGGCCCCACGCAGGCCGGCGGTAGCACCGGTGAACAAAATAGTCCCGCGTTGACGCTTGGCCATGCGCTTGGCCACTTCACGAGCGTTGAGGAATCCTGAGAAACAGGCCATTTCCCAGATCTTGAAATATTTGCGCGCGGTTTCTTCGAGAATGCTGCAAGGCACATTGGCGCCGATGTTGAAGACGAACGCTTCGATTGGGCCGATCTGGCTTTCGATCTGCTCAACCAACGCAATCACGTCCTCTTCCTTGCGCGCATCGCAGGCAAACCCGTGGGCTTCACCTCCATCGGCCTTGATGGCGTCCACCAGCGGCTGGAGTTTGTCCGCGCTGCGGCGGGTGACACACGCCACAAATCCTTCCTGCGCAAAGCGCTTTGCAATTGCGCCGCCAGTGGCATCCCCTGCACCGACAACCAGTACGACCTTCTTGTTATTCATGGGTAGATCCCTTTGCTAAACGATCGTTAACTAAACGAACGTTATGCTACGATCCGGCAAGCGTCAAGGCGATCAATCCTGAGGGCAAGGCAATGCGTTACTCGGCCAATCACAAACTGGAAACCAAAGAGAAACTACTTGAAAGCAGTGCGGTGTCGGCCAAGAAGTCGGGTTTTTCAACGGTAGGCGTCGATGGTTTGATGAAGGCGATCGGCTTGAGTGGCGGGGCTTTCTACAGTCACTTTTCGTCAAAGGATGAGCTGTTCGCTTCAATCGTCGAGCGTGAACTGTCTCAAAGCCTGGAGCGGTTAGGGGCAGACCTGAATCCTGAGAAGTTCCAGCGCTGCCTGAAACACTACCTGAGCATGGCCCATGTCGAGCATCCGGAATCGGGTTGTGCTTTGCCGGCATTAGGGGCCGAGATTGCACGTTCAGACGTGATAATTCGTCAACAAGCGGAGAACTGGATTTGTCGGCTTCAGAAGAGTTGGGCACAAGTTCTGGAAAGCGACAGCCTGGCCTGGGCGATTCTGTCGCAATGTATCGGTGCGTTGGTTATTGCTCGAATGCTGGCCACGCCGGACATTCAGCGTGCGGTCCTGAAATCCAGCTACGATGAGATTGGCCGCCAGATCGCAGGTCCACGAACCTGACAAGGCGGCATCGATCTATTTGCAGATGACGATCATGCTGCGGCTGGTATAGCCGGCAGGGTTGAGGCCGAACGGGTAATCGCCTGGTTCTTCCACAGTGTCCCCTGACTTGGCGATGACCTTGTAACCTTTTGGAGCGCACGAGTTGGCGGCGCTGGTGTAGCACTTGTCCCAGGATGATGACAGCCCGGAACAGTTGATATGCAGCCCTCTCTTGCCGTGTTTTACCTGGGTTTTCGATGTCGCCGCGCAGCCCGCAACCGCAAGTACGGCGATCAATACCAAAATTCGTTTCATTACTGTCCTTATAGCGTTCCCGGATCTTTGCGCCCGGGTCTGGCTGCATTCGCTTTCGCTTGAAGCGTTCTGATATCCCTATCTGAAAAAATCCATGTCTGACACTGGGTTATGGGTCTAAACATGGCCTAATTGCGCGACAAATACCAGACCCTCGTCAAATCCTGGCTCAATCTGCAGTGACAGCAGGCTTGGCTGCACTCCCCATCGTCATGGTCGCGCCTATGGAGGCCAGAATGATGCAGATGATGGCCATCCATTGTGACAATGAAAGGTACTCCTGCAGAAACAACAGGCCTGACAGCGCGCCGATCGCAGGTTCAATGCTCATCAATGTACCGAATGTCCGGGTAGGGATGCGGGTGAGGGCGACCATCTCCAGCGTGTAGGGCACTGCGGTAGATAGAATGGCGACAGCGATGGCCACTGGGATCAGTGAGGGAGTGAGTAGTGCGGCACCAGCATGAACGATGCCGATAGGGGCTACAAAAAGTGCCGCAATCATCACCCCCAGTGCCGCGGTCTGCACGCCATTGTCGGCACCGGCCTTTTGGCCGAACAGAATGTACAGCGCCCAGCAGACACCTGCGCCCAATGCATAACCGGCGCCTACCAGATCAATCCCCGCGGTTGTTTCTCCCATAGGTATTAACAGTAGCAAGCCGACGGCTGCCAGGGCGATCCACAAAAAGTCGATCGCGCGACGTGAGGCGTAGATGGCTACCGCCAGTGGACCGGTGAATTCCAGCGCAACCGCGATACCGAGGGGGACGGTTTGCAATGACATATAGAAGAGGAAGTTCATGCCGCCCAACGCCATTCCGTAGACGATGACGGTGCGCAAGGATTTCGCGGTGAACTTCGCTCGCCAGGGGCGCAGTATCAGCATCATGATCACGCTGGCGAAGATCAGCCTCAGTGTGGTGGTTCCTTGCGCGCCGATAATGGGGAACATGCTTTTAGCCAGGGAGGCTCCTGACTGGATTGATGCCATGGCTATCAATAGCAGGCCAACCGAAAACAGAGTCGAGGCAAGGCTGCGAGGTTGGTCATTCATGGCGTGGCATTGTCCGAAGTAGGAAACGAGAGTGGTATTGGGCAATATACTGCGCATTCATGGCGGGCGCGTCTATATATAAGCTGTGATTTTGGCCGTCCTTATAGAAAAGCGTAATTAAGGATTGACGGCAGATTCTGGAAGTCTATAATTCGCCCCACTTCCGGCGCAGTCGAAACGGAAAACTCCTTGGTAAACAATGAGTTATGCGGTTTTCGGCAGCGAGTTGCTTCAGGTCATTGAAGCCCAGAAGGAGTTGAAAGAGCGAGGTGGTTTGGCGCTTTTGACGGTTCGATCTTCTCGGTCGAAAGCGGTGTAAAAGAGGTGTTGACAGCAGCGAGTAACGCTGTAGAATTCGCCTCCCGCTAACGAGAGATCGAAAGCGCAAGTGGTTGAAGTTGCAAAGGAAACTTTGAAAACTTCGAAAAATAACCGCTTGACAGCAACAGAGGCTGCTGTAGAATGCGCGCCTCGGTTGAGACGAAAGATCTTAACCAACCGCTCTTTAACAACTGAATCAAGCAATTCGTGTGGGTGCTTGTGGAGTCAGACTGATAGTCAACAAGATTATCAGCATCACAAGTTACTCCGCGAGAAATCAAAGATGTAACCAACGATTGCTGAGCCAAGTTTAGGGTTTCTTAAAAACCCAAAGATGTTTGAACTGAAGAGTTTGATCATGGCTCAGATTGAACGCTGGCGGCAGGCCTAACACATGCAAGTCGAGCGGCAGCACGGGTACTTGTACCTGGTGGCGAGCGGCGGACGGGTGAGTAATGCCTAGGAATCTGCCTGGTAGTGGGGGATAACGCTCGGAAACGGACGCTAATACCGCATACGTCCTACGGGAGAAAGCAGGGGACCTTCGGGCCTTGCGCTATCAGATGAGCCTAGGTCGGATTAGCTAGTTGGTGAGGTAATGGCTCACCAAGGCGACGATCCGTAACTGGTCTGAGAGGATGATCAGTCACACTGGAACTGAGACACGGTCCAGACTCCTACGGGAGGCAGCAGTGGGGAATATTGGACAATGGGCGAAAGCCTGATCCAGCCATGCCGCGTGTGTGAAGAAGGTCTTCGGATTGTAAAGCACTTTAAGTTGGGAGGAAGGGCATTTACCTAATACGTAAGTGTTTTGACGTTACCGACAGAATAAGCACCGGCTAACTCTGTGCCAGCAGCCGCGGTAATACAGAGGGTGCAAGCGTTAATCGGAATTACTGGGCGTAAAGCGCGCGTAGGTGGTTCGTTAAGTTGGATGTGAAATCCCCGGGCTCAACCTGGGAACTGCATTCAAAACTGTCGAGCTAGAGTATGGTAGAGGGTGGTGGAATTTCCTGTGTAGCGGTGAAATGCGTAGATATAGGAAGGAACACCAGTGGCGAAGGCGACCACCTGGACTGATACTGACACTGAGGTGCGAAAGCGTGGGGAGCAAACAGGATTAGATACCCTGGTAGTCCACGCCGTAAACGATGTCAACTAGCCGTTGGGAGCCTTGAGCTCTTAGTGGCGCAGCTAACGCATTAAGTTGACCGCCTGGGGAGTACGGCCGCAAGGTTAAAACTCAAATGAATTGACGGGGGCCCGCACAAGCGGTGGAGCATGTGGTTTAATTCGAAGCAACGCGAAGAACCTTACCAGGCCTTGACATCCAATGAACTTTCCAGAGATGGATTGGTGCCTTCGGGAACATTGAGACAGGTGCTGCATGGCTGTCGTCAGCTCGTGTCGTGAGATGTTGGGTTAAGTCCCGTAACGAGCGCAACCCTTGTCCTTAGTTACCAGCACGTAATGGTGGGCACTCTAAGGAGACTGCCGGTGACAAACCGGAGGAAGGTGGGGATGACGTCAAGTCATCATGGCCCTTACGGCCTGGGCTACACACGTGCTACAATGGTCGGTACAGAGGGTTGCCAAGCCGCGAGGTGGAGCTAATCCCAGAAAACCGATCGTAGTCCGGATCGCAGTCTGCAACTCGACTGCGTGAAGTCGGAATCGCTAGTAATCGCGAATCAGAATGTCGCGGTGAATACGTTCCCGGGCCTTGTACACACCGCCCGTCACACCATGGGAGTGGGTTGCACCAGAAGTAGCTAGTCTAACCTTCGGGAGGACGGTTACCACGGTGTGATTCATGACTGGGGTGAAGTCGTAACAAGGTAGCCGTAGGGGAACCTGCGGCTGGATCACCTCCTTAATCGACGACATCAGCTGCTCCATAAGTTCCCACACGAATTGCTTGATTCATTGAAGAAGACGATAAGAAGCAGCCCGAAATTGGGTCTGTAGCTCAGTTGGTTAGAGCGCACCCCTGATAAGGGTGAGGTCGGCAGTTCGAATCTGCCCAGACCCACCAATTTTGTGTGGGAAACACCTGTAGAAATACGGGGCCATAGCTCAGCTGGGAGAGCGCCTGCCTTGCACGCAGGAGGTCAACGGTTCGATCCCGTTTGGCTCCACCACTACTGCTTCTGTTTGTTGAAAGCTTAGAAATGAGCATTCCACCAAGATGGTGATGAATGTTGATTTCTAGTCTTTGATTAGATCGTTCTTTAAAAATTTGGGTATGTGATAGAAAGATAGACTGGACGTTACTTTCACTGGTAACGGATCAGGCTAAGGTAAAATTTGTGAGTTGCTCTTTGGAGCAAGAATCGAATTTTCGGCGAATGTCGTCTTCACAGTATAACCAGATTGCTTGGGGTTATATGGTCAAGTGAAGAAGCGCATACGGTGGATGCCTTGGCAGTCAGAGGCGATGAAAGACGTGGTAGCCTGCGAAAAGCTTCGGGGAGTCGGCAAACAGACTTTGATCCGGAGATGTCTGAATGGGGGAACCCAGCCATCATAAGATGGTTATCTTAAGCTGAATACATAGGCTTAAGAGGCGAACCAGGGGAACTGAAACATCTAAGTACCCTGAGGAAAAGAAATCAACCGAGATTCCCTTAGTAGTGGCGAGCGAACGGGGACTAGCCCTTAAGTGGCTTTGAGATTAGCGGAACGCTCTGGAAAGTGCGGCCATAGTGGGTGATAGCCCTGTACGCGAAAATCTCTTAGTCATGAAATCGAGTAGGACGGAGCACGAGAAACTTTGTCTGAATATGGGGGGACCATCCTCCAAGGCTAAATACTACTGACTGACCGATAGTGAACTAGTACCGTGAGGGAAAGGCGAAAAGAACCCCGGAGAGGGGAGTGAAATAGATCCTGAAACCGTATGCGTACAAGCAGTGGGAGCCCACTTTGTTGGGTGACTGCGTACCTTTTGTATAATGGGTCAGCGACTTATTTTCAGTGGCGAGCTTAACCGAATAGGGGAGGCGTAGCGAAAGCGAGTCTTAATAGGGCGTCTAGTCGCTGGGAATAGACCCGAAACCGGGCGATCTATCCATGGGCAGGTTGAAGGTTGGGTAACACTAACTGGAGGACCGAACCGACTACCGTTGAAAAGTTAGCGGATGACCTGTGGATCGGAGTGAAAGGCTAATCAAGCTCGGAGATAGCTGGTTCTCCTCGAAAGCTATTTAGGTAGCGCCTCATGTATCACTGTAGGGGGTAGAGCACTGTTTCGGCTAGGGGGTCATCCCGACTTACCAAACCGATGCAAACTCCGAATACCTACAAGTGCCGAGCATGGGAGACACACGGCGGGTGCTAACGTCCGTCGTGAAAAGGGAAACAACCCAGACCGTCAGCTAAGGTCCCAAAGTTATGGTTAAGTGGGAAACGATGTGGGAAGGCTTAGACAGCTAGGAGGTTGGCTTAGAAGCAGCCACCCTTTAAAGAAAGCGTAATAGCTCACTAGTCGAGTCGGCCTGCGCGGAAGATGTAACGGGGCTCAAACCATACACCGAAGCTACGGGTATCACTTAGGTGATGCGGTAGAGGAGCGTTCTGTAAGCCTGTGAAGGTGAGTTGAGAAGCTTGCTGGAGGTATCAGAAGTGCGAATGCTGACATGAGTAACGACAATGGGTGTGAAAAACACCCACGCCGAAAGACCAAGGTTTCCTGCGCAACGTTAATCGACGCAGGGTTAGTCGGTCCCTAAGGCGAGGCTGAAAAGCGTAGTCGATGGAAAACAGGTTAATATTCCTGTACTTCTGGTTATTGCGATGGAGGGACGGAGAAGGCTAGGCCAGCTTGGCGTTGGTTGTCCAAGTTTAAGGTGGTAGGCTGGAATCTTAGGTAAATCCGGGATTCCAAGGCCGAGAGCTGATGACGAGTGTTCTTTTAGAACACGAAGTGGTTGATGCCATGCTTCCAAGAAAAGCTTCTAAGCTTCAGGTAACCAGGAACCGTACCCCAAACCGACACAGGTGGTTGGGTAGAGAATACCAAGGCGCTTGAGAGAACTCGGGTGAAGGAACTAGGCAAAATGGCACCGTAACTTCGGGAGAAGGTGCGCCGGTGAGGGTGAAGCATTTACTGCGTAAGCCCATGCCGGTCGAAGATACCAGGCCGCTGCGACTGTTTATTAAAAACACAGCACTCTGCAAACACGAAAGTGGACGTATAGGGTGTGACGCCTGCCCGGTGCCGGAAGGTTAATTGATGGGGTTAGCTAACGCGAAGCTCTTGATCGAAGCCCCGGTAAACGGCGGCCGTAACTATAACGGTCCTAAGGTAGCGAAATTCCTTGTCGGGTAAGTTCCGACCTGCACGAATGGCGTAACGATGGCGGCGCTGTCTCCACCCGAGACTCAGTGAAATTGAAATCGCTGTGAAGATGCAGTGTATCCGCGGCTAGACGGAAAGACCCCGTGAACCTTTACTATAGCTTTGCACTGGACTTTGAATTTGCTTGTGTAGGATAGGTGGGAGGCTTTGAAGCGTGGACGCCAGTTCGCGTGGAGCCAACCTTGAAATACCACCCTGGCAACTTTGAGGTTCTAACTCAGGTCCGTTATCCGGATCGAGGACAGTGTATGGTGGGTAGTTTGACTGGGGCGGTCTCCTCCTAAAGAGTAACGGAGGAGTACGAAGGTGCGCTCAGACCGGTCGGAAATCGGTCGTAGAGTATAAAGGCAAAAGCGCGCTTGACTGCGAGACAGACACGTCGAGCAGGTACGAAAGTAGGTCTTAGTGATCCGGTGGTTCTGTATGGAAGGGCCATCGCTCAACGGATAAAAGGTACTCCGGGGATAACAGGCTGATACCGCCCAAGAGTTCATATCGACGGCGGTGTTTGGCACCTCGATGTCGGCTCATCACATCCTGGGGCTGAAGCCGGTCCCAAGGGTATGGCTGTTCGCCATTTAAAGTGGTACGCGAGCTGGGTTTAGAACGTCGTGAGACAGTTCGGTCCCTATCTGCCGTGGACGTTTGAGATTTGAGAGGGGCTGCTCCTAGTACGAGAGGACCGGAGTGGACGAACCTCTGGTGTTCCGGTTGTCACGCCAGTGGCATTGCCGGGTAGCTATGTTCGGAATAGATAACCGCTGAAAGCATCTAAGCGGGAAACTAGCCTCAAGATGAGATCTCACTGGGACCTTGAGTCCCCTGAAGGGCCGTCGAAGACTACGACGTTGATAGGTTGGGTGTGTAAGCGCTGTGAGGCGTTGAGCTAACCAATACTAATTGCCCGTGAGGCTTGACCATATAACACCCAAGCAATTTGCATGCTTCGAGCTGAAAGGCAAAGGGCACCAGATTGCGGTGTGTGAAGACGAAACGAACCGAAAGTTCGAGATACTCACAAAACACCTGGCTATCACATACCCATTCGCTGGAGCGTGAACCTGCAAAGGCCCACGACCTGGCTACCGAATTTCTTGACGACCATAGAGCATTGGAACCACCTGATCCCATCCCGAACTCAGCAGTGAAACGATGCATCGCCGATGGTAGTGTGGGGTTTCCCCATGTGAGAGTAGGTCATCGTCAAGATCAAATTCCGAAACCCCTATCTGCGTATGCAGGTAGGGGTTTTGTTTTGTCCGCGGGAAAGTGCAGTAGCGAAAAAGGCGCACCCGTTAGAAGAAATCCCACTAAATTGACCGCCCGGTTTTTGGTATGGTGCAGCTCGTTTTTTTAACGGACTGATTTCAAGCATACGGATTGGCGCCCCCCTTTTTAGTCAAAGAGCTGCTGCAGAAATGCCCCAACCGATACCCATAAAGGACCACGAAAAAGAGACGCGTCTGGTCAACAAAAGACTGATGGCGTGCGCCCTGTTCGTTGTTGCCATTACCTGCGCGCTGGTCGTGCGCATGTATGTCCTGGAAGTGGTCGAGTTTGACTACCACTCGACAATCTCTGAAAACAATCGTGTCCACGTCCTGCCGATCACCCCCACACGCGGATTGATCTATGACCGCAATGGCGTGGTTCTGGCGGACAACCGCCCCAGCTTCAACCTGACCATCACCCGCGAACGCGCCTCCGATGTTAAAGAGGAGCTGGATGAAGTCGTCAGCCTCCTGCACTTGCCGACAGAAGATCGAGTACTGTTCGACAAGGCAATGAAGCAGACCCGGCATCCTTTCGTGCCGGTCACTTTGTTCTACGAGCTCAGCGAAGAACAGATCGCCGTGTTGGCGGTCAACGAATTCCGTCTGCCGGGGATCGACGTAGAGCCACAATTTGTTCGCCACTACCCGATGGGCGCGCACTTTGCGCATTCGATCGGCTACGTCGGCCGCATCAACGAGAAAGAGTCCAAAGCCCTGGACACGGTGGAATACCGTGGCACTCAATCAATCGGCAAGACCGGCATCGAAAAATTCTACGAGTCGCAGTTGCACGGCCAAGTGGGTTACGAAGAGGTCGAGACCAACGCTCAAGGCCGGGTCCTGCGAGTGCTCAAGCACACCGATCCGATCCCAGGCAAAAACATCGTACTGAGCCTCGACGTCAAACTTCAGGAAGCCGCCGAGGAAGCCTTGGGTGATCGTCGCGGTTCGGTGGTCGCTCTCGACCCGTCGACCGGCGAAGTACTCGCGATGGTCAGCAAGCCGAGTTTCGACCCGAACCTGTTCGTCACCGGAATCAGCTTCAAGGAATACGCAGCGCTGCACGATTCCATTGACCGGCCGCTGTTCAACCGCGTGCTGCGCGGCCTCTACGCACCGGGCTCGACCATCAAGCCGGAAGTGGCCATTGCCGGCCTCGACGCCGGCGTCGTTACCCCGCAGACCCGCGTCTTCGACCCTGGTTACTACCAACTCCCGGACTTCGATCACAAATACCGCAACTGGAACCACAGCGGCGATGGCTGGGTGGACATGGACGCGGCGATCATGCGCTCCAACGACACTTACTTCTACGACCTGGCCCACAAGCTGGGCATCGACCGACTGCATGACTACATGGCCATGTTCGGCCTCGGCGAGAAAGTATCGCTGGACATGTTCGAAGAGTCTGCCGGCCTGATGCCATCGCAAGCCTGGAAGCGTGCCACGCGCCGTCAGGCGTGGTTCCCGGGTGAGACTGTGATCCTTGGCATCGGCCAGGGTTACATGCAGGTCACCCCATTGCAGCTCGCCCAGGCCACGGCACTGATCGCCAACAAAGGTGTCTGGAATCGCCCGCACCTGGCCAAAACCGTGGACGGTGTTGCGCCAGTGGATGACCATCCAATGCCAAACATCCTGTTGAAAGACCCGCGTGACTGGGAGCAGGTTAACCACGGCATGCAAATGGTGATGCACGACGCTCGCGGGATTGCGCGCGCGGCAGCGCAGGGCGCTCAGTACCGCATCGCCGGCAAGAGTGGTACCGCGCAAGTGGTGGCGATCAAGCAAGGCGAGCGCTACAACCGTGCGAAAACCCTGGAGCGTAACCGCGACAACGCTTTGTTCGTCGGTTTTGCCCCGGCTGAACATCCGAAGATCGTCATCTCGGTGATGATCGAAAACGGCGAGGCCGGCGGCCGCGTCGCAGGTCCCGTGGTACGGCAGATCATGGATGCCTGGCTACTCGATCAGGACGGCCACCTGAAGCCGCAATACGCCACACCGAGCAAAGCACCGGGCGCCCCTCACGTGTAAGCGCTCGCTATTTATTCCGTGTGTCGGCGGCTTGAGCCATAACGAAGCCGAGGACGTGCTGCCCACACTTGACTGAGTTGAACCGCAGATTTCTGGACGACGCTGAACTCGTGGGAGCGAGCCTGCTCGCGATGAACGATGACGCGGTGCCACGGATGAAACGCAAGCGCCATAAGGCACTTGCCATTGCCCTGACGTTAACGTAAAGATTGCGCCAGGGCGCTGATCTTAAAAAAGCGCAGGGCGGACCGATCCGGAGCGCTTGATGACGCTAATAAAAACAACTCATCCCACGTTGCACCATGAAGCTCGGCTGGCCCGGGAAAAACTCCATCTCGAGGGCGAAGTCCCGGATGGCGTGTTACGGGCGGAAATCGATGCGTCGTGGCGGCGTAGCCTCAGCCATGGCGTGCATTTCAATGCCAAGCACGAACTGGCGCTGGAATCGAGCGCGAGCCTCGACGTGCTGTTGGCGAGCAATCGGCTGCTGATCGATGCAGCATTGCCGGCCATCGATTACCTGGCCGAACGTCAGGGCAAGGAAGGGCTGGTCATCCTCGCCAATTCCGACGCCACCATTCTAGCTGTCGAAGGCCGCGCCGATCGCCTCAAGGGCAGCGGCCTGCAAGACATCACCCTAGGTGCCTGCTGGAGCGAAGCCGCTCGCGGCACCAACGCGCTGGGCACCGCACTGGTGGAGGCCCGGCCAACGATGATCGATTGCGGCGAACATTACCTCGATCGCCTGACCGATTTCTCCTGCACCTCGGTGCCGATCCATTGTCCGCAGGGCGACATCCTCGGCGTACTCGATCTGACCCGCGAAGGTCCGCTCGGCCGCGTTCACGACAGCACTGCGTTGCTGGCCATGGCCGTCAGCCAGATCGAAAGCCGGGTGTTCAACGCCAGTTATCCGGACGAGATCGTCCTGGCTTTCCACAGCCGTCGGCAGTACCTCGAATCCCCTTGGCAGGGCTTGTTGGCCGTGAGCCTTGGCGGGCAGATTCTCGCGGTCAGCGCCCAGGCCTGTCAGTTGCTCCACGCCGAGCGCTCGGCGCTGGTCGGTCGCCGCTGTGAAGAGTTTCTGGGCGTCGATGGCCTGCAACTTTTGTCGCGTCTGCATCAGGGCGGTGTCGGCAGTCTGCAAACCGCCAAAGGCGAGTTCTTCTACAAAACCCTGCGCGCGCCGCAGCGTACGATCAACGTCAGCACGCCGCCGCGCAGCCCGGCGAAAACCGCCAAAGCACAACCGGATCTCGAATTCCTGGCCGGCAGCAATGTCCGTTATGCCCGAGCCTTGCGCATGGCCCGTCAAGGCCTGGCCAATGAGCTGCCGGTGTTGCTGCTGGGCGAAACCGGCACCGGCAAGGAAGTCATCGCCCGCGCCCTGCACATGGCCGGCACCCGCTGCGACAAACCCTTTGTCGCGGTGAACTGCGCGGCGATCCCCGAAGGCCTGATCGAGTCGGAACTGTTCGGCTACCGCGAAGGCGCGTTCACCGGCTCCCGTCGCGGGGGGATGATCGGTCGGCTGCAACAGGCCCACGGCGGCACCTTGTTTCTCGATGAAATCGGGGACATGCCGCTGGCCTTGCAGGCCCGTCTGTTGCGGGTGTTGCAGGACCGCAAAGTGGCACCGCTGGGTGCCGGTGAAGAGCAAGACATCGACATTGCACTGATCTGCGCCACCCACCGCGACCTCAAGCGACTGGTCGAGGAAAAACACTTTCGTGAAGACCTGTTTTATCGAGTCAACGGCATTAGCGTGATGCTCCCGGCCTTGCGCGAACGTGAGGATTTCAGCGCTCTGGTCACGCGCCTGCTGGCCAGACTGGGTGCGCCGACGATGGTTCTGCATGACGATTTGAACCGCTTGCTCGGCGGCTATCACTGGCCGGGCAACATCCGCCAACTGGAAATGGTCTTGCGCACCGCGCTGGCCATGCGCGAGCCGGGGGACACCGCACTTACTCTCGACCACTTGCCCGACAGCATGCTCGACGAGTTGAGCGCCAGCGAACGTCCTCAGGCCGGCAGCATTCGCGAAAATGAACTGGAGCTGATTCGTCAGTCCCTGGATACTCACCAGGGCAACGTCTCGGCCGCCGCCGACGCCTTGGGCATCAGCCGCGCGACCTTGTATCGCAAGCTCAAACAGTTGCGCTCGTGATGCAGCGCTTGATCGTTCGGCTGATCGACAGCCAGGACCCTGAAGCCCTGCAAGCGGCGTTGCGCTGGCTGTACAGCTTCGTACGGCCCCATCGTCTGGCGATTGCCGGGCTGCTCGGGCTGTCGGTCTGCGCCTCGTTACTGGTGCTGGTCCAGCCTTGGCTGACCAAACTGCTGATCGACGATGGTTTGCTCGCACGCAACTTCCCGATGCTGGTGCTGATCGCCGGGCTGATGATCGTGGCCGGGCTGCTGGGAACGCTGCTGTCGGGGATCAACCGTTACCTGCACACGCGGCTGTCCGGGCGGATTCTGTTTGCCCTGCGCGATGACCTCTATCGACATCTGCAAACCCTCTCGCCGAGTTTCTACGGACAGCGCCGAATCGGTGACCTGATGTCGCGCCTCGATGGCGATGTTGCGGAGATCCAGCGCTTTGCCGTGGACTCGCTGTTCTCGGCAGTGTCGAGCGTGATCGGCCTGGTCTGCGCCGTGGCGATGCTGCTGACCCTGTCGTGGAAACTCTCGTTGCTGGCACTGGTGCTGATTCCCCTCGACGTACTCTGGTTGCGCTGGATGCGGCGCAAGGTCGAGCGCGATGTGCGGCAATTGCGCGAGCGTTCGGCGGACATGTCTTCGTTCATGGTCGAGACATTGCCGGTGATGAAATTCATCCAGTCCGCCGGCCAGCAACAGCGTGAATCGCGGCGCCTGGAAACCCTGGGCCAAGGCTACATGAGCCAGTTGCTGCGCCTGCAAGTCACCGAGTTTTTCACCCAGGCGGTGCCCGGCACGCTGACGTCCCTGTCCCGTGCCTGCGCGTTCCTGATCGGCGGGTATTGGGTGGTGCAGGGGACTTGGCAACTGGGCGCGTTGATCGCGTTTTCCACCTATCTGGGCATGGCGGTCGGACCGGTGCAGAGTTTGCTGGGGCTCTATGTCGCGGTCCAGCGAATGACCGTCAGCCTCGGGCGCGTGATGGAGTTGCGCGGTGAAGAACCCACCGTACTCACCCCGGTCACGCCGCAGCCGATGCCGACTTCCGGCGAGCTGCGTTTCGACAACGTGCACTTCAGCCATTCCGGTCGCCCGACGACCCTGCGCGGCATCGAAGCACGAATTCCCTACGGTTTGAAAGTCGCCCTGAGCGGCGGCTCCGGGGTCGGCAAATCGACCCTGATCGACCTGCTGCAACGGCACCACGATCCGCAGTCCGGCCGGGTGTTGCTGGGAGAAGTCGATCTGCGCGAACTTGACCTGTTCCAGTTGCGTCGGCGGATTGCCGTGGTCAGTCAGGACATCGTGCTGTTTCGCGGCAGCCTCGCCGACAACCTCGCCTACGCGGTGCCGGACGCCAACCGTGAAGCGATTGCCGAAGTGGCGCGGCTGGCGCAACTCGACAGCCTGATCGAGTCTTTGCCCGAAGGCCTCGACAGTCCGTTGGGCGAACGCGGTCAGCAGTTGTCGGGTGGGCAGAAACAGCGCATCGCCATCGCCCGGGCGCTGTTGCAGGACCCATTGATTCTGGTGCTGGACGAAGCGACCTCGGCGGTGGATGAAGCCACCGAGCGCGAAGTCATCGAAGCCATCGACCGACTGTTTGCCGGGCGCACGCGGATCCTCATCAGCCATCGTCCTTCAACCTTGGCCGATGCCGATTTGCGCTTTGAATTGCTCGACGGCGTACTCACTTCAAAAACGGTGCTGCATGAAACCTGAGCTGCGGATTGGTGTGGTGGATAGCGGGCACTCGGCGGCGCAGCGGGTGCAAGTGGTCGCCGGGCGGCGCTTTTCGTTGCTGGCCGATGGAATGGCCGAAAGCGATTTGCGCGACGATCCGCTGGGCCACGGCAGCGCGGTGATCGAGGCCATCGGTCGACGGGCGCCTGCGGCGGTATTTTGTGTGGCTCAGGTGTTCGACCAGCGCGGGGTCACCAGCGCGTTGCAGATTGCCACGGCGATTGACTGGCTGGTGGCGCAGGACGTTCGGCTGATCAATTTGAGCCTCGGTCTGCGGCAGGATCGCAGCCTGTTGCGTGAAGCCTGCGCGGCAGCGGTGGTGCGGGGCATCCTGCTGTGTGCGTCCAGCCCGGCGCAGGGCGAAGGAGTATTTCCGGCGAATTATCCACAGGTGCTGCGGGTGACCGGCGATGCCCGTTGCGCCGAACAGGAATGGTCGTGGCTCAACAGCGCTCAAGCGGATTTTGCCGCGTGTGTGCATGGCACCTATCCGGGGCAGTCCGGCGCCAGCCTCGGCTGCGCGGCGTTGAGCGGGCACATTGCGGGTTTCCTGGTTGAACATCCCGAGGCGAGCAACGAACAGGTCATTGAGTGGCTGCGAGAAAACGCCCGTTATCGCGGCCCTGAACGGCGCTTCGGCGCATGATTCTGATCCTTGGCGCAGGGCCCGCGGGAGCGGCGGTTGCCTTGGGTTTGCGTCGGCTCGGTTATCCCGTGACGCTGGTCAGCGAATGGCGGCGATTTGCGGCGCTGGAAGGCATTTCCCTTCGGGTGCTGGAAGCCTTGCGTGGCGCGGGGCTTCATCAAGCTTTGGCGGATGCGGCGCTGCCGTCTCAGCGGCAGGTGTCATGGAACGGTCAGCAGCATGCGCAAAACATCGAATTTTTACTGGATCGCCCGAGCTTTGATCGAGGCTTGCGCGAGGATCTGCGCCTGGCGGGCGTTGAGCTGATCGAAGGCCGAGTGCTGACGGTGCAGTCATCGGCTTCGGGGCATCGGGTCGAGGTCGAAGGGCGCGAGGCGCTGCTGGCGGATTTTCTGGTCGAGGCGCGCGGGCGTCAGGCTCCTGCGCTCGGCAAAGGCCTGCGCGGGCCGGAGACGGTCAGCCTGCTCAATCGCTGGCAAGGTGCGCCGGGCAGCACCGCCAGCGCGGTGGAAAGCCTTGAGGACGGCTGGGCCTGGATGGCCCGGCGAGCCGACGGTGAGTGTTACTGGCAATGGACGGTGGACGTGGCCAGTGCTGAGTTGCCGGGCAAAGCGCAATTGCTCGACTACTGTCGTCAACGGCGCCAAGGTTCGGCGTTGGCGCGGGCGTTTTTTGGTGTCGAGCCTGAACACGATCTACAGCTGCATGCCCGCAGCAGCACCGCGATTCTGTGCCCGCAGGTGTGTGGCGAGCACTGGATTCGGGTAGGGGATGCGGCGATGGCGGTGGATCCGCTGTCAGGCAACGGGATTTTTCAGTCCTTGTCCTCGGCGTTACAGGCGCCAACGGTGATCAACACGTTGTTGCGCAAACCCGAGCGAGCGGCGCTGGCCCAGCGCTTTCATCGGCAGCGGGTGGAGCAGCTGTTTTTGCGTTTTGCGCGGATCGGGCGGGATTTTTATGCCGATGAGCAGCGGTGGCTGGATCAGCCGTTCTGGCAGGCGCGGCGGCAGTGGCCGGATGCTGAGGTGGCGCATGCCGAGGCGGATTTTTCCTCGTTGAGAATCGAGCGTGCACCGGTGCTGCGCGATGGATATGTGGATGAGGCCGAGGTGGTGATCACGGCGGATCAGCCGCTGGGGATCTGGCATGTGCAAGGGGTTGAATTGGCGCCGTTGGTGCGGCGGTTGGGCACTGAATCTGCTGATCAGGTATTGGCGGGGTTGACGGTGGAGCAGGGAAGGGTGGTCCGCAGTTGGTTACTGTCGCAAGGCTTCAAACCCTGACACAGACTGATCGTTCCCACGCTCTGCGTGGGAATGCATCGAGTGACGCTCTGCGTCACATCCCAAAGCGGAACGCGGAGCGTCCCTGGCGGCATTCCCACGCAGAGCGTGGGAACGATCAACGTGTCACAACTTGATCAACACCGACTTCAACTCGGTGTAATGCTCAATCGCCGCGTACCCCATCTCGCGCCCAACCCCGGACATCTTGTAACCACCAAACGGCAGCGCCGGGTCCAATGCGCTGTGGCAGTTGACCCACACCGAACCGGACTTGATCCGCGGAATCATCCGGTGCACCGCCGCCAGATCGTTCGACCAGATACTCGCCCCAAGCCCATAAGGGCTGTCATTGGCCATGCGCAATGCATCGGCCTCGTCATCGAATGGAATCGCCACCAGCACCGGCCCGAAGATTTCCTCCTGCACCAGCGAGTGTTTCTGATCAACATCCACAATCACCGTCGGTTTGACGAAAAAGCCTGGCCCGAACTGTTCGCCACCACAGGCGATCGTCGCGCCGCTTTCCCGGCCTTTTTCGATGTAACCGTAAACCCGCTCCTGCTGACGCGCCGAGATCAGCGGTCCCATTTCCACGGTTGGGTCCAGGCCATTGCCGAGTTTCATGGCGTTGGCGATGTCGGCGATGTCTGCCACCACATTGTCAAAATGCTTGCGCTGCACATACAACCTGGAGCCGGCGCAGCACACCTGGCCCTGATTGAAGAAAATCGCGCTGGCGGCACCGGCTGCGGCGGACTTCAGGTCGGCGTCGGCCATGACGATGGTTGGCGATTTACCGCCCAGTTCGAGAGTCACCCGGGTCATGGACTCCATGGCGATCTTGCCGATCTGCTTGCCCACGGCGGTGGAGCCGGTGAAGGTCAGTTTGTCCACCAGCGGGTTATGGGTCAGGGCGGAACCCGCCGTGATGCCGGTGCCGGTGACCACGTTGAACACGCCTTCGGGGTAACCGGCTTCCAGCACCAGTTCGGCAAGTTTCAGTGCAGTCAGCGGGGTTTCGTCGGCGGGTTTGAGCACCACGGTGCAACCGGTGGCCAGGGCCGGGCCGAGTTTCCAGCAGGCCAGCAGCAGCGGGAAGTTCCAGGCAACGATGGCGCCGACCACGCCCACCGCTTCGCGGCGAATGAAACTGTGGAATTGATCGTTGGGCATCAACGGCAACGATACTTCAACGCTGGAGCCTTCGATCTTGGTCGCCCAACCGGCCATGTAGCGCAGGAAGTCGATGGACAGTTGTACGTCCATCACCTGGGCCACCGCCGCACTTTTGCCGTTGTTCAGGCATTCCAGTTGCGCCAGCAGTTCGGCGTCGCGCTCCATCAGGTCGGCGAGTTTCCACAGCAGGTTCTGCCGCTCCCGAGGTCGGGTGCGGGTCCAGGCCGAATCATCGAAGGCCTGACGGGCGGCGAGCACGGCGCGGTCGACATCTTCGGGCGTGGCCCGCGGCACGACGCACAGCACTTCACCGGTGGCCGGGTTGTGCAGGGGCATGGTCTGGCCATCGGCGGCCTCGACCCAGTCGCCGCCGATAAGCATGCGCGGTGCACGCTGGATGAACGCCGAAGTAGCGGGAAGCAGATAAGGGAGTGACATGGCGAGGCCTCTTGTTGTTCGTGAGAACAGGGCTTTCGCAATGGCTGTGCCAAGTGCCCGCAAAGGCAGGACTGCCCTTGGTTGACGGGGTTTGGGGGCTCAAAGGATATCGTGGGCGCTGTGAGGTTGTTGCAAATTGCGACAGCTATGAGACGACGAGCAACCGGGTGGCGACCTTGAGGTGTCGATTATTGAGGATTAAGATTTTCTGGATCGGTGGGTGAAGTGACGGACCGTTCATCCGGCAATACATCTGGCGTGAGGGAGGTATCGATGTTCCTTTCAACACTGGAAATTCAAAACATCATTGAACACAGTTTTCTGCCGTCCGTTTGTACTTGCCACATGGAGGCAGACCAGTCCCTGACGATTCGGGTCTGTGATTGCATGACCGGCAAAGTGGACCTGGTGGCCACCCATGTTCCGCTGTGGACGCTGGACAGTCCTCATGCAATCGCGTCGCTGGTAGCAGACATGCGGCACGAGATCGACGTGCACAAAGGCATTCACCCCACCTTTAATACTTGAACCGGCGTCACGCCGCACCGTTGTAAGACGGTGCGGCCCGCGCCGATTGATCAAGCTGCAAACTTACGGGAAATTTCTTCGAACGTGTCGCCATCCACGGCAGCCAGTAGTTTTCTGCCGTCCTTGAGTGTCGCCAGAAAGGTCACCTCGGTTTCCTTGCCGGCCAGCATGAACCCGGCAATTGCGCCGATGGGCCCCAACAGCATGGCCCCGGCCACGCCAAAGCCGATGGCATCCTTGATGTTGTTGATCGAATCCTCATTGGCCACTTCCACTCGCTTGAACGATGAGAGCGGGAGGGTAATGCCCGGCCATGGATGAAGCGACGTTCTGAGGGTGAAAACGCCGTCTCTGTACTCTCCATCACCTTGCAGAAAGTCCCCCGCCAGGACAGTGATGCTTGCCATTTTCTTATCCCCTGGTGGCAATCGGTGAACGACCATTTCGCGCTTGCAGGGGAGCAACGTCAATCGTCGACCGATGAGCTGTTCCGATCGGGCCATCTATGCTTGTCTCAGACTGCAACACGTGTCGCGATATTAGACGCAGGTAGTCACGTCCAGCGTTGTCGCAATGTCGTTGTTTTATCGTAACTAGTTGATTTAAAAGCTAATCATCAAGCTGGCACGCTCCGTGTATTGCTCATTGCAGACGTTTCTCTTGCCTCCGTCAGCGGTGCGCCGCCGACGGCAGAAACCATAAAAACGATAAGCCACAACAATAAGAAAGCACCGTGCGAGGTTCGACGTTGATGAAGAGAAAACTCCGATCAGGCCTGAGTGCCAGTCTGCTGGCCGTGGCCGCCTGTGCGGCGCTGCATTCGCCTTATAGCCTGGCAGCCCGCGACGCCCAGACCATCCTCAAGGAAACCTGTCAGGGCTGTCATACCCCCGAAGCCGATAACGCCCTGAGCCGAATCAGTCACCAGCGCAAAACCCCGGAAGGCTGGCTGATGAGCATCGCCCGGATGCAGATCATGCACGGTTTGCAGATCAGCGATGACGACCGCCGCACCCTGGTCAAATACCTGGCCGACACCCAGGGCCTGGCCCCAAGCGAAACCGATGGCGTGCGTTATGCGCTGGAACGTCGACTCAATACCGTCGAGAAATTCGACGACCAGACCAGCCAGATGTGCGGCCGCTGCCACTCCGGTGCGCGGGTTGCCCTGCAACGGCGTCCGGCTCAGGAATGGGAGCGTCTGGTGAACTTCCACCTCGGCCAATGGCCGTCCCTGGAATACCAGGCACTGTCTCGCGACCGCGACTGGTTCGACCTGGCTCGCAAAGACATGGTGCCGCTGCTGGCCAAGCGGTATCCGCTGGACAATCCAGCCTGGAAAAAGTGGCAGAGCAGCGCGCCGAAAGCCGAGGCGCTGGTGGGCGACTGGAGCTTCAGCGGCCACTTGCCGGGCAAGGGTGAACTGGCCGGCGTGATGAGCGTCACGGCCGATGGCAGCGACACATTCAAAGTCAGCGTCAAAGGCCAATACGCCGATGGCAGTCCGTTCAACGGCGATGGCAGCGCGATTCTCTACACCGGCTACGAATGGCGCGGCAATGTGACCATCGACGGCGTGACCATGCGCCAGGTGTTCGCCGCCCAGGGCAACGCGATGCAGGGCCGGATGTTCGAGGCCGAGCACGATGAGCGTGGCCTGGACTTCGTCGCCGCCAAGCAGGGCAGCAGCCGTTTGCTGGCGGTGCAGCCGGGTTACCTGAAGGCTGGCGCTGAAACTGAAGTCACTCTGATCGGCAGCGGTCTTTCCGGCAAACCGGACTTCGGCAAAGGCGTGGAAGTGGTCGAAGTACTGGAGCAAAGTCCAGAGCGCCTGCGCGTCAAGCTCAAGGCTGCGGCCAATGCTCAACCGGGTCTGCGCAACGTCACCGTCGGCACGCTGAAAGGTCCGACCCTGTCGGTCTACAGCAAGATCGCCGAAGTCAAAGTCGTGCCCGAATTCTCGGTGGCGCGGATCGGCGACGGCGGCGGTTCGACGCCGAAAGTCCAGGGCCGTTTCGATGCCGAAGCCTGGGGTAAGGGCGCCGACGGCAAGCCGTATCGCATCGGCGTGTTCCCGGCGCAGTGGTCGGTCGAAGCGTTCGACGACCGCGCCAAGGAAGACGAGGACGTCAAGTTCGCCGGCACCATGCAGGCTGACAGCGGTGTGTTCACACCGGGCGATGCAGGGCCAAACCCGCAGCGCAAAATGTCCACCAACAATGCCGGCAATCTCAAGGTGATCGCCGCCGTCGACGATGCAGGGAAATCCCTGACCGGCGAAGGCCACATGATCGTCACCGTGCAACGCTGGAACAATCCACCCATTCCATGAGTTGGCTGATTTGCAGGGTTTCAGACACTTTTTTGGAATGACCGCGAGCCCCGTAGAACGGGGTTTGCACAGGAGGTTGCAATGGGCGCTATTTTGAATCTGGTCGAGCGGAATCTGCACGAAGTGCACGTCGATGCCGACCGCATGCTGTTTCACATTCCCAGCAGTTCGCTGTTCGCCAGCGATGAGCTGACCGGCACCATCATCGATACCTTACGCGGTCCCGGCTGTTCGTCGGACGAGCTGATCCAGCGCCTGGCCGCGCGCTTCAACGGCGAGGAAATCACCGAGACCCTGCGCGAGCTGATGGCCCTGGAACTGGTTAGCGACGGCTCGCCGCTGACCCCGGACATTGGCACCAAACGGGTCGAGCGCACGGCGATCAATACCGTGGTGCTCAACGTCAATACCGGCTGCAACCTGAGCTGCACCTACTGCTACAAGGAAGACCTGGACAAGCCGTCGGCCGGCAAGAAAATGGACGTCGAAACCGCGGTCGCCTCGGTGGAAATGCTGTTGCGTGAATCGCCGGACGAAGAGCGTTTCACTGTGGTGTTTTTCGGCGGGGAGCCGCTGAGCAATCGCAAGCTGATCGAGTACATGGTCGACTATTGCGAGAAGCGTTTCCGCGAGGCCGGCAAGTTCGTCGAGTTCGTCATGACCACCAACGCGACGCTGCTCACGGAAGAGACCGTCGACTACCTCAACGCCCACCGTTTCGGCCTGTCAGTCAGTATCGACGGACCGAAAACCGTGCACGACCGCAACCGCATCACGGTGGGCGGGCAGGGCACGTACGACGTGGTGCGGCGCAAGGCTGAAATGCTGCTGTCGCGCTACAACAGTCGTCCGGTCGGTGCTCGAGTAACGCTCACCACTGGCGTCACCGACGTTGAAACCATCTGGGATCACCTGTTCAACGAACTGGGTTTTGCCGAAGTCGGCTTTGCCCCGGTGACTTCCGGTGACATCAGCACTTTCAACCTGTCCAGCGACGAACTGATCGAAGTCTTCGCCAACATGAAGAAGCTCGGCCGGCGTTATCTGGAAGCGGCGCTGGAGCATCGCAATATCGGTTTCTCCAACCTGCACCAGTTGATCACCGACATCCACGAAGGCCACAAAAAAGCCCTGCCGTGCGGCGCGGGCCTGAAGATGCTGGCGGTGGATCACAAAGGTGAATTGAACCTGTGCCACCGCTTTACCGGCTCTTCCTTGCCTACTTTTGGCAATGTCCATAGCGGGGTGAAACAGGTGGAATTGAACGACTTCCTGTCCCAGCGCCTGGACCGCACCAACACCGGTTGCGAGGACTGCCAGATCCGCAACCTCTGCTCCGGCGGCTGCTACCACGAGAGCTACGCACGTTACGGCGACCCGACCCACCCGACCTATCACTACTGCGAACTGATGCGTGACTGGGTCGACTTCGGCATCGAGGTCTACACCCGGATCATGGCCCACAACCCTGCGTTTATCAGCAGCTACATCACTCCGCGCAAGGCTCACTGATATGAAACATCTCAAGGCAATCAATAACAAAGCGCTGAAACTGGATGAGGCCGCGGCCGAGAACCGTATCGAAGAAGTGGTGGCGATGAGTTCCGTCGCCGGCTGCGCCTCGACCACCGACCCGGGTTGGGAAATCGACGCCTTTGGCGGTGTGTCGTCGCTGTGCCAGCCGATGGAAGCCGACCTCTATGGCTGCTCCGACCCTTGCTGGTGGCCGGCCCAGGTGCCCGACATGATGAGCACCTACCCGGACTGGAACAAGGATGCCCAGGCGTCCAATGAGAACTGGCGCAACCTCGGGACTGTCTTTCCCAAAGACAAATAATCGGACAGAAGAAGGATTCCAGCATGCTTCGCACTAAAGCCTGCGGCCTGGCCGCTTTCGCCGTCCTGAGCGCCTGTTCGCTCAACGTTCTGGCCGATGAAAACACCGCCCTGCAAAGCGGTCACGAATACATGGTGACCACCAATTACCCGAACAATCTGCACATCATTGATCTGGCTACCGACAGTCTGTTCAAGACCTGCAAAATGCCGGACGCTTTCGGTCCTGGCACCGTGCAGCTGTCGCCGGATCGCAAGACCGCCTACGTGTTGAACAATCACTACGCGGATGTCTACGGCGTTGAACTCGACAGTTGCAAGCAGGTGTTCCACGCCAGCATCACCCAGCAGCCGGGGGAGAAAGCCAGGTCGATGTTCGCCTTCACCGTCAGTCATGACGGCAAGGAACTGTTCACCATCGCCAACCCGACGTTGATGCTCAATGATCGCTACGAAGTGCAGCAACCGCGGCTCGATGTGTACGCCACTGACGCCGGCATGGATGCCAAACCCGTGCGCAGTTTCCCGGCGCCACGGCAGTTGACCATCATGCAGAGTGGGGACGACGGCACGCTGTACGTGGCCGGGGCGGATGTCTACAAGGTCGATGTGAAGACCGGCAAGTTCGACGTGCTGATCCCCAGTCGCCACTGGAAACGCCCGAACTACAGCGCGCCGGACGTGCTCTACGTGTGGAACCAGCAGACTTATCGCCATGACTTCTCGCTGCTCTACACCGCGGCGAAATTCAAGGACAAGAAGCAGGACCCCGCGACCGCCGAGTACCTCTACGGGCTGTTCAGCATCGACCTGAAAACCGGCAAGACCGAAACCACCGACTTCGGCCCGTTGACGGAAATCTACTTCAGCGGCATGCGCTCGCCGAAGGATCCGAACCTGATGTTCGGCGTGCTCAACCGTTTGGCGAAGTACGACATCAAGGAGAAGAAAATGCTTCAGGCGGCGACGCTGGATCATTCCTACTACTGCATTTCGTTCAACAAGGACGGCAGCAAGATTTATCTGTCGGGGACGTTTAACGATGTGGCGATCTTTGATGCCGATAGCCTGAAGCAGATCGGCAATATCAAGTTGCCGGGAGGGGATATGGCGATCACCACCGCGCAGGTATTTGTCCGGTAATTGCTTCGCTTGTGAGGACGCTTTCGCGAGCAAGCCCGCTCCCACATTCAACTGTTTTCTTTCTGAAAGAACTCGGTCGAATGTGGGAGCGGGCTTGCTCGCGAAGAGGCCCTCACAGACGCCCGGACATCAAGCCCCAGGCACCGGGCAACTCAAATCCCCCTCCTGACACTTCAGATAATTCTTGAAAGTCTCAACCCGCGCCTTGGTCAACTCAGTGATGCAATTGCTGTAGATCAGCGGATACACACTCCCGCCTTCGACCCCGGCGCTCGAGAACTTGCACTCGGCATCCCGAAACGCAATCCACGAACGCTGCGCCCCGATCAGCAGCTTTTTACTGTCGGGGTTACTCTTCAGTCGCTCATTGATCTGCTGGTAAAGCGCATTCAACTCCTTGTCCGCCGTCTTGTGTTGCTGTGCCGCACATTGATTCATCGTCGCTTGATCGGTGGCGTTGTCGCAGTCCATTGCATAAGCAGTGGCGGTGAACAGCAGAGGCGTCAGTGCCAGAAGAAAGCGTGGGTGCATGGGGATTCTCGCTGTGACTGGAAAGTTGGGAGGCAGTGTAGCGAAGCGGGCGGTCAACCAATAATGACGTCTGCCGCAAACTCTGTGGCCAGGGGGCTTGCCCCCGTTGGGGTGCGAAGCGCCCCCAAGCAGTTCCCTCTCCACATAAGTTATGGCCTGTTCGGGGATTCGTGTCTGTGTGCAGCCACCAGCAAAGCGTCAGCCGTGGCTTCGATATCCTCACGCCAATGCAACTTCTCCAACCAGCGTTCGGGAATGCCCTGCACTCCGTAATAAGCCCCGGCCAACTGACCAGCAATGGCGGCGGTGGTATCGGCGTCGTCGCCCAGGTTGGCGGCTTTCAGGATGGCGGCTTCAAAGTTGTCAGTCTGATGAAAACACCACAGGGCCGCTTCCAGTGAAGCAACGCAGTAACCGCTGCCATGGATTTCGTGTTCAGGTTTGCCGAAATATTCACCTCGGGCGATAGCGGCCACTTTGGGTTCCAGGCATGTCGTTTCTGACACGCTGAGCATTTCTGCCTTGGACGCGCCTTGCAACGCCCGGTGGATCAGCTCGGCGAACAACTGACAGCATTCAACCGCTTCCGGTGCGGCGTGGGTAGTTCGCGAACTGTTGGCGGAAAATGCCAGGGTCCGGTCGCGATCGGGAAAGTAATACAGCACCACCGGCACCAGACGCATCAGCGAGCCATTGCCGGCCGTGCCGGGATTGGTGGAGCCGGCGAACGGTTCGCCGGTTTGCTGATAACGCGTCAAGGCGTCGCGTACGGTCATGCCAATGTCGAAGCATTCGCCCGTCGAGCTCAAATAACCCCATTGCCACCAATTCACGTAACGCGCCATCTGGTCGGCCGCCTCGAAGCCGTTTTTGCTTAGCAGGCTTTCGGCCAGGCACAGCGCCATCGAGGTGTCATCGGTCCATTGCCCTGCTTTCAGATTGAAAGGGCCACCACCCACCATGTCGGTCAAGGGCTTGAACGAGCCGCGTGGCTGGAACTCGACGCTGGTGCCAACGGCATCACCGCAGGCCAGGCCCAGCAGGGCTCCGCGATAACGTTGCGTAAGTGAAAGCTGCATGAATCGTCCTGGTCTGAGTCAACGTCGCCCTGAACGTTAGCAGTTTCGGGCGCTGAGTTTCGTCTTCACGCCAGAACTTACACCTTGAAATGCAGCCGAATATTTCAGGTAGGGTTGATTGCGATACCCGATTGATACAACTTTAGGGTTGGTCTTGTGGTCTTACAGGCCTACTGTTCAGTACAGGAGGTGACTTATGAATCCAGCATCAGATCGCATCGAAAGGAAGATCCTGCTCAAAACGCCGCGCTCGCAGGTCTGGCGTGTGCTGGCCAATGCCGAAGCCTTCGGACAGTGGTTTGGCGTGGCGCTGGAGGGCAAGCGTTTTGTCGCCGGTGAGTGGACCCAGGGGCAGATTACGTACCCGGGTTATGAGCATTTGCTGTGGAACGTACTGGTGGAGCGGGTCGAGCCGGAACGGGTGTTTTCGTTTCGCTGGCATCCGTACGCGATCGAGCCCGATATCGATTACTCCCAGGAACCCACCACATTGGTGAAGTTCGAGCTCGAAGACCTGGATGAAGGCACGTTACTCAAAGTCACCGAGTCCGGTTTCGATCACATCCCTCAGACGCGCCGGCTCAAGGCGTTCCGCATGGACAGTCGCGGCTGGGATGAGCAGATGAGCAATATCGAAGAATTTCTCAAGGTCAATGCCAAGGAACGCGAGCGTCAGTCAGAGTGATGGCTGCATGTTCGAATGGTGGCTGAAACACCGGTCGTTTCTCGAGATGCACACGTTGTCGGCTGAATGTCCGCTGCAAGCCGCTAAATTCGCGGCTTCAACGCCTGAAACCTTACCCGTCTAAGGGTTTTCGGAAGGGTGGCTATAGCGAATGTCCTACACGCGATGGTTACTATGTCGTCTATTGCACATTGGATCCTAAGCGTAATCTGGCTTCATCAACCGAAGCACAGGAAGTGCTCGGGATCACGGATGATCGACCATAAGCAAGGAATCGCTGCCGACAGGGAGTCGTAATGGTCTTGGGAAACCCGCTTCGGCGGGTTTTTTTTCGCCTGCCGAAACCTGCACCCCTTAGGACCGGCAGCCAAGCCTTGGCTGCCGGCCGGGATGGATCAGCGTGCTGGCAACTGATCGAGTTTCGCCGCCGCGCGCTCGGTGATTTGCGAGCGCAGTTTCAACGACCCGGCGGCGCGTTCACGGGCTTCCTCTAGCACGCTGGCCGGGGCCGTCTCAGGGCTGCCCGAGGTAAACGGCGGTGCCGGGGCGTATTCGAGCTGCAACTGCACCAGCTCTGCCGTGTCCTTATCGAACAACTCCGCGGCCAGGGTCAGGGCAAAATCAATGCCCGCCGTGATCCCGCCACCGGTCAGAAGATTTCCGTCGCGCACCACCCGATCCTTCACCGGTATCGCCCCCAAAGGCGCCAACAATTCGTGATAGGCCCAGTGAGTGGTGGCGCGTTTGCCTTTCAACAGACCCGCTGCACCCAGCACCAGCGCGCCGGTACACACCGACGTGACGTAACGCGCGTTAGCGGCTTGCGTCTGGATGAAGGCCAGCGTCTGTTCATCCTCCATCAACGGCCCGACGCCAGCGCCGCCAGGAATGCAGATCACATCCAGCGGCGGGCAGTCGTCGAACGTGATGGTCGGTTTCAGCACCAGGCCCGTGCTTGCGGTGACGGGCATCAGGTCCTTCCAGATCAAATGCACCTTCACGTCCGGCAGCGAGGCCAGTACGTCGTAAGGGCCGGTGAGGTCCAGTTGCTGAACCTGTGGAAACAACAGAAAACCGATCTGCAACGTCATGGCATTTTTCTCATGAGGTGGGTGGACGACTTCACTTTAGGCTCGTAGGATTTGGCGCATACGCCAATAACCCCACGAATTACGCCAATCATGTCGAAAACCATTCACGTGCTCGCCTTTGCCAATGTGCAATTGCTCGACGTCACCGGGCCGTTGCAGGTGTTCGCTTCGGCCAACGATATTTCCCGCCAGCAAGGTTTTCCGCCACCTTATGCGCCGACGGTGATTGCCAGCGGCGGCGGGGCGGTGATGTCGTCGGCGGGGCTGGCGCTGTTGGCCGAGCCGTTGCCCGAAGAGGCCAGTGACACGTTGATCATTGCCGGTGGCTGGGGCGTTTACGACGCGGCGCGAGATGAACCGCTGGTGGCCTGGGTACGGGAACACGCGACGGGGTGTCGGCGAGTGTCGTCGGTGTGCACCGGGGCATTTTTGCTGGCGGCCAGCGGCTGGCTCGATGGCCGGCGGGTGGTCACTCATTGGAGCCGTTGCGAGCAGTTGGCGCAGCAGCATCCGCGGCTGCTGGTTGAGCCCAATCCGATTTTCATCAATGACGGCCCGGTCTGGACCTCGGCTGGGGTCACTGCCGGTATCGATCTGGCGCTGGCCATGGTCGAAGAGGATCTTGGCCGCACAATGGCCCTGGAAGTCGCCCGGCAACTGGTGGTGTTCCTGAAACGCCCCGGCGGCCAGTCGCAGTTCAGCGTGACGCTCTCTTTGCAAAAGGAAGGCAACCGTTTCGACGAACTTCATGCCTGGATCAGCGAAAACCTCACCAAGGATTTGGGCATCCCGTCCCTGGCCTTGCAGGCCGGCATGAGCGAACGCAGTTTTGTCCGCCATTACCGCGCCGACACCGGCCAGACGCCGGCCCGGGCCATCGAACTGATTCGGGTCGAGACCGCCCGGCGTTTGCTCAGCGATACCGGCGTGCCGATCAAACGGGTGGCGGTGCAATGCGGATTCGGCAGCGAAGAGACGCTTCGACGCAGTTTTCTGCGGGCCATGGGCGTGACCCCGCAGGCCTATCGCGAGCGTTTCAGCGTCAGCCTTCCAGTAGATCCAGTAATGCCTTGACCGTTGCCTCGGGCGCTTCTTCGGGAATGTGATGCCCGACGCCCGCCGGTGAGGTGGGCGATGTCTTCGCCTGTTTTTCCTAGGCTTCGATTTCCGCGACCTGATTGAAGTACTTCGACCGATCCGGCGTAAACGTCACCACCATGTTGGTCCGCGAACAGGTCAACGCCCGTTCTTCACTCAAATCGATATCCAGATCCTCCCCACGCAACCCTTGCCACTGGGCGAGGTACTTGAGGGATCCGTACTTTTCGAGCTTTTTCAGGCTGCGGCTGACGCCGCCTTTCCAGCCCAGCACCGGCAGTTCACCGGCAAGGCAGCGTTGGGCGAGTTCGGGGAAACGGGCGGCGCGTTGGCGGCCGATTTCCCAGCATTTGATCAGGCCTTTGTCATGGGCTTCCCACAATTCGTCGCGGTTCAGTCCGGACCTGAGAGGGGTGTCAATGCTGCGGTGGATGCGCTGGGTCATTCGGTTTCCTTGAATTCGGGTTTTGTTGGACAGCTCCGCTGTACCCGTTGGTGGTCGATGGTAGGGGGGATGTAACGGCTGGCAACAAAGGATTTTCTGGAAGTGAACGGGGGTGTTGTTTATGAAATGTCAGGCCTTGGCCTACACAAAACCTGTGGCGACACGGCCTCAAGGCTGCCAGAAACTCTTCTCCCCACTCAATTTCCGATCCAGGAAACACGCCGCACTGATCAGTGCCAAATGCGTCAGCGCTTGCGGCGTATTGCCCAGATGCCGCGCATGGCTGTCGAACTCTTCGGCGTACAACCCCAGCGGGTTCGCATACCTCAGCAATTGTTCAAATTCCAGATGCGCCTTTTCCACCCGTCCGGCGCGGGCCAGGCATTCGACGTACCAGAATGAGCACGCGGCGAAGGCGCCTTCTGTGCCGTCGAGGCCGTCGATCCGGGCGTGATCATTGCGATAGCGGTAAACCATGCCGTCGCGTACCAGATGCTTTTCGATGGCGTCGAGGGTCGCGAGCCAGCGCGGGTCTTTGGCGCTGACGAAGCGCACCAGTGGCATCAGCAGCATTGAGCCGTCGAGGGCGGTGCCGCCGATGTACTGGACGAAATGCCCGCGCTCTTCGTTCCAGAAGTTTCCCCAGATGTCCGCGTAGATCGCCTGTCGGGTCTGGTCCCAGCGCGCGAACGGGGCGGGCAGCGAGCGTTTTGAGGCGAGGCGAATGGCTCGGTCCAATGCGACCCAGCACATCAGCCGCGAGTGCAGAAAGTGATGCTGCTCGCCGCGCATTTCCCAGATGCCGACGTCCTTTTGCTCCCAGGTTTCGCAGACCTGATCAACCACTTCCACAGCGTGTTTCCAGCCTTCATGGGAGATGGCGTCGCCGTATTTGTTGACCAGGTACACCGCGTCCATCAGCTCGCCGAAGATATCGAGTTGGACCTGGTCGTAAGCCTGATTACCAACGCGCACCGGTGTTGCGCCGCCATGGCCGGAGAGGTGCGAGAGTTCGGTTTCCGGCAATTCCTGACGGCCGTCGATGGCGTAGAGGATGTTGAGTTTCATGGACTTGCCGTGGCAATCGCTGACCCGCCCGCGTAGCCAGCGCATGTAATCATTGGCTTCCTGAACGAAGCCCAGGCGCATGAACGCGTAGACGGTGAACGAGGCATCGCGGATCCATGTGTAGCGGTAATCCCAGTTGCGTTCGCCGCCAGGCGTTTCCGGCAGGCCGAAGGTTGCGGCGGCGAGGATTGCGCCGTGTTTGCGCGAGGTCAGCAGCTTCAGCGCCAGGGCCGAGCGATTGACCATTTCCCGCCAGCGGCCGCGGTAGTTGGACTGGCCGATCCAGTCGCGCCAGAACTTCAGGGTGCGTTCCAGGCAGATCGCGGCGACGCCTTCCTTGAACCGAGGGTCGTCGATACCGCCGAGCAGGAATTCGGCGCTCTGGTCCTGTTCGAGGGTGAATTCGGCGACAGCGGCATGGCCATCGATGCGTAAAACCTGATCCGAAGACAGGCGCAGGGACGGTTGATTGGCGGCCTCGAAGGTCACGTCTACTTCATCCATGCGGGCGCGGGTCTTGGCGCGAGCGTAGTCATGACGCACGGCGCAGCGCATGTGGAACGTTGCCTGGCCGCTGACCACAAGCACCCGGCGCATCAGCATCGGTGTGTCATCTTCGCTGTCGCCGATGGGCAGCAAGTCGGTGATCTCGACGACGGCGCGTTCGCTGAGCCAGCGGGTTTGCAGCACATTGGTGTCGGGCAGGTAAATCTGTTCGCGGCGAGCGTCGGGTAAGTCCGGGAACAGCTGGAATATCCCGGCCTCGGGGGTATCCAGCAGTGAACAGAAGATCGACGGGCTGTCGAATTCCGGCCAGCAGAAAAAGTCCACGCTGCCCTTGTCGTTGACCAGTGCCGCGCTGCGCATGTCGCCGATGATGCCATGGGCATCGATTGCGCTTTGTCGTTCGGGATGATGATCAGCCATTGCCGCGAAACTCCGGGAGCCTTGTGTCGAGGGCATAACTAGCTGACCGGCGGGCGGTGATGAGAGTTCACGCCGAACCCTGAACGTTTCGTCACCTGACACCCGATCGTTCCCACGCAGAGCGTGGGAACGATCAGGTCACGGGGTAGCGGATTCACATTCAACCAACAATTGCCTGCTTTCCCCTCGATCAAGCTTATGGCAACTTGCAGGCCCTTGTTGAGACCTGCACCTATGGCAAACCCTTACCGCGAGCTGTTCAAAGCCCCAGGCAGCTGCGCCTTTGTGCTGGCCGGGATGATCGCGCGGATGCCGATTTCCATGACCGGCATCGGCCTGATCACCATGCTCTCGCAGTTGCAGGGCGGGTATGGATTGGCCGGCGCCGTGGCGGCGACGTTTGCCTTGGCCACGGCGTTTTGTGCGCCGCTGGTTTCGCGGCTGGTTGACCGTTTCGGCCAGCGTCGGATCTTGCCCGTCTCGGCGCTGATCGGTGGCGGGGCGTTGTTGCTGGTGTTGCTTTGCACGCGCTTGCAGGCGCCGAACTGGACGTTGTTTGTGTTCGCAGCGCTGGCCGGTTGCATGCCGAGCATGTCGGCGATGGTGCGGGCGCGCTGGACCGAGGTGTATCGCGGCCAGCCTGAACTGCAGACCGCTTATGCGCTGGAGTCGGTGCTGGATGAGGTCTGTTTTATCGTCGGGCCGCCACTGTCGGTGGGGCTGTGCGTGGTGGCGTTCCCCGAGGCCGGGCCGTTGGCGGCGTTGCTGATGCTGGCGATCGGCGTGACGGCGTTTGTGCTGCAACGTGACACCGAGCCGGCGATTCATCCCCATGAAGACCATCATCAGGGCTCGATCATTCGTTCCAGCGAGATTCAGTTGCTGATGCTGTTGATGGTCGCCATGGGCATCATCGTCGGTGTGGTGGACGTGGTCAGCGTGGCGTTCGCCCAACAGCAGGGCCAGCCGGCGGCGGCGAGCATTGTGTTGTCGGTGTATGCCATCGGCTCTTGCCTGGCGGGGCTGGCATTTGGGGCGTTGCGCTCGAAACTGCCGCTGCCGCAACTGTTCCTGTACGGCGGGGTGGCGACGGCGGTGACCACGCTGCCGTTGCTGCTGGCGACGAACATTCTCGGGCTGTCGCTGGCGGTGTTTGTCTCCGGGATGTTCTTTGCGCCGACGCTGATTGTGGCGATGGCATTGGTGGAGCGCATCGTGCCACCGGCCAAACTCACTGAAGGCCTGACCTGGCTGGTGACCGGGTTGAGCATTGGCGTGGCGATCGGCGCGGCCAGTTCCGGCTGGCTGGTGGATGCATTCGGCGCGCGCAGCGGATTCTGGGTGGCGATTGCGGCTGGCGTGGTGGTGCTCGGTTCCGCAATCCAGAGCTTCCGCCACTTGAAATAAAGAACCCCTGTAGGAGTGAGCCTGCTCGCGATAGCGGTGTGTCAGTCAACTTGATGGTGACTGACACACCGCTATCGCGAGCAGGCTCACTCCTACAGGGGGATGTGTACGACTAATTCCCTTCTGTGTTCATCCGTTCATCTATACAGACAACTTTTCGAGGTGCGCCCGGTGACCCAGCTGACATTGCTCTGCCTGCCCTATTCGGGCGCGAGTGCCATGGTCTACAGCCGCTGGCGGCGCAAACTGCCGGAGTGGCTCACGCTGCAACCCGTGGAACTCCCAGGACGTGGCGCCCGGTTTGGCGAACCCTTGCACACCGACATGCGACGCCTGGCGCTGCAACTCGCGCAGGAACAAAAAGCCACGCTCAAGACGCCCTACGCGCTGTTCGGGCATAGTCTTGGCGCGTTGCTCGCCTGTGAGATGGCCCATGCGTTTCGCTCGCTGGGCTGCCCGGAACCGGTGGCGCTGTTTGCGTCCGGTACGGCTGCACCGACGATGCGGGCCGATTATGACCGGGGTTTCGCCGAGCCCAAAACCGATGCCGAATTGATCGAGCAACTGCGCACCCTCAACGGCACCAGCGAAGAGGTACTGGCCAACGAAGAGCTGATGAGCCTGACGCTGCCAGTGCTGCGCGCGGACTTTCTTTTGTGCGGCCGTTTCGAACCGCAACCGCGCCCGGCGCTCAAGTGCCCGATCCATGTACTCGGCGGCAAGGCTGATCGCGCCACCACTGAACAGTTGATCGGCTGGAGCGAGGAAACCCGCGGCAGTTTCTCGGTGGACATGCTGGCGGGCGGACACTTCTTTATCCATGAGCACCAGGCCAAGGTGTTGCGGCTGATCAAGGATCAGCTGGAAGTTCACCATCGGCGGCACGCGATGGCCGCCAGCGCCTGACAGAGCGAGTCTGTTCGCTCCCACAGGAACCACGTTTAAACAACTGGCGTATCCAAAAAAAATGCCCGTATCTCGCGATACGGGCATTTTTCATTTCAGCTCCGCCACTCAGAAATCATACTTTGCGGTGATCTGCATGTTACGCGGCTCGCCGTAGAACGTGGTGCCGAAGTTGCCCAGGCCCGTCAGGTACCTCTTGTCGAAGATGTTATAGGCATTGACGGTGAAGCTCAGGTGATCGTCGTACTGGTAACGGGTCATCAGGTCCACGAGGGTGTAGCCACCTTGCTTGAGCATGGTGCTGCCGCCCTCGCCACCGCCCACGTTCGGGCTGTAGCTCTGGCCGTAAAACGCGCTCTGCCAGCTGACCCCGCCACCGACGGTGAACTGGTCCAGCGCGCCGGGCAGACGGTAAGTGGTGAATGTACGAATCACGTGTTCCGGTTTACTGGTGGCCAGCGGGAAACCGAAGATGCGCTGTTCGTCCTTGTCACGGGTGCGGGCGTAGGTGTAGCCGGCAGACACGTTCCAGTCCTGCGCCAGTTCGCCGGCCAGTTCCAGTTCTACACCATTGGTGGTGGCGCCGTCGGTGGCTTTGAAAATGCCATCGCCGGTATTCAAATCAGTGCCGACCGATTGAGCGACGTTGTCCTGCTCGATGCGGAAAAATGCCAGGCTGGCGTTCAGTTTGCCGTCGAAGTAAGCCGCTTTCAGGCCGGTTTCGTAGCTGTCGCCTTCGACCGGTGCCAGGGTCGAACCGTTGATGTCCTTGTTGATCTGAGGTTGGTAGATCTTGGTGTAGCTGCCGTAGACCGAGTAGGTATCGTTCAGGTCATAGACCACACCGGCGTAAGGCGTGACAACCCCGTGTTCCTTGTAGCTGGCGTGAGTGTCGGTGAGGGTGCCGCCCGGATAGTAGGAGTAATCCTCGTTGTACTTGAAGGTGCTCAGACGGCTGCCGAGGATGAACGACAGGTCGTCGGTCGGACGCAGGCGCGTGGCCAGGTAAAGACCGTTCTGGCTCTGGGTGCGTTCGTACTTGCCGTTTTTCGGGAAGTCCTGTTTCGGCAGGCTGCCGTTCCAGTCATAGATGCTGCCCGGCACCAGTTCGAAGGCGCTGGTGTCGTACGTCGAGCCGGTCTGGCGCGAGTGCGATGCCATGAAGCCGGCTACCAGTTCATGCTCGCGACCGCCCAGGGAGAACGGACCGGAGACGCTTACGTCTGCGCTGTTCTGCACGCGATGACCTTCCCAGCGACCCCAGTAAAGGAAATTGCCTTCGCCCGTGGCGCGGTCCGCGTAACCACCGCTGGCCGAGGCCAGTTGGGTATCGTGATCGGTGGTTTTCTGGTCGAAGCTGGCCTTGAATTTCCAGTCATTGGCCAGCGCTTGCTCCAGCGACGAGAAGTAGGTGACGCTGTCGAAATCACGACGGCTCCAATCGGCACCTGGGTTGAAACTGCGAGAGAAGTCGGTACGGCCGCCGTCGGTGAAGTACGGCGAGTTACCGGTCCAGGAGCTGCCGCGCGGGGTGGCACTGGACTTGTCGACGCCCAGGGTCAGCAGGGTATCGTCGGTCAGGTCGGCTTCGAGCACACCATAAAACAGGTCTTTCTTCTGGCTGTAGTGGTCGATGTACGAATCTTTGTCCTGAAGGGCACCGACGAAGCGACCGCGCACGCTGCCGGAATTGTTCAGTGAACCGGAGATGTCGCCTTCGGTGCGGTAGTTGTCCCAGTAACCGGCGGTGGCGCTGACCGAAGCCTTGAACTCCTTGGTCGGCTTCTTGCGGATCAGGTTGACCGTGGCGGACGGGTCGCCAGCGCCAGTCATCAGGCCGGTGGCGCCTTTGATGACTTCGATGTGGTCGAGGCTGGCTGCGTCGTCGCTGTTGTTGGGGTTTTCACCGTACACGCCGTCGTAGGGGATGTTGACGCCATCGTACTGGAAGTTGGTGATGGCAAAGCCACGGGCGGAAAACTCGGTACGGTCACTGTCGTACTTCTGCGACGTGACGCCGGGGGTATTGCGCAACGCATCGCCAACGCTTTGTACGCCGCGATCATCCATCTGCTGACGGGTGATTACGGTGACTGATTGCGGGGTTTCGCGAATGGTCAGCGGCAACTTGGTCGCGGTGGTGGTGGCGCCGGTGGTGTAGGAACCGGTGTCTTCAGTGGTCAGGCCCAGGGCCTGGCCGGAAATGGTGGTCGCACCCAGTTGCAGGCTCGCGCCGCCGGTTACCAGCGTGACGGTATTGCCGCTGATCTGGAACGAAATGCCAGTGCCTTTGAGCAGGGTGACGAGGGCGTCGGAGGGTTCCAGTGAACCGGACACTGCGCGAGACTTGATCCCTGCAACCTGGTCCGGGCTGTAGAGGATTTGCAGAGGGGTCTGCATGCCCAGCTCGGTCAGCGCGCTGGAAAGCGATTGACCTGCAATGTTCACTTTTACAGGTGCGGCATTGGCCATCGAGCTCCCCAGCAAGGTGGCGGCCAGCATTACGCTTGTGAGCAGGGTGCGATGCAATGTCGGGCGCTGTACGGCCAACGCGAGTGGTGTGCGGCGTATTTGAGGTCGCATTACTTACCTGAGCTCCTGAAAAGTGTTGTGCAGAGTTTTGTTAATAAGAATGATTATTAGACGCGGCACGACCACAAAACCGGAAAGAAACCCGTTAAATAAATGTCGAAATGATGGAATGACCGGGTGTATACGACCCTGTGGTTAGGGAGCGGTGCAGGGGCAGCTCCTACAGGTGAAGCAACGTGCAGCCGCTCGTTCTTGACTATTTTTCAGGCAACGCGAAGCAATACTTTAAATCTATATGAGAATTACTATAAATTACGCACCTCAAGCTGCCACTATCGTGCCACTGCCTATCTCGGCGGTCGCCGATCTGGCTCAAGGATAGAAACCGCACCCTTGCGGCCGGGAGTCATGTTGGAAAACTACTATCGCGAGCTGGTGTGTTTTTTGAACGCCAAGCTGGGCAACCGTCAGGTCGCCGAAGATGTGGTGCATGACGCTTATCTGCGAGTTCTGGAGCGGTCCAGCGCCACGCTGATCGAGCAGCCTCGGGCGTTTCTGTACCGCACCGCGCTCAACCTGGTGATCGACGACCATCGGCGTAATGCCCTGCGTCAGGTCGAACCCCTGGAAGTGCTCGACAACGAAGAGCGCCACTTCACCCCATCCCCTCATCACAGCCTCGATCACGACCAACGCCTGGAGATGGTCCAGCGTGCATTGGCGGAATTGCCACGGTTGTGCCGCGAGAGTTTCCTGCTGCGCAAGATCGAAGGCCTTTCGCATCCGGAGATCGCCGAACACCTGGGCATTTCCCGGGCCCTGGTGGAGAAACACATCGTCAATGCGATGAAGCATTGCCGGGTGCGGATGCTGCAATGGGATGCCCATTGATCCGGCCCCATGTTCGCCGGTTTGGCTGACAGTAATGCTCCTACAGAAAATCGTAAGTTTTGGCTTTTCGGAAAAGTCCTACAGAAACATCGACAAGTCTTCCGTAGCCTTGCGGCCTCACGAATTCGATACCCTCCTGGGGGCCCGCATTGTCGAACAAAGCCTTACGTATCCTGATCGCCGACGAGTTGCATTTTCATCGCATGAAGGTCGAGCGACTGTTCAATCAACTCGACTACTACCGGATAGCACCGGTGCACAGTCTTGAAGAGCTGTTGACCCTGGTCGAATACAGTGGCGAGCCATTTGATCTGGTGGTCATCAATGCCTCGCTGGCGAGCGGGGCATTGAACCTGTTCGATTTCTTTCTTGATAACCAACAGGTTCATCACGCCTTGATCTATGACGGTCAGCAGGCGCAACTGCCGGCCATTCACGCTTGCGCTCATCAGAAGGTGGCGGTGAGCCACACACTACTGCCTGACCTGGCGTCCATTTCGCGGTTGATGGCAATCATCGATCCTCGGCTACCGTTCGTCGGTACTGTCATTTCTGTCAGGTAGTTGCGCCTGGTTTTCCATGCAAAAGTCTTTGCGTCGCCGGTGCGTTCAACCGGGTCGGGCGTATGGGCATTGATTATTCAATTGTCGTTTTTGTTGCTCAGGAGTTGCCATGAAGTCAGCGCTGATTGTGGACGATCATCCGGTGGTTCGCGCCGCAGTCAAAATCGTACTGATGCAGGAGGGTTTCAAGCGGATATACGAAGCGGCGTGTGGTAATGAGGTCTTGCCGAAGATCCGCGAACTCAAGCCCGATCTGGTGATCCTGGATCTGGTGATGCCCTCGCTCGACGGGCTGGATGTACTGACGCGGATCAAGGCCAGCGGGGTGCCCAGTCGAGTACTGGTCTTCACGTCCCAGGAACCCATTTTTTTTCAGGATCGTTGCATGCACGCCGGCGCCGTGGCTTATGTCGCCAAGACCAACGATTTGCAGCATTTGCACAAGGCCGTGCATGCCGTGATGGCTGGTTACACCTATTTCGCCCAGTTGCCCTTGGCGTCGGTGGCGCTGAACTCGATACAACTGAGTGAAAAACAGATGATCGATACGCTTTCCGACCGGGAACTGACGATTCTTCAGTATCTGTGCCGGGGCTTCAGCAACAAGGCGATCGCTGAATGTACGCACTTGAGCCACAAGACCGTCAGCACCTACAAGACCCGTCTGGTTGGAAAACTCAATGTGGAATCGGCGGTGCACCTGAGGGATTTTGCCAAGCGTAATCATCTGATCTGAGTGAGTTCGATCATGCGCGATTGTTTGTGGGCCCTGTTGCTGTTCTGTGGACTGGGTGCATCGGTGACGGCAGCCGATGAGCCAAAGCTTTTGCACGTGCTGGGACATTCCGCGGTGGAGGATTATCAGGTCCGGCTGGATGAAAAAGACTGGCAGTGGTTGCGCGGCAAACGAGTCTTGCGCCTTGGAGTATCGGGGCCGGACTACCCGCCGTTCGAGATCACGCGAAACGTTGATGAGCTGGAAGGCATCACCGCAGACTATGCCGCCCTGTTGGGGCAGTTGCTGCACGTCAAGATCGACGTGCTTCGTTATCGCACGCGCGAGGCAGCCATGGAGGCGCTCAAGCGCGATGACCTGGACCTGCTCGGCACGTCCAACAACTTTGAGGCGGCTGACCCCGAGCTGACCCGATCCGATGCCTATGCCGAAGATCAGCCGATGCTGGTGACCCGCCTGGACGACGGAATGCCCGTCGACCTTGCGGGCAAGCGCATTGCCATGGTCGATGACTATCTGCAAGCACAGACTGTCGAAGCCTTTTATCCCGAAGCGAGCTTGCAACGCTACCCCTCGGCACTCGACGCGATCGGGGCGGTGGCGTTCGGGCAGGACGATGTGTACCTCGGCGACTTCATCAGTGCCAATTACCTGATCAATAACAACTACCTCAGCAACGTTCGCCTGGTGGGGCCCTCCGGCCTGGACGCCAATCCGTTCGGCTTCGCCTTCAGCCGCGGTAATCCACGTCTGAAGAGTATTGTCGACAAAGCTCTGGCGGCGATTCCCATGGATCAGCGCATGGCCATCGAGCAGCGCTGGAGCGCCGGCAGAGCCAACATGGCGGGTCAAGAGCGAGTCCGTTTGAGCGCCAGCGAGCAACGTTGGCTGGGTCGACATCCGACCGTGCAAGTGGGGGTTATCGAGGACTTCGCACCGCTGACTTTTTACGATGCACAGGGACAACTCAGCGGGTTGACTGCGCAATTGCTGTCGCTGATCAGCCAGCGCAGCGGCTTGACCTTCGAGGTGCAGCGGGGTAACTCCCTCGATCAGCAGATCCAGCAACTCAAGGATGGCAAGATCGACGTGTTACCGGTGGTCACGCCCGGTATCGAACGCGAAGCCGAACTGCGTTTCACTCGGTCGTACCTGAACAATCCGTTTGTACTGGTCAGTGCGACCAACCCGGGAAGCCCCAGGACCCTGGACGATATGGCCGGTAAACGCCTGGCGATTTATCGCGGTCATCCGTTGCTCGAGTTCATCCGCGCTCAGGCGCCCACTGCACGTCTGGTCGAAGTGGCGAGTCCGGCGCAGGGGATGGAGTGGGTAATCAAGGGCCAGGCCGACGGGGTCGTCAGCTCATTGATCGTGGCTCGGTATCTGGTCACCCGGCAATACCGCGAGCGTCTGCGGATCAGCAGCACCTTGGGTGATGAACCGGCGCGTATCGCTCTGGCCACCAGCCGTGGTGCGCTGGAGTTGCACTCGATTCTGAACAAGGCACTGCTGAGCATTTCGCCCCGGGAGATGGATGAGTTGTTAGCCCGCTGGAGCAATGACGTGGTGGTCGATGACAGCTACTGGCTGCGCCATCGCCAACGCATTCTCCAGGCGTTTGCCGCGGCAGGCGCTTTGCTGTTGCTCGCCTTGGCCTGGATTGCCTGGCAGCGTCGGCAGATCACTCAACGCCAACAACTGCTCGGGCAATTGCAGGAGGCCAAGAACGCCGCCGACGACGCCAACCGCGCCAAAACCACTTTTCTGGCGACCATGAGTCATGAAATCCGCACACCGATGAATGCCCTGATCGGCATGCTCGAACTGGCGCTTAAGCGAGCGGAAGAGGGCTTCACTGATCGCTCCGCCATCGAAGTGGCGTCCACTGCCGCGCAGCAATTGCTGGCGTTGATCGGCGACATCCTGGACATCGCCCGCATCGAGTCCGGGCATTTGTCGCTGACCCCTGAGCGGGCCAATCTGCGCACGCTGGTGGCGTCGGTGTGCCGGGTGTTCGAAGGCCTGGCACGGCAGAAGAACTTGCAGTGGCGGGTCGAATTGGCCGAGCACAGCGATCGCGACGTGTTGGTCGACCCCACGCGCTTCAAGCAGGTGCTGTCCAATCTGCTGAGCAACGCGATCAAGTTCACCCGTGAAGGTGGGGTGAGTCTGACACTGCGAGTGGAGCCCGGGATCTCGGGGCATCTGGCCGTCAGTGTGCGTATCGAGGACAGCGGCATCGGGGTCAGTGCAGTCGATCAGCAACGACTGTTCAGCCCGTTCGTGCAGGCCGGCAACAGCCAGCAATCAGGCCACAACGGCTCCGGTCTGGGACTGGTGATCAGCCGCACGCTGTGCGAAATGATGGGCGGTCGATTGCAGCTCGACAGCGTCCTCGGAGTAGGGACGCGGGTCGACATCAGTGTTGATCTGATTGCGTTGCAACCGTTGGCCGGCGGCGCGTGTGCCGAAAGCGGATTGCAGGTGGCCACTCGGCTGCTGACGATTCTGGTGGTCGACGATTACCCGGCCAATCGATTGCTGCTGTCGCGGCAGTTGAGCTACCTGGGGCATCAGGTGCTGGAGGCTGATGATGGCGAGCAGGGTCTTGTGAAGTGGCGCGAGCATGAGCTCGATTTGGTCATCACCGATTGCAACATGCCGGTGGTCAATGGCTATGAATTGGCCGGTGCGATACGCGATGAAGAGCGCGCTAATGGCTTGCCCCCCACGCTGATTCTGGGGTTTAGCGCCAATGCGCAGCCGGAGGAAAAGATCCGTTGCCTTGAAGCGGGCATGGACGATTGTCTGTTCAAACCGATCCGGCTGGCAGACTTGAGTGCCTGGCTGGCGTCCCGATTTGTCAGTGAACCGCTGGCGCCGGTTGAAGAGAAAGCAACATTCCCAATCGACTTGAGCGGCCTGGAGCTCTACGTCGGCGAAGACCGCACGCTGATCGATCAACTGTTGCGCGAACTGGCCGAGACCAATCGCTACGATCGCGATGATCTGCTTGCCGCGCACGTCATTGGCAATCGACACCGGCTGCAAGACCTGGCGCACCGCATCAAAGGGGGCGCGCGGATGGTTCGTGCAAAACGTCTGATCGAGTGCTGCGAACAGCTGGAACGTGCCTGCGCCGAAGGGCGCGCGGCGTTGATCGACGAGGCCGTCGATCAATTGCAACACGCCATGGCACGCCTGGATCAGAGCCTCACGCAAGACTGACGCTTAATCCCACTGGGGCGCGAGGCCTTTGGGGCTGGTCAGCCGATGGCCACGATCCAGGCCCGCGATCAGCGCCATGTCGGCGTCGCTCAAGGTCAGTGTGCGGGCGTGCAGGTTACTTTGCAGGTTGGCGCGTTTGGTCGACGAGGGAATCACTGCGTAACCCAGTTGCATGGCCCAGGCCAGCGTGACGTGTGCCGGCGTCGCTTTCAGGCGATCGGCGATTTGCTGGATCACCGGGTCTTTCAGCACTTCGCCGTAAGCGAGGGTCATGTACGAGGTGATCGGGATGCCCTGGCTCTGCGCAAATTCGACGACCTTGCGGTTTTGCAGGTACGGGTGCAGTTCGATCTGGTTGGTCGCGATGTGTTCGGCACCGACCGCGGCGATCGCCTGTTTCATCAAGTCCACGGTGAAGTTGGACACGCCGATCTGCCGGGTCAAGCCCAGTTGTTTGGCTTCGAGCAGGGCGCCCATGAACTCATCGACTGGCACCTGGTTTTCCGGGGACGGCCAATGGATGAGGGTCAGGTCCAGGTAGTCGGTTTGCAGCTTTTGCAGGCTTTCCTTGAGGCTGTCGATCAGGCGATCCCCGGCGAAGTTGGCCACCCAGATCTTGCTGGTGATGAACAACTCGTCACGGGCGATGCCGCTGGCGGCAATGGCTTCGCCGACCTCGGCTTCGTTCTCGTAGATTTGCGCGGTATCGATGACCCGATAGCCCAGCTCCAGGCCAGTGCTCACCGAATCGATGACCACCTGGCCTTGCAAGCGAAACGTACCAAGGCCGAATGCGGGAATAGACATCAATGACTCCAGGGGTTGCAGTGGGAATGGGCAGGAGTATCCGCGCCCGCAGCCAGGGGAAAAACCGCTGGATTGGCAAAGCAATCTTTACCGCAAGTCATGAATCGGCTATTTCGCGTTGGTTATGGTCAGTGAGCCCTTTTGTGAAAGCGGTATTGCCTCCCTCTTTCATTGACGGTTGAAAGTAGGTCAAGTGCATGCTTATCAAGCATTCCCGCTTGTTGCAGCACCGCATAGAGTTGGTAAAAATCGCCATTAAGGTCATTTGCGAAGACGCCGGGATCATCGGAGCCGAGTGAAATCATAATGTCAGGGTCCCCATCAACGGCGAACCCAGGTGCTTTCATCCACCGTAGTGAGTGATGTTCTGCGAATGTCTCGTATTGGCTAATTCGAACGTTGCTAGTGGGAAGTGTTTCGACTACAACGTTTCGTTCGGCGAGTAAGCGCATGACGCTTTGCTGGAGTAGCAGCAGTGTATTTGCGTCAAGGTAGTTGGCTTCGACGCTGATCAGTTCTTCACTGCGATGCCATAAATCACCATTACCGGTTAGCCATTGAGTGAGCAGTTTCAGCAGTCTTCCGTTCGTCCGCCTTGCCTGATCGACGATTCGGGCCTCTTCTCGCCAGGCATCGGACAGCGACGCGTGTTGCCAACTCCAGGCAGGGTCCTTGTCGGACGCTAGAACATAGGGAACGTGCAGTCCACGCAATCGCATTACGTTTTCAAGAGAGATGGTGCTGATGTCTTGATTGAAGACGTAGCTTGCCATTTCTGTGATGGACAACTCGATGCGCCGAGTCTCAAGCTGAGCCGAGGGATGGGTCCGTAATAATGACCAGGCGCAGAGCAGGTCCAGCATCCACTCTCCCCGACTTACCACTATCTTCGGAGGCATCCTCGATAGCCAAAGAGAAGGGGCGATACCGAATGCAGTGCCATGGCCGATACGATCCCCTTCTTTGAGATCGAGCAGCTGCAGGGCGTCGGTCACATGTCTCAAGCCCGATATCAAATGGGGGAAGTCTTCCCCGACATGGTAGGTTCGGTGCGTGAAACCGTGGTGATGGCACACCCTGAAAACGGGTGCGAATACTTCCGGTGAAGCGTGGAGTTCATTCGCCGCCGCGTCGATTCCGGTTACCCAATTCTTTAACAATGGCCACCGATTGACGACACCCATCAAAGCGTTACCTTGCGCAACGAGATCTTTCCTCAATCCATAATGTCGGTAGCTTTTTTCTTTTTTACTTTGCCAATCCCAGATTTTTTTTGGGAAGTGTGCAACCAATGTCAGCTTGTGATTTTTACGATGGTTTGGGTTTTGAAGGCTCGGCTGAAACGTTTCCAACATGTGTAATATTTTACTGAGCGAAGATGAACGAGGCGTATCGGCGTCCGACGAATTGCCTTGCAGGAGGTACTCCAGATAGCCGCCCAAAACCGAGGTCAACATCGATTGATTTGCCAGCACGGTTTTTTTTGGCGCGAAACGACCTTCCAGCCATCCAACTTTGCTCACGCTTGGATTCGCTCCATGCATCTGTTGGAAGCGCGCTAGATATTGCTTTTCTACCGGGTCACGCAAGTTCGTGTAGGTGAATTTTTGAAATTGATCAAACCCATATTGATCTTCACCTTGTACCAGCAGACGGTAGTACTGGTTTTGAAGTAACAGGTAAATGTGCAACAGTCTATCGACTAACGGCTCCGCTTTGTGTTGCAGCCGTTCAAGAATGACTTTGATCCAGTCAAGTTCCTGAGCATAAGTGCAGCGTTTTTCGATGAGCGCTCTGGTGCGCTCCAGCGATGACACCGTGAGTATCTCCTTGTAATTGATCATCTGTTCGAAGTTTGGAGGCACCGACAAGGGCAGAGCACGGTTTGGTTCATAAGCCAGATTAATCAACCAGGCGCGGATGTGACGAGCACCTACAATTTGGCGGTATAGCATAGCAGGTGACAAATTTTCATTTATCGCATGACACAACTCGCGCGTACGAGCCCCGTTCGGTGACCGCTGCGAGTACTGTTCAGAAAAAGCCAATATTTCTGCTTTTGGCTCGTGCAGCGCTTTTAACCAACACGCTTCGGCATGTGTACTGCCGTTTAGATGAAGATGAGTCTCATGCAACCCTTCGCGCTCGATATAGTCCTCGACCAAGGGATGCGTTGGACTTAACAGCAAACAGGCGTGCGGTCCCTGGGTGTGAGATTTCTGCCAGTTAGGGGATATGTTTAACGAAGTTTTGGCGTAGGCCGCAGCCTGGATTGGTAAGGCAGATACCCTGCTGAGCAGACTTTGTTGCCATTCACCGAAGCTTTTTATATTGACGTGAAGTTCACCGTGACGGAACTCTAGAAACCCATTGACCAATGTATTCAGTGCGGGTAATACCCAATGACCAACTCTCGCTTCATAATGGTTGCAGAATAACCGCCAATTGGATTGAAAAACATGGTCCGGTTGCCGAGAAAACCAAGTTTGAAATGTTAGATAAGTCGCTTCCTCCATAAATTCTTTTGGAAATAAATGTGTGAACGGAATCTGCGTAAGTTTATTAAGCAGTCTGTTGCTGGACAGGAATGATGTACAGATACCCGGGTGTACGATAGTCGGCGTGTTTAGGTAGGTTTTCATTCGGGGTATTATCACTTGCGCAAGATTTTGTGGTTGTTACTTTTTACTTTGTTTTACTATTAATCCGCAGTTAATTTTTTCAAATATATCAGTTGGGCAGCCAGGATTCTGCTCTTTGTTAACGGCTAATTTGTCAAATAGTTCTTTGTATGTATTTTTTTGAGGAAGTAGGTTTAATAGTAGTGGGCATCCTCCAATAATTGCGGTAAGGGGGTACTTGGTCATGTCTATATTGATAAATTTTGAGTTGATGGTGGACCCGGCTGTTTGCGGGTTTTTTCTAAAGTTGCTCGAAGAGTTCGGCTCGATGTCAGAGCTATAATGATGATCGTGCTCTTCTACCAATACCGCATTGATTACGCATAGAGCAAAAAACTCCATGATTGTTGCTGGTCCCGCATTTGTGCCAGAACCTATTCTATAAGTTTGAGCACAATTGATTAGGCTGAAATACAAGCGTGTCCATATTTTTCCGATTAATACGGCAGATGGTTTAATGGATGGCGATAATGAGTTCGTATGGTCTAACCACATTGCGGTATTTTCTACAAATTTTGTTTTTTCGATGGCGCTGATTTGATCGTCTTCAGGGTCTTTTTCATCGGTGTCATCAGTGCCAACGTTATCAGACCAGCGAGGAGCTGAAATTGTCGGAGTTGTGGATATTCTGACTAATTCAAAAGCGACATGATTGGTTGAGTCCTTTGATGAAGGAAGTAACAGACGACACATTAACCCTAATACGTTAAAGATAGAAGCATAGGTTCTGTTGTCTTTATCAAAGACATTAATCAGGGTATAAGAAAAGGCGGGGGCCTCGTACTCCTTGCCAATGGAATCAAGTATTTCTTTAATGGGGATAAGGTCTTTGTTGGTATTGCCTGATGAACTGCGATTTAACCCAAGCACACCGCACTTGATTGCTCTGATCGAAGACGACGCTCCCATGATTACCGGCGCTGCATGCCATGCCCAGTTGAGTGCGTCTTCTTGGCGTCCGATGCTGAAGTAATTTTTAAACCAAGTTAACGCTAACTCATCGCTGTCTATTTTTATCGATTTACGGGCATCTTTGTATAAGGCGACGCTTCCAGGGCCTTGCAATAAGTACATGATGGTGTTTTGGGGGCTGCCCTCGCAGTGGCGTGCGACCTCCGCTGAAAGCGCCGCAAAGCATTTGCGCAGGCTCTCATCTTTTGGTTGTGGTCTTAAATAAGCGCCGGTATCAAATTCTCCATCTTCCAAGGCCAAGCGAAATACCGCGTCAATTAGAGTGGTAATGTCTCCAGTCGTCAAAGCATCGGTATCAATGCCTTTTTTGTAAAGGCTACCCAGGACCATTGCACGCATGGATTCCGAGAGGATTTGTGGCGAAATTGTCTGGTTTTTTTCGATTAAATGCGGGGCGCATGAGTTCAGTAGTTGGAGAATGGAGCGGAGAGGTTGCTTAAGCAAAAACTCTCGAAAAAGATTTATGTCTTGGTCCGATTTAAGCCTGAAGCCAGTTTTGATTATTGATTTTAGGGTTTCGTCTAGATTTCGCTTTTCGGTCCCCCATTTTGGATGGGTTATAGATATGTCCTTGATGCTTTTTTCGAAGCTCCAAAGAGGTGATAAGTGGATCCTTTTGTTTATCGGAAATAACTTTAATAAGTATTGATCTTCCAAGTGATCAATCAATTTTTCGCGCTCTGGGTTTCTGGTTGGGTCTTGTTGGTGAAGTCTCTCTCCGATATTTTCGTAGTAGTGATCTCTGACAAGGTGGGAGTAAAGCTCTAGGTCGCCTGTAATTAATACAATGAAGTGTGGGCTGTCCAAGTAGCACCTAATTAGCTCGAGAACCTCTCTTCCCTTTTTAAAGTTCGTATCTGCATCGTCTATCGCGATGACAAGTGCGTCAACTTTTAATATTTCGCACGTTGTTTCAACTAATTTGTGGAAGTTTTTCGCAAGTTCTACACCGTCCCTGGCTCTTTCAATGCCCAAGTCAAGAAATACTTCTTCGTCAATGCCGTCTAGCGGGTTGTGATTGTCGTTAAGTAATTGGAGTCCGCCGGCAAGCTCTTTAAATTGTTTTCTAAATTTTTCGCTTTTTTCGTTTGATAAGTCTGAGTACGATTGATAAGCAGTGGTTGTGTTTTCAATAAGTTTTTTAATTCTGTAAACTATTGAAAGAAATAAGTGTTCTCGGATATTTATTTTGCTTGGGTCTAGTAATTGAAGCGCTTTTAGACGAAGCCCCTTGATTTCAGCGTTTTCTTCACTGGTTAGTGCGTGATAGACGGCACTAAGAAATGTAGATTTCCCCGCGCCTCGAGTACCATCAATAAAAAACACTTGGCTGTTTCCCAAGGCGGGGGAGTACTGTTCTTTTTTTTCCTTGTTCTCAAGTCGCTCCTTTATTTGGCTTGTTAGTTTTTTGAAGGAGCCTCCTTGGATAAGGTTGTTTGGTTCGATAGGGCCGTTCCTTTCGCTGGATGATAGATCAATAGTTACTTGTTGTTCATTTGTATTTAACATTTGGGTTTCTCCGTTACAAGAGGGCGCCTGTCCAATTCTCTAGACATTAACAGCAGTGAAATTCTTAGTTGTACAATGCGCGTATCCGCATATCGGGTACGCGGTGATAGCTGATGGAGAAATTTCCATTTTTAATGTCCCTGTTGGCACGTTTCATCCTTGGTGACTGACCGGCCTCGTAGGAATAGCCGTTATTTTCGAGGACGATATCGAATTGATATCACTTCGTCTACGACGGTTTGGCCTAACTATTCGTCGTGAATGGGACGTGGGCACTGTCGACCCCGTCGCTACAACCGCCCGAACATAGCTGATTCGCCAGCTGCTACAGGGGGACGGGCTCCTAGGCAATATCACTGTGGCTGAATTCCTCACCCAGAAAGTCGATCAATGCGCGCACCGACGGCAGCAGCCCGCGGCGTGACGGGAAAATCGCGTGGACGATCCCGCACTTGGGGGCCCAGCCCGGCACCAGTTCCACCAATCGGCCCGCGGCAATGTCATCGCGCACCACCACGCTGGGCAGGTGAGCGATGCCGATCCCGGCCACCACCGCGTGACGCAGCGCCAACAGGTCATCGGTGACCATTCGTGGCGCATGCCGGATCACCGCGCTGGCGCCGTCCGCTGCAAACAATTCCCACTGATATTCACGCTGCGCCGCGCCCCAGTGCAGGCTCGGCAACCCGCTGAGGTCAGCCGGGGAGGCCGGTGACGACAGGCGCGGCACGAAGGCCGGACTGCCCACCAGGCATTGGGTGCTGTTGCCCAGTACCTTCATCACCATGTCGGTATTTTCCAGCGGCGGAAAGCGCACCCGCAGGGCGATGTCGAAACCCTCGTGGATCAGGTCGACCCGGCGGTTGGTGCTCTCGATGAACAATTCCACCAGCGGGTACTTGAGCATGTAGCGGGTCAGCATCGGCCCGACCCAGGAATTGAGCAGCGCCGTCGGACAACTGAGGCGCACCAGGCCTTGGGGTTCGGAGCGGTTGCGTTCGATCAGTTCGGCAGCGCTTTCCGCTTCGACGCGCATCGCCAGGCAACGCTGGTAATAGGCCTGGCCGATTTCCGTCAGTGAACAATGCCGGCTGGTGCGGTGCAGCAGGCGTACGCCGAGGCGCTCTTCGAGCTCGGCTATGCGCCGGCTCAGCTTCGACTTGGGCATGTCCAGCGCCCGGCCGGCGGGAGCGAAACCGTGATGTTCCACCACCTGGGTGAAGTAGTAGAGGGTGTTGAGGTCTTCCACCATCGTTCTCCATATAGAACGCTAAGGCTGATTTTTGCAGTCTAGTGCATCAAAGGCTGCGGTTTTAAGCTTTGTCCATCGCGTCACTCACCAGATTCGGAGGCGGAATGAAAAACATCATCGGTATCTACACCAGCCCACGGACCCATTGGGTCGGCGACGGTTTTCCGGTTCGTACGCTGTTTTCCTACGACAACCTGGGCAAACACATCAGCCCGTTTTTGCTGCTCGATCACGCCGGTCCCGCTGAATTCACCCCGACCACCGAGCGTCGTGGCGTTGGTCAGCATCCACACCGCGGTTTCGAAACCGTGACTATCGTTTACAAGGGCGAACTGGAACACCGCGACTCCACCGGCAGTGGCGGCAAGATCGGCCCAGGCGACGTGCAATGGATGACCGCGGCCTCCGGGATTCTCCACGAAGAATTCCATTCCGAAGGTTTCGCCAAGAGCGGCGGCACCCTGGAAATGGTGCAGCTGTGGGTCAACCTGCCGGCCAAGGACAAAATGGCCGACGCCGGTTACCAGACGATTCTCGATGGCGACATCCCGAGCATCACGCTCAAGGATCAGGCCGGCAGCCTGCGCTTGATCGCCGGTGAGTTTGACGGCCACACCGGTCCGGCGCACACGTTTACCCCGATTGACGTCTGGGACCTGCGCCTCAACGGCGGCAAATTGCTGACCCTGGACCTGCACGAAGGTCGTAACACAGCCCTTGTGGTGTTGCGGGGCACGGTTCAGGTCAACGGTGTGGAACTGGTGCGCGAAGGGCAGTTGGCGTTGTTCGAACGCAATGGCCAGCAGCTCAGCCTCGAAGCCAATAACGATGCCGTCGTGTTGCTGCTCAGTGGCGAGCCGATTGACGAACCCATCGTCGGTCACGGTCCGTTCGTGATGAACACCGAGCAAGAAATTCACCAGGCCTTCGCCGACTTCCAGTCCGGTCGGTTCGGTCGGATGAGCGGTTGAACTCAACGTTGTAATGCTGTGGCGTGCCGGACAAGGGCGACTACCCTTGCTTGGCCGCGTTTTAACGAACTATCAGGTTTCTCTCACGCCGGCCCGTTCGGCATCGATAAAAAGCGAGGATTACTCCCATGACTACTTCTTACAAACGTCTCGACAAGGATAACGCCGCCGTTCTGTTGGTCGATCACCAGGCGGGTCTGCTTTCTCTGGTGCGCGACATCGAGCCGGACCGTTTCAAGAACAACGTGTTGGCCCTGGCTGACCTGGCCAAGTACTTCAAGTTGCCGACCATTCTCACCACCAGTTTCGAAACCGGTCCCAACGGTCCGCTGGTGCCTGAGCTCAAAGCGCTGTTCCCGGACGCGCCATACATCGCCCGTCCTGGCCAGATCAATGCCTGGGACAACGAAGACTTCGTCAAGGCGATCAAGGCCACCGGCAAGAAACAACTGATCATCGCTGGCGTAGTGACCGAAGTGTGCGTGGCGTTCCCGGCGCTCTCGGCACTGGCTGAAGGCTTCGAGGTGTTCGTGGTGACTGATGCTTCCGGCACGTTCAACGAACTGACCCGTCAATCGGCCTGGGACCGCATGTCGGCCTCCGGCGCTCAGTTGATGACCTGGTTCGGCCTGGCCTGTGAGCTGCATCGCGACTGGCGCAACGACGTGGAAGGCCTGGCCACCTTGTTCTCCAACCACATCCCGGACTATCGCAACCTGATGACCAGCTACAACACCCTGACCAACAGCAAATAACCCTGACAACATAGAGCCCCTGTGGGAGCGAGCCTGCTCGCGATAGCGGTCTGCCAGTCACCCTCAATGGTGACTGGCATGGCCTCATCGCGAGCAGGCTCGCTCCCACATTGGTTTTGCATCAAACACTCCTACACTGTGCCCAATCTGTGAGATCTTCGCGCCACTGGTCCTTGCTGGAGTTGCTTGATGCTGTCACTGCTTACCGATCACCCATTGATCTGCGCGATGACTTTGGTCCTTATCGATCTGGGGCTGTGGCGCCTGCTCAGTGCCAATGGCAGCAACTGGAAACTGTTGGTGCGGCTGGTGATTTTTTCGTTGTTCAGTGTCCTGCTGTTCAACGAAGGCCTGAACCCCATGGAGCCGGCGCCCTGGGCCGACAATGTCCCGCTGCACCTGGCGGCGACCGGATTGCAGATCGGCTGGTGGTTGTTCGGTGCGCGCACCCTGACGGTGCTGATCGGCGCGGGGATGATGCAACGGGTCGGGCATACGGGGCGCTTGCTCCAGGATTTGCTCGGCGCGGTGATTTTCCTGATCGCGATCATCGCGGCTCTGGCGTATGTCCTCGACCTGCCGGTCAAGGGCGTGCTGGCAACCTCCGGCGCGTTGGCGATCATCGTCGGCCTGGCCTTGCAAAGCACCCTCAGCGACGTGTTCTCCGGGATCGTCCTGAACACCACCAAACCCTATCAACTGGATGACTGGATCTCGATCGACGGCACCGAAGGGCGGGTCACCGATATCGACTGGCGCGCGACGCGCCTGCAAACCTCCCAAGGCAGCATGGCGGTGATCCCCAACTCCCTGGCGGCCAAGGCCAAGATCATCAATTTCAGCCGGCCCAGTGACATTTTTGGTGTCTCTATCAGCCTGCAACTGAGCCCGCACGCACGTCCGCAAACCGTCATCGAAGCACTGGAGCGGGCGATGGAGGGTTGTCGTTATCTGTTGAACAAACCGGCGCCGTGTGTCGCGTTGAAAGGCTCCAGCGCCACCGGCGTGGAATACGAAATCAGTGGTTTCGTGGTCTCCATGGACCAGAAGCGCATGGTCCGAAACCTGCTGTTCGATTTGGCATTCCGGCACTTGCAGGCCAGCGGGGTCAGCCTGTTGTCGAGCGTCGAACCCAACGCACCTGCCAACCTGTCGCGGCCACGGGCATTGCTGGACGCGTCGAGTATTTTCTCGACCCTGCGTCAGGAAGAGAAAGAAACCTTCAGCCAGAACATGACACTGCAAACCTTCCGCGCCGGCGAAATGATCCTGCCGGCGGGGGAGGTCAGCGATCATTTGTTCATCATCGAATCCGGTGTGGTGTCGGTGGAGCTGAGCCGTGGCGGGGTCAAGTTTGAGTCCGGGCGCATGGGCCCGGGTGAGGTGATCGGCGAAGGCGGGATCTTGTCCGATACGGCGCTACCGGCGGACTTCAGCGCCAAGACGTTCTGCAGCTTGTACCGGATCGAAAAGGAGTACCTCACACCGTGTCTGGATGCGCGGCATGACATCAGCGAAGCGATGAAGGCGTTACTGGATTTCCGCTTGAACAAGGCGCAGACGTTGACCCAGGAAGCACCTAGGGTTGTGCAGAAGAAGGGGTTTTTGCAGTGGCTGCGCAATCGAGCGTAAGGGCTCGGAGATCACGGGAGCGGGTGCAATCGAGTGCACCGTCAGCCGGCGTCCCATTGGCATCCTCAACTTCCCAATAATTGGCTATTTTCTGCCATTCAGTGCGCGATTAACGTAGCTCCACATCCCTTGTGACTGGAGCTCACCATGCAACCGCGTATCGATTTCTACACCGCGTCCCCCGATGCACTCAAAGCCATGATCGCGCTGGAAACCGCTGTTTCGAAGTTGCCGCTTGAAAAGACCTTGATCGAACTGGTCAAGCTGCGTACCTCGCAAATCAACGGCTGCGCCTTCTGCCTTGATATGCACAGCGCCGATGCCCGCAAGGGCGGTGAAGACGAGCGCCGCCTGTACACACTGTCGGCCTGGCGTGAAACGCCGTTTTTTTCCCCACGTGAACGTGCTGCGCTGGCCTGGACCGAGTCCTTGACGCTGCTGAGCCAGACCCACGCCCCGGATGAGGACTACGAGCTGGCGGCGTCCGAGTTCAGCCCGAAGGAACTGGTCGACTTGACTGTGGCCATTACCACGATCAACGCCTGGAACCGTCTGGCGGTTGGTTTCCGCAAAATGCCTCAAGCCTGATCAATGAGCGTCTGCTGACGGTGCGGCCGGTGGTTGCACCTTGCGCATCAAGGGCACCATCGCCGTGGCGATGATGAAGCAGACCATGATCATCAGGAACGCATCGCCGTAGGTTTGTGTCTGCGCTTCGCGATAAGTCAGCAGCCACAGCTGATGCAGGCTGGCGGTGACGCCCGCGTCACCGCTTTGGCCGAGGGTGGCGAAGTTGTTGCCGACCTGGGACAGCCACTGGTTCAGTGCTTCGTTGGTGCTGTTGAGATTTTCCGCCAACCGGGTGAAGTGCAGGTTGGTGCGGTCATTGAGAATGGTCGCGCACGCGGCGATGCCGATGGCACCTCCCAGGTTTCGCATCAGGTTGAATAACCCCGAAGCATGTTTGAGCCGCGCCGGTGCCAGACCACCCAAGGTCAACGTCACCGCTGGCGGCACCGCCAATTGTTGGGCAATCCCGCGCAGCGCTTGCGGCAGCATCAATTCCTTGGCCCCCCAGTCATGGGTGATCGGGCTGAAATCCCACATCGACAACGCGAACAACCCCAGGCCGATCATCATGACCCAGCGCAGATCGATGCGATTGGCCAGAAAGGCGTACAGCGGAATCGCCATGATCTGGAACACCCCGGTGGAGAAAACCGCCAGACCAATGTCCAGTGCGCCATAGCCACGTACCCGGCCGAGAAACAGCGGCGTCAGGTAAATGGTGGCGAACAGGCCGATGCCGGTCACGAACGAAAAGAAGCAGCCAAGGGCGAAGTTGCGGTCTTTCAGGGCGCGCAAATCGACGATCGGGTTGGCGACGTGCAAGGTTCGACCAATGAACGCCAGGCCGGCCAATGCGCTGACCCATGCCGTGGTCAGAATCGTGCTATCGCTGAACCAGTTCCAGCGCGGGCCTTCTTCGAGGGTGTATTCCAGGCAGCCGAGAAACAGCGCCATGAACACCATGCTCAAGTAGTCAGCCCCTTTAAGCAGCGACAATTCCGGCTGATCGATCTTCACCAGCATCGGCACCGCCACCGCGACGAAAATTCCCGGCACCAGGTTGATGTAGAACAGCCAGTGCCAGGAAGAAACATCGGTAATCCAGCCACCGATGACCGGCCCCAGGGTCGGTGCCAACGACGCCACCGCGCCAATGGTCGCAGCCGCGATCACCCGTTGCTTGCCGGTGAAGAAAAAGAACGCGGTGGTGAACACCAGCGGGATCATCGAACCGCCGAGAAACCCTTGCAGGGCGCGGAAGGCGATCATGCTCTGAATGTTCCAGGCCGCGCCGCAGAGCAGGCTGGCCACGGTGAAACCCACCGCAGAAGCGCAGAACAGCCAGCGTGTCGAGAACACTCGGGACAGCCAGCCGGACAGCGGGATCACGATGATTTCAGCAATCAGGTAACTGGTTTGCACCCACGCCGTTTCGTCGGTTCCCGCCGAGAGCCCGCCGCCGATGTCGCGCAGCGAGGCCGAGACGATCTGGATGTCCAGCAGCGCAATGAACATGCCGATGCACATCGTGGCGAAGGCGAAAACCTTGGTCGCCGTTGCCATGTCGGCGGCATTGAACGGTTGTGCGGGGGCGGCGAGAGTGCGGCTCATGGCGCACTGGCCACGGCTGGCGTTTCGGCTTCCTTGCGAGTGTCCACTTCAGCGGTGACCGACAGGCCCGGACGCAGATGGCCGAGCACGCCATCGGCCGGATCAAGCGCGATGCGCACCGGCACCCGCTGGACGATTTTGGTGAAGTTGCCGGTGGCGTTTTCTGGTGGCAGCACGCTGAACTGCGAACCACTGGCCGGCGCAAGGCTGTCCAGATGACCGTGGAATTCCTGCCCCGAGAGCACGTCGGCATGAATGATCACCCGTTGCCCCGGTGTCATTCGCGATAGCTGATCTTCCTTGAAATTGGCATCGACCCACAGCCCGCTGGCCGGTACCACCGACAGCAGTTGCGAACCCGCCTGGGCATACGCGCCGACCCGCGCTCGGCGATTGCCGATCACGCCGTCCACCGGGGCCTTCAGTTCGGTGTAGCCCACATTCAACTGCGCCAGATCACGTTCGGCACGGGCCTGCATCAGCGCCGCGTGAGCTTGTTGTTTCTGGGTTGCAATCACATTCAACTGACGTTGTGCGGCGAGCAATTCAGCCTGGGCCCGGGCGCTGAGGGCTTGGGCGGTCTTGAACGTGGCGTTGGCGCGTTGGGCGCTTTCCACCGACACAGCGTTGCTGCCGATCAGTTTTTTATAGCGAGCATCGTCATCCCGGGAGCGGGTGGTTTCGGCGCCGGCGGCATCAATTCCGGCGCGGGCCTGGCCGATCACCGCGTGTTGCAATTGTTCAGTGGCATCGAGATTGGCGAGCAGCGCTTCTTCGGCGGCCACCGCACCTTCGGCCTTGGCCAGGTTGGCGCGGTAATCGCGGGAGTCGAGACGAATCAGCACATCGCCGGCCTTGACCTTCTGGTTGTCGGTGACCAGCACCTCTTCGATGTAACCCGCCACCTTCGGCCCGATCACCGTCACGTCGCCGCCGATGTAAGCATCGTCGGTTTCTTCGATGAAACGGCCAACGGTCCACCAATGAGTCGCATACAGCCCGGCGAACACCAGGGCAGCGATAACCACAGCCAGCAAGATCAACCGTTTGAGCAGGGGAGGCTTGGGTGTGCTCACCGGGACTGCGAGGTCGGGTTCAAGGGTGGGCATGCTGGTCATAGGGATTACCTGTGGGATGCGGGTATTTATTACGAATGTAATATGACGTAGGTAATATTTTGTGGCAATTGATTTTTGTTGCCGATCGTCAGGTGGCCTCGTGGAAAGAAAGCTAACCATTTGTTTAAGAAATGTAAGCGTTGTAGGACGCGTCTTGCATTTGCGTAGGAACGATCTGACTATCACTCGCATTAATGGAGTGGCATTAAGCCATTTAATGACCGCAAGGATGTTGAGTGCCGTATTCGTTTTGCGCTGTTCCTCGTCGTAGTCCCACGCCTTGCACGCTGTTGTCGGCCTTGCTGCTGAGCCTGAGTGTTTCCTCGCTCAAGGCGGCCGAACCCTCCGCTCCAGGCCAGGAAGTGCTACGCCAGCAGCAACAACAACAGCGCGACCTGCAACAACTGCAACTGGAACAGCGCCGCCGGCAACTGGAGCGCGGCAGTTTTGGTGCGGCGCCGGTCACGCCTGTCGTTCCTGCCACGGTGCCTGCCGATGAGCGCTGCTGGCCCCTGAGCGGAACGCGCATTGGCGGCGTGACGCTGATCAGCAGCCAGACACTCAATGAGCGAATCAAACCGCAGCTGTCGTCGTGCATGGGCGTCGGTCAGATCAACCATTTGCTGGCGACCATCACTGGCCTGTATGTCGAGGCGGGTTACATCGCCAGTCGGCCGTACCTGCGCAGCGCGCCAGCGGCGGGGCAGTCGCTGGATATCGTGGTCGATGAAGGCTACGTCGAGTCCATCGAGCTGGCCGACCAGAGTCTGCCGGTGTCCCTTGGCGGTGCATTTCCCGGCATGCTCGGCAAGCCGCTGAACCTGCGGGACCTGGAGCAAGGCCTGGATCAGTTGAACCGCTTGCGCTCCGTGGATTTCACCGCCGACATCGCCCCCGGCAGCCAACCCGGTGCTTCACGACTGATCCTGCGTTCGCGCACCCATGGGCAGTCGCGTTGGGCGTTGGGCCTGGGCGTGGACAACCTCGGCAGCGCCAGCACCGGGCGCGATCGCGACACCTTGAACCTGAGCCTGGACAGCCCGCTGGAGTTCAACGACGCGCTCAATCTGAACGTCAGCGACACCCTCAATCAGGGCGACCGCTACAGCCGCAATGCCAGTTTGTACTACGCCATTCCCTACGGTTACTGGACTTACAGCCTGTTCGCCAGCCACGCCGAATACCGTGCGCCGTTCAAACTCAGCACGCTGACATTCCACAGCACCGGCATCACCGATCAACTGAGCCTGCGCGCCGACCGAGTGCTGTGGCGAGATCAAAGCCGTCAACTGAGCGCCAACCTGCAACTGGCCCACAAGGACGTCGACAGTTACTTGGAAAACATTCGCCTGGGCATCCAGAGCCCGACCCTGACCGTGGCCGAAGCCGGACTCAATCTGTTCTGGCTCAACAGCGCGGTGTGGAACCTGGACATCCATTACGCCCAAGGGCTGCGCTGGCTCGGTGCCGACGACGATGCCCAACGCCAGGTCAACGACGTGCCCAAGGCGCAGTTTCGCAAATACCGCGCCGGCCTCAGCCAGTGGCGCAATGGCCAACTCGGTCAGCAGGCCTGGCAATGGCAGAGCCAGTTCAACGTGCAATACAGCTCCGATCCGCTGCCGGCCATCGAGCAATTGCTGGGCACCGACGATTCCGCGGTGCGCGGCTATCGGGTCAGCAGTGCGTCCGGTGCCAGTGGCGCGATCTGGCGCAATACCTTGCGCCTGCCATTGCGTAGCGCTTTGCCAGTGCAGATCACCCCACGTTTGGGCCTGGATAACGGCTGGATCAAGGCCGACCACGGCGCTCAAGGGCAACGCCTGAGCGGCGCCAGCGCCGGGGTCAACTTGAGCTGGAAAAACCTGCAAGTCGACGTTGATTACCAACGCAGCCTCAATACCCCCAACGGTTTGCAACATGAGCCAGAGACCTGGCTGATGCGCGTGGGGTTGCAGATATGAACACCAACAAACAGCCGTCGGACCTGAGCGCCACAGCCACGGCCAACAACTCAGCGCGCAACGTGATGCCGCACTTTAATTGAGAGGTTTTTATGCCTGCACAGACATTTGCGTTTCATCTTTCCCCTCGGGGCAAACTGCGCTGGGCAATTGCCAGCCTGTTCCTGATTGCTCACCTGCCCAACGCTTTGGCAGGGGGCGTAGTGGTCGCGCCAGGCCCCGGCGGCACCGCGCAATTGCAAACCCAGGGCGGCGTGCCCATCGTCAACATCGTTGCGCCTAATGGTTCCGGCCTGTCCCATAACCAGTTCCTGGACTACAACGTCGACCGTCAGGGCCTGGTGCTGAACAACGCGCTGCAAGCCGGGCAGTCGCAACTCGCCGGGCAACTGGCAGCCAACCCACAATTCAAGGGGCAGGCCGCGAGCGTGATCCTCAATGAAGTGATCAGTCGCAACCCCTCGGCCCTCAACGGCGCCCAGGAGATCTTCGGTCGCGCCGCCGATTATGTGTTGGCCAACCCCAACGGAATTTCGGTGAACGGCGGCAGTTTCATTAACACCCCGAACGCCAATCTGGTGGTCGGTCGCCCCGAACTGAACGACGGCAAGCTGCAAACCCTCAGTACCCGCGACGCCACCGGCTCGTTGCAGATTCAAGGTGCGGGCCTGCAAAACCGCGAAGGCTCGGTCAACCTGATCGCCCCACGCATCGACAGCCAGGGCAACCTGAGCGCCCGGGATCAGTTGAACCTCACCGTTGGCCGCAACCAGGTGGATTACGCCAGCAGCCAGGTGAAAACCGTGGACCCGGCCGGCAACTCTCAAGACCAACGCATCGACGCCAGCCTGTTCGGTGCGATGCAGGCTGGGCGCATCAACATCGTCAGCACCGCCGAGGGCGCGGGGGTGCGGGTCGGTCCGGTACAGGTCGACGGTCGTGATGGCGTACAGATTCGTTCCGCCGGTGACCTGAGTATCAGCGGTCAAGCTGTTCCCGACATCCTCGATGTGGTCCGCGCCGGTGTGCGCAGCAGTCAGGGCGATGTCGGTCTGCACAGCGGCAAGGACCTGCTGCTGGCTGCTGCTGATGTCAGTGGCCGTGACGTCAAGGTCGACGCCAAACGCAACCTGACCTTGACCACCGTCGAAAGCCGCAAGCTGCAAGAGAAACGCGAAAACTGGAACAACAGCACCATCGGCATCACCTGGGAAACCTATGACCGGACCCAGACCGACAGCGACTCGCGCCAGCACGGCAGCCAGATTCTCGCCAGCCGTGACGCGCAGTTGTCGTCCGGTGGCAACACCGAACTCAAGGCGGCCAAGGTCGACGCTGCCAACACTCTCAGCGTCCAGAGCGGCGGCGATCTGCGCCTGACTGCCGCCACCGAAAGCCACACCCAAACCGATCAGGGCAACCATCGCAAACACCTGTGGAAAGCCAACTGGGACACCAGCAGCGAAGAGCAGCGCAGCATCACCACACAGTTGAAGGGCGGCAATATCGCTTTGGCCACGGCGGCGTTGTTACGTGCCGAGGGCGCGGAGTTGAGCAGCAAGGGTGATATCCAGCTCGCCGGTAAAAAGGTCGAGATCACCAGCGCCAGCCGTACCCAACGCAACAGCGACAACCGCTATTCCGGTGACTTGGTGGGCGGCGGTTTCTTCGGCAAGACCGGCGACGCGGATCGGGGCAAAACCCTGAATCAGGGCAGCAAGGTCAATGCCGGCGGCAAACTGATCGTCAAGGCTGACGATGTGCGCATCAGTGGCAGTCAGGTGCGCGGCGGCAGCGAAGCCAGCGTGATCAGCGACAATGGCTCGTTGGTCATCGATGGCGTGCAAGACACCTCCCATGCCAACAGCCACGACAAGAACAGCAAGTTTTTTGGCATCACCAAGGATGAAACCCGTCAGAACGCCAAGGACAGCACCACGGTACGCAGCGAGCTGACCTCCGACAGCAACCTCAAACTCAATAGCGCCAAAGACATCGAAGTGGCCGGCTCTACGGTCAAGGCTGGCGGTACCCTCAGCGCCGAGGCGGTGGGGGACGTCAATGTGCATTCCGCGCAGAACACCCATGAGGCCGGCAAAACTACCGAAACCCGAGGCTTCGATGCCTATGCCAAGGAAAACACCCTGGGCGCCGGGCAGTACCGCGCCGGTGTGCATTACGAAGACAAGCAGCAAACCGCGAGTAGCCGTGATGTCAGCCAGCAAGGCTCCAGCCTCAGCGGCGCCAACGTGCAACTGGCGGCAGGCGGTGATCTGACCCTTAAAGGTGCCGAGGTCAAAGCCAAAAACGGCGACGCGACCCTGAGCGGTAAAAACGTGTCGCTGCTGGTCGAGCAGGACAGCCACAGCACTTCGACGGACACAACCAGCACCAGCGGCGGTTTCTACTACACCGGCGGCCTCGATCGTGCCGGCAGCGGAGTGGACTTCACCTACAGCACGTCCCAGGACACCACGAACAAAACCACCGCACAAACCACCAGCGTCCAAAGCAGCGGCAACCTGAATATAAACACCGGCAAACTCACCACTGAAGGCGCGCGTATTGATGCGGGCAGAGGTCTGAATGTCGCCGCCACCGAAGTCGACAATCGGGCCGCGAGCAACTCCGACAGCAGCACTCATACACAGAGCAACTGGTCGGCAGATGTTGGTGCCAACGTCGAATACAAAGACATCGCCCGGCCGATCGCCAAAGCCGTCGAAGGCGTACTGAACGGCAAGGTGCCGGACAAGGACACACTCTCCAATCTCGGCCAGCCGAATGTCGGCATCGACGTGGCGATCGGTCATCAGAACGGCAGCCATACCGAGCAAAGCAGCAACGCCGTGGTCAGCCAGTTCAAGGGTGGCACGGTGGACGTGAATGTCGCTGGCACATTGCAGGATCAGGGCACTCAGTACCAGGCGAGTGCGGGCAAAGTGAACATCAGTGCCGACACGTTGGTGGCGAGCGCCGCGAGCAATACCCACGGCAGCACCGATCAGGCGCTGGATGCCAAGACTGACGTGCGGGTCTACACCAAAACCGGTGAGGACGTGAACGTCGCCGGCAGTGGCGCGGGCGGCAGCAGCCAGACGCGCAAAGACAACTCCACCGCTGTGGTCGGCGGCTATGCCGGTAGCCAAGGCGTGAACATCAACCTGCGGAATGACGGCCAGTTTGAAGGCAGCCATTTCGATGGCGGGCAGGGCGGTGTTTCGATTAAAACCGGTGGTGAGCTGGCGTTGAATCAGGCCAATGACCGCCAGAGCAACGACAGCTCCAGCCTGCGTGGCAATGGTTCGCTGAGCGTCGGCACCGCGCCTGGCACCGACGGCACTAACGTCAACCTCGGTGCCGGTTTCCAGCTCGATCACAAAGGCAATCAAATTCAGGACAGCCAGGCTCGCGTGGCAAGTATCGAGGGCAAAGGCCCGGTGCAATTGAGCAGCGGCGGCGACCAGATCCTGCAAGGGACGACAATCGATACCGTCGGCGCCATCCACCTGAAGGCCGACGGCAAACTCGACCTGCAAGCGGCCACCGACACCCATCACGCCACCGGCAGCAATCTCGGCGGCGGTTTGAAGGTGGGCGGCAGTAAAACCAATACCGAGAAAAGCCTCGATCAGGGCGGCAACCTGAGCGCCAACTTCAACATCGGTCGGGTCAATGAAAGCAACCAGACACTGAGTGGCGGCAAGCTCAAAAGCCAGGACAAGATTCAACTCAGCGGCGATTCGATCCACCTGCAAGGCACTCAGGTCAGCGCGTCGAACGTTGCCCTTGATGCGCAAAACGGCGGGATCTATCAGGAGTCGGCTCAGTCCACGCAAAACCACACGAACTGGAACGTCGCCCTGAATGCCGGCGGTAATCTGAGCAACAGCACTCCGACGGCCACCAACGAAAAAGACGTGGCCAAGAGTGATCATGGCTTCAATGCCGGGGCCAAGGTGGGCGTGGATTACCTGCAAGGCACGACTCAGCAGAACAGCCAGATCAAGGCTGACAGCGTGGTATTGAACAGCGCGGGCGATGCGCAGTTTGCCGGTGCGCGGATCGATGCGACGAAGGTCAGCGGCAAGGTCGCTGGCGACCTGACCGTGGAAAGCCGTCAAGACAGCCAGACCAGCGCGAAGGTCGATGTTGACCTCGGTTTGACCGGCAAAAAAACAGCGTCCGCTGACAAGGACAAAGTGGCCGACAACACTAAACCGGGCGGGACGAACTACAAGCCGACCCTGAAACTGGATGCCGGTTACGCCCATAAGGACAGCGTCAACCAGGCGTCCGGCATCAACGGCATACAAGGCGTGAATCTCAAGGTTGGCGGTGCAACGCAATTGACCGGTGCACGGGTTGCGTCATCTGAAGGTCGTGTGGATTTAGGGGGCTCCAAGGTCAGCACCACCGACCTGAGCAACCGCGATTACGGGGTCAAGGCTGGACTCGATCTGCCAGAAAAACCGCAAACCGAGGGCAGCAAACCCGACGTTTCCGCCGCTGGGGAACACAGCGTCAAACTAGGCCCCGTGACCCTTGGCGGTCATTACGACAGCCAGATACTGCAAGCCGGGATCGACGAGAAAAACATCTAAGCCCCACATGCATCCCCCAGTGGGAGCGGGCTTGCTCGCGAAAGTAGTGGGTCAATCGACATCAATGTTGCTGACACACTTTCGCGAGCAAGCCCGCTCCCACAGGGACCGCGTTACTGCCGTTTGAAGCGGGTCATCAGTGATGACTGGTTGAAACATCCCTCGGGAATCCCGCATGGAAATGACACAAACGGAAATCGGAGACGGTCATTTCGGAAACTTCCCACATCCAGCATTTGAGCTTCCCGGTAGGGTCAATGGCCCCGGCAATGTGCCGAGCCTCCCAAGGAAGAACGCACCATGACCAGAAAGGCCGTTATCGTTTTCAGCGGCGGACAGGATTCAACCACCTGCTTGATCCACGCATTGCCGCTGTACGATGAAATTCATTGCATTACGTTTGATTATGGCCAGCGCCATCGTGCGGAAATCGAAGTGGCGCAACAGCTTTCAAAGCAGCTTGGCGTGAAGGTGCACAAGGTATTGGACACTTCATTGCTAAACGAACTGGCTATCAGCAGCTTGACGCGCGATCACATTCCCATTGCAAGGAGTACCGGAGAGGGCGTGCCTGATACGTTCGTGCCGGGCAGGAATATCCTGTTTTTAACGTTGGCTTCTATTTATGCCTATCAAGTAGGTGCGGAAGCTGTCATCACGGGTGTTTGTGAAACGGATTTCTCTGGCTATCCGGATTGTCGAGATGAGTTTGTGAAGGCTATGAATAAAGCTATTGAGTTGGGGATGGATTATAAATTGCGAGTTGAGACGCCGCTTATGTGGCTGAATAAAGCTGAGACCTGGGCTTTGGCTGATTATCATGAGAAGTTGGATTTGGTTCGTTACCGTACATTGACTTGCTATAACGGAATAATGGGAAGTGGGTGCGGTGACTGTGATGCATGTACTCTTCGTGCGAAAGGTTTGAGTGAGTTTTTGGAAGATAGAGCTGAGGTGAGTAAAAGTCTAAAAACTAAAATAAAGCAGTAGAGAGTAATGCACGGCGGGGGAGTGGCAATTAGAAGCTGATTCACACTCCCCTAGACCTTAAGCGGTTTTGGCTTCAGGTATGTATTTTTTAAATAATGATCTTGCTCCGTAAGCTGGGAAAACATTAAATACAGCGAAGCACATTTTTATAGCTATCTGTGCGTAGATCATACTAAGTATGTCGCTATTTTGCATTGCGCCATAAAACGCAATAAAGCAAAAAAGAATGCTATCTATTATTACTGCGAAGAAAGTGCTAAAAAATACGCGCAAAAATAGAAATCTGGAATTTGTGAGCTCTTTTATCTTGCAAAGCAAGTAAGAGTTTACGTATTCCGAGAAAAGAAACGAAACTGATGAAGCTACTAGAACTGACGACACTTGAGTCACGACTTCTGCATACGGAGCATCAAGTTTCCATCCGGGTAGTCCAGGTAAATAAATGACACCGTTCATTAGTAAAACAATTAGTGCGTTACTTGAAAAGGCAAATAGTAGGGCTCTCCTTGCTAATCTAAGTCCGTAGGTCTCGTTCAATAAATCTACGACTAGAAATGTTAGAGGGTAAAGAAAAACAGCAGGAGGTATGACGATGTCAAACGATTGCAAATATACGAGTTTAGTCGCGGCAATATTTGTGAAGATGTAAAGTGAAAGCAGAAGTACATTTAAAGCTACATAGATCATCCAGGATCGTTCATTACGATCATTCATTTCGTAGGTGGTCGGCGCGGTCCCGCCAGAGTAATATTTTCTGTATATGTCCTTGATTTCCCCTTTGCTTAGGTTATCTATTATTTCGCTTCTTAATACCTCGCCTATCTTTATTTTTATTATCTTCCCTGTGGAAATCACCATAACAACGACAAGGTTCTTGTTTTTTTCAAAACCCAATAATTTGTATTTGCTGTTTTCGGCTTCGTTGTTATTTACCATTAAATCTCTCCTCGATCACTATCCCAATAATGTAGCTAGTGTCGGTGTCAAACCCGTCCGTGGTAATGCGTAGTTTTTTTGTTGTTGTGTCGTACGCCAATTTTTCTCCATCGCCAGTTGACGAGCCCTTCTTCACTATCAAGATATCTCCCGGTTCGTTCATGCCACTAATTTCATTCTCCAGAAGTACACCTATTAAATTGCAGGCCGTGCCGAAGTAATATGTCAGCGGATGCGTTATGGCTAACTCACCAATTCTTTTGTCCAGGCTTTCAATCAGTAAGCACTCTTTAATGACCGGGACTGCTGCGGGGTTCATATTCCCTTGTGGTGATACACTGCTCTCTATTGTTTCTTTCTCTTCAAAATCTATTGTCTCTATCTCTTTATAAGACACACCAAAGAAATCCGATATTTTTCGAATCGTTGATTGTTGTACATGGATAACCCTTCCTTCCAGAATGTTGTAGATGGTCGTTCGGGTCAATCCGCTAGCATTGCACAAGGAAAGCCGGGTCTCTCCGCGGCTCTTTATCAGGTACTTGATGTTGTTCTTTAAATTTTCCGTTCTGTCTTTCTTGTGCATTAAATATTTACCATTTGCTTGTCGCTGCAACAGATTGCATGTAAGGAGATGATTCGCTTTGAGTGCAGCATCCTACACGTCTGCTCCGTCGGCAAAATAGATAATTTTTCACTCGGGTTAAATAACTGCGAAATATTTTTTATTGCCATGATTGAGTTCTGACATGTCATGTAAGACGCTGCCTACTAAGCTTGTAGAAATTTCTTACAGTAACTAGGAAGGGCTGAAAAATATTGATCTGGTAAGAATCATTTAATTACACAGATGTTCATTTATTTGATTAATTAAATAGAATTTTCTGGTAATAAATCTACCGGTCCGCCCTGTATAGCCGCCACCCAATCCTGGTTGAGGGCAAGAGTCGGGCGCTTTCTTATCCTTGCAAGGAGTTCCGAAATGAAAAAGATCACTTCAATCGGTATCGAACCGTCAGACCTTCCGGCTGATGACACCATCGATTCATCCCGTCCCGCCAAAGTCGCCGAACAACTCGTCAGCGTGCCTCTGCGCACTCACACACGTCCCGCCTCTGCGAGCTATTTCTTCGCCGTCGTTCCGGATGTCGACACGGAAGCTCTGCTCTGTCACGCCTCTGAAACCCTTGCCTCCCTCAGTGTCATGGCCACCGATCTTGCCCGTGAACTGGAAGGTCCTCGTCGCCATGTCATTGTGGGTATTCAGCAACTGTCGGCGCTGGGGGAATTGCTGGTCAATCGAGCGCTGGACAACCTGGAGCCGCCCCGGGGATCGTCTGAAAGTCGTCCGATGGCCAGTGCTGAATAATCGTGTGCCTTTACCCAATGGAGGTTTTTTGTCATGGATCGATACATGCCCGTTACCGGCGTCGACTGCAACGTCCCATCATTGCTGATCGACACTGAAGCACCCCTGGATGTGTTGCATGAAACGGCGGCCTACCGCATTCGTACCGCAACGCAACTGCTGGAGAGCTTTGCGTTTGGCGAGGGTGTCCACAGTGAGCTGGCGCGGGTGTTGGTGACTTCATTGCGCGATGGCTGTGATTTGCTGGATGTCGTTGGACGACGGTTGCAGGGGCAGGTTTCCGTGCAGGAAAACAGGTAGTGCCGATCAATTAACCGTAACCCGATCTGTAGCAGCTGGCGAAGCCTGCGTTCGGCTGCGAAGCAGTCGTAAAACCTGAGTTTGCGGTCTTCCTGAAATATCGCATCGTCTGATTTTACGACTGCTGCGCAGCCGAACGCAGGCTTCGCCAGCTGCTACGGTCCGTGTTGTTCCTTAACGGGTCGGTTCCTGCGGCGGGTTAATCCCGTTGCTTCCGGTTAATAGGAAGCATTACTATTCACGTCCCGTCTTCACAGCGCACCGCAATGACCCCCAAGCTGCCCCGCAGACACGGCTTTTTCGAGCATTACGAAGAGTTGGTCGGGACCTGGACCCGTCGCCTGAGAAATTGTCAGCAGGCCGAGGACCTGGCCCACGACACCTCCGTCAGAACGCCTTTTAGATCCGAAAACTCCCCACCAACTGATTCAATCGCCCAGCCTGCCGCTCCAGCTCGGTACAGGCCTGCAACGTCGATTGCAGATTCTCCACCCCTTGCTGATTCAGGGTGTTGATCTCGGTTATGTGGACGTTCAACGCCTCAACCACCGATGTCTGCTCCTCAGTCGTCGCCGCCACCGACTGGTTGACGTTGTCGATCTCGCCAATGCGCTGCGTCACGCTATTCAGCCGTTTGCCGGCCAGGTTGGCGATGCTGATGCTTTCTTCGCTGTGCTGCTGGCTTTCGGTCATGGAGGTCACTGATTCGCGCGCGCCGATTTGCAGTTCTTCGATCATCTGGTGGATCTCGGCAGCCGAGGTTTTGCGTGCGTCCGGCGAGGCTGCGCACTTCATCGGCAACCACGGCAAATCCACGGCCTGCTTCACCTGCGAGCGGCTCCGATGGCGGCGTCAAGCAATCAGGCATGGGTCGCGAGTTTGGTCGCGCCGTGATCGAGGCGTATACCGAGTTGAAGTCGGTGTGCATCACGCACTGACCCAGACGTTTACGACGGCCCCTGCAACGGGGGCCGTTGGCTTGACTGACTGATCTTGCGAGGACAACTAGTAGCTACACTTCTGCCTTGTTGTGGCGAGAGGCCGGGCGTAGGATGCGCCCCATGTCCAGCATGGCTGAATCGTTTTACCGCTACTCGACACGGATTGTTATGACTGCCCCCACCCGTTTTTTTGTTCCGCTGTTCTCCCTCTCGTTAATGACTCTCCCGGTGCTGGCCGACGCCAGTTCCGATCGCGCCGATTTGCTCGGGGTTTACCGTCAGGCGGTTGAACATGACGCGCAGCTTTCGGCGGCGCGGCATGATTACCAGGCGCGGCGCGAAAGTGTCCCGCAAGCTCGGGCCGGATTATTACCAACGCTCAACGCCGGTAGCACGGTCGAGTCGGTGCGTATGCAACGTGATGAGCCAGGCCTGACACGCTCGCGCAGTACGGCGGTATTTCAAGCCAGTCTCAACCAGCCGCTGTTTCGGGCCGATCGCTGGTTTCAGCTCGAAGCGGCTCACGCCAGTACCGCCCAAGCCGAGCTGGAATTGGGGGCCAAGGAACAGGGGCTGGTGCTGACAACCGCCCAGGCTTATTTCGAAACTTTACGTGCGCTGGATTTGCTGGCGGCGTCCAAAGCCGAGGAAGCCGCGCTCAAGCGCCAGCAGCAACAGGCCCAGGCGCGTCTGGAGAATGGTGCCTCAAGCATCACCGATGTGCTCGACGCTCAGGCCGCTTATGACAACGCCGGTGCCAATCGAAAACTCGCCGAGCGCAAGGTTGAGGATGCGTATGAAGGGTTGGCCCGTCTGACACGCCAGGATTACTCGTCAATCGAAGGCATTGCGCACCAGTTGCCGGTGGAGCTTCCGGCCCCCAACGATGCCAATGAGTGGGTGAGCCATGCGGTACGGCAGAACCTTGCCTTGCAAGCCAGCAATTATGCGGTGATCGCCGCCGAGCAAACCCATCGCCAGCGCAAGGCCGGTTATGCTCCGACCGTCGACGCGGTGGCGTCGTGGCGCAAGGGCGACAACGACAGCTTTGGCTACAGCAACCCGACGGACTTCGGCCGGGATGGCTACCGGGGCAATGTGGCCCAAGGCAGCATCGGCGTGGAGTTGAACATTCCGTTGTACAGCGGTGGCATGACCCGTTCGCAAGTGCGCGAAGCGACCGAGCGCCTGGCACAAAGTGAAGACGAGCGCGAAGACCGGCGCCGCGAAGTGGTGCAGAACACCCGCAATTTCTATCGCGCGGTCAACTCCGATATCGAACAGGTGATGGCCCGCCGACAGACCATTCACTCCGGCCAGGCCTCGGTCAAGGCCAACCAGGTGGGCCGTGACCTGGGCTCGCGCAACACCGCTGATGTGCTCAACGCCCAACGTCAGTTGTACAGCGCGGTGCGTGAATACAACAACGCGCGATACGACTACATCATCGACACGCTCAAACTCAAACAGGCGGCGGGGACATTGAGCCCCACCGACCTGACGGATCTGGCGATGTACCTGACCAAAGACTACGACGCCGATCGCGATTTCCTGCCGCCCGAGGAGCGCAGGGCGCTCTGATTGCTGATTCATACACCTGAGTGAAAGAAATATCATGCGATGATGTCATATTGATACTAATTGTTTCAGTGTTGATATAACCTATTGAAAGTTGAAGAATTTTTTTGCCGTTTACGGCAGGCATGGAAGCTTATGAGTAATGAAGGAAGGGGCGCTGAGTCGCCCATGGCAGACACAGGTCTTGTGTGTCTGGTGATGCTGGCCCGGTTTCATTCGGTGGCAGCCTCCGCCGAGCAGTTGGCCCACGAGTTCGCCCCCGCGCAACAGCCGTTCACGCCCCGTGAACTGCTGCTCGCCGCACGCAAGCTGGGGCTCAAGGCCAAATCGGTCAACACCACCATCCCCCGTCTGGACCGTACGCCAATGCCTGCGATTGCGGCCGATGGCGACGGGACGTTTTTCATCATTGCCAAGCTGGACCAAGGGAAGGCGCTGATTCAGGACCCGCGATCGGAGCGTCCTGAAGTCATCACCTTCGAGGCCCTGGCGGCGCGCTGGACCGGTGAATTGCTGCTGGTGCGTTCCGAGGCCGGGTTGCCGGGTGAAACCTCGCGGTTCGACTTCACCTGGTTCATTCCCGCCATCGTCAAATACCGAAAGCTGTTGGGCGAAGTGCTGCTGGTGTCCTTTGCCTTGCAGCTGTTTGCGTTGGTGACGCCGTTGTTTTTCCAGGTGGTCATGGACAAAGTGCTGGTGCATCACGGTCTGACCACCCTCGATGTGATTGCCGCCGGGCTGCTGGGCATCATGATCTTCGAGTCCGCCTTGAGCGGTCTGCGCAGCTACGTGTTTGCCCATACCGCGAGCCGTATCGACGTGGAGCTGGGGTCGCGATTGTTCCGGCATTTGATCAACCTGCCACTGGCGTATTTTCAGGCGCGACGGGTCGGTGATTCGGTCGCCCGAGTACGCGAACTGGAGAACATTCGCAGCTTCCTGACCGGCAACGCCATTACCTTGTTGCTGGATGTGCTGTTCTCTCTGGTGTTCATCCTGGTGATGTTTTACTACAGCGGTTGGCTGACCCTGATCGTGCTGCTGTCGTTGCCCTTGTACGTGTTGGTCTCGCTGTTTGTCACGCCGCTACTGCGTGCCAGGTTGCAGGACAGTTTTACTCGCGGCGCGGAGAACCAGGCGTTTCTGGTAGAGACCGTGAACGGCATCGACACAGTGAAATCCATGGCTGTCGAGCCCCAGGCGATCCGTAAGTGGGATAACCAGATGGCGGCCTATGTTGCTGCCGGTTTCAAGACCCAGACCTTGTCCACTGTTGCCAATGAAAGCGTGTCGTTGATCGGCAAACTGGTCACCGTGGCGACCCTCTGGCTGGGGGCTCGATTGGTGATCGATGGTCAGCTGTCGGTGGGCGAGTTGATTGCCTTCAACATGCTCGCCGGTCGCGTCAGCGGCCCGATCATGCGCCTGGCGCAGTTATGGACCAGTTTCCAGCAAACGGGTGTTTCGGTGCAGCGCCTGGGCGATATCCTCAACACCCGCACCGAGCTTTCCCAGGCTACTCGCAGCGCGTTGCCCCCTATCAAGGGGCAGATCGAATTCGACCAGGTGCATTTCCGTTATCGCACCGATGGCTCGGAAGTCTTGCGCGGGGTCAGCTTGCAGATTGATGCCGGCGAGGTGATTGGCGTGGTGGGGCGTTCCGGTTCCGGTAAAAGCACCCTGACGCGACTGCTTCAGCGCCTGTACGTGCCCGAGCGCGGACGGGTGCTGGTCGATGGCATGGACCTGGCACTGGCCGACGTTTCCTCCCTGCGCCGGCAGATCGGCGTGGTGTTGCAGGACAACATGCTGTTCAACCGCAGCATCCGCGAAAACATCGCCTTGAGCGATCCGGGCGCACCGCTCGAAGCGGTCATGCACGCGGCTACCATGGCCGGCGCTCACGAGTTCATTCTGGAGTTGCCCGAGGGCTACGACACCATGGTAGGGGAGCACGGCACCTCACTCTCCGGCGGCCAGCGGCAACGGGTGGCCATCGCCCGTGCCCTGATCGGCAACCCGCGGATTCTCATCTTTGATGAGGCCACCAGCGCGTTGGACTATGAGTCCGAACGGATCATCCAGCAGAACATGCAAAGCATCTGCGCAGGTCGCACGGTGATCATCATCGCCCACCGATTGTCGGCGGTTCGCGATGCCAATCGCATTCTGGTGGTCGATCGCGGGCAAATCGTCGAGCAGGGCAGCCATGCCGAATTGCTCACGCATCAGGCCGGCCACTATTCGCGTCTGCACCGTATGCAACAGGGCTGAGCAGCCCTTCACTCACTCGTCATTGGTTTGTCGACCGCGCCTGATATCGGGCGCGGCGGCACTCACTGTATTCCGGATTCAAGGACCGATTTCCCATGAGCGCAACGCCTTCGTTATTGCAGCGTTATCGCCACGCCTGGCTAGACTCCTGGCGCCAGCGCAAACAGATGGACAGCGTGCAGCGCCTGCCACATGAAGCGCAGTTTCTCCCCGCCGCGCTGGAGTTGCAGGACACCCCCGTGCATCCGGCACCGAGAATCTTTGTCTGGAGCATCATGGGGTTCGCCGTGTTGGCGCTGCTGTGGGCTTGCATCGGCAAGATCGAAGTGGTGGCGGTCGCACCGGGCAAGATCGTTCCCAATGGCAAGACCAAGCTGATTCAATCCAGCGAAACGGCGGTGGTCAGAGCGATCCATGTCAGTGACGGTCAAGCGGTGAAAGTCGGTGAGTTGCTGGTCGAACTCGACCCGACGGCGGCGGACGCCGACGTCAGACGGATTCAGAGTGACCTGCTGGCTGCACGCATCGACAGCGCCCGTAGTGCAGCAATGCTCGACGCGATCAATCAGCAAAAACCACCGGCATCGCTGATCGGAGCGATTGCCAACGCCAACCCGGAGCAGGTGCTCAGCGCTCAACGCTGGTTGCAAGGTCAGTATCAGGAGTACCGCAGCAATCTGGAGTTGGTAGACGCGGAAATCCTTCAGCGCAGCGCCGAAATCCAGTCTGCCCAGGCCCAGGTGGCCAGTCTGCGACAAACCGTGCCGATCGCCACGCAACTGGCCGAGGACTACCAGCGGCTATTGGCGCAACAGTACGTGGCGCGTCATGAATACCTGGAAAAGGAACAGGCCCGACTGGACCTGCAACGTCAGTTGAGTGTGCAGCAAGCCAGCGTGTTGCAATCCACCGCCGCCCAGGGGGAGGCGCGGCGTCGGCGCGAAGGTGTCGTTGCACAAAATCGCCGCGCCATGCTCGACCTGCAACAAGAGGCCAACCAAAAAGCCGCGAGCCTGGTTCAGGAACTGGCCAAGGCCCGGTACCAGGAAACCCTGACCAGCCTCAAGGCCCCGGTGGACGGCACCGTCCAGCAATTGGCCATCCACACGGTCGGCGGCGTGGTCACACCGGCCCAGCCGTTGATGGTCATCGTCCCGCTTGATCAGCCGGTCGAAGTGGAAGCAATGCTGAAAAACAAGGACGTCGGTTTCGTCCGAGCCGGCCAACCGGTCACAGTCAAAGTGGAAACCTTCACCTTCACCAAATACGGCACCGTCGACGGCGAAGTGCTCAGCGTCTCCAACGACGCCATCGACGATGAAAAACGCGGCCCGATCTACAGCAGCCGCATTCACCTGAAAACCGACCATTTGATGATCAACGGCCAGCGCGTGGCGCTGTCGCCGGGGATGTCGGTGACGGCGGAAGTGAAGACCGATCAGCGGCGGGTGATCGAGTACTTTTTGAGTCCGTTGCAACAGCATATGGATGAGAGTTTTAGGGAACGGTAATTGGGGGATCTCCGATACGCAAAAAAGGGAGAAGCTAAAAGGGATAGATGTATTTTAAGTCTGGATCAACTCCAGAAAAATAAATCTGTCTCCTTTGAAGTTTCTTTGAAGTTAAATTTGTTAAGGGTCAATAATGAATGGTTATGTAAAGCGATTGCTGTTTTGGTTGGGGGTTGGAGCAGCTAGCGTGCTGTTTTTGTATTGCTTGATACCGGAGCCTAACGACAATCCATATATGGAAATCTATTCGGCATCGAATGGCGATGATTTTTCCGGTTGTGGGTTTTCAGATAGCGAAAGGTCAGGAAGAGTATTTCGGTTTTATATGACTCCTGAAGATTGTCGGTTGATTGATTATGGTGGTGATGTTTTTACCATTTCCATTGAGTATCCCAGCATGAAAGTGGTAAAGCCGCGGGTGGATAACTCGGTTGTCACGATTCGAATGTTTCCGATTTTACGTTCTTCTTTTCAAGAAGGTGCATTTTTAGAAGGCGAGATACCTTCGAAAATAATTGAAGGTGTCAAGTTTTACGACTATGGGGGGCTTACTACTCGAACTTTTGACGGAGGTGAAGGCGAAACTGTATTCGCTACAGATCATAAGCGTTTCTGGCTGGCAAAGCGTTTGTTTAAAGATTTACGGGTGTCTTATCAGTATGCGCGTAAGTATGAAGACATAAGGTCGATGGATAGGTTTGTTATGAGCTTTCTCAAGCAAGTAATAGTTAACTAAGGGTTTATGGATGAATGTCGTTAATTTTAGTTTGGAAGAGCTTGTAAAATTAAAACAGTTTCAGGAGCAGAAAAATTATCCGGCGGTGTACGGGTATATGCATGAAATTGTGACCCGAGAGATAAAGGCCTCGCAGGATCCAACAGCTCTTGCGGAAATGAAGTCCATCGCCACATGGCTGGATGCTGCAAAATCGATTAACTCAAACGACCGAACGTTTCAAAGTGATGTTGTTCGTGGCTCCATGAAATTTGCAGTGGCGACGACAGGACGGCTTTTAACGGATGCCAATTTCCAAAAGGCCTCGGATGACTTAGCGTTAGAGGTTTCTACGCATGTGCTGGGTGCTAGAGGGATGCCGCCCATTCAGGAGATTATTAACGCAGACGTCAATTCGGCTGTGCAGGGGTTAGATCTCCAACGCTGGAACTGGGCTGGGACTATCGGTGACGTTCTTTGGCCAGTGCTTGGCGGGTTGGGGCACGATTATGTGCAGATAACCGGTGATTCCAAGGCCGAATACAGCAAGCATCTTGTTATCGCAGTCCTGCAGAACTCTGCTGGTATCAACCGCTTTCTGGACAGAGACACGCCACTCGACTCTTATCCAAAGTGGAAGCTCGCTCGTGAAATGGGTAAGTTACTTCCAGATGTTCTTTACCGTCTTTTTGACGGTTCGGCGGATGCGCCTGTCAGTGTGCCCTTGAACCCGGCATCTACAAACTTGATCAACATCGACATCAACCCATCCCCCAACCCCAACAACACATCCAGGGCGAAAGCAAAGCCCAGCAAGACGTCGCCACCGGCTTCATTCAAAACTCGGCGACGCACAACGTCTTCGCCGTCGGCGGGATGCTCAACAAAACCGATTTCACCTCTACCCAAATGGCCAGTCTTGCCTCTGGCGGTATCCGCCCTGGTGAGATGCAGCTGGACCCCAACGCTCGCCCTAACACTTACCTGTCGCAGTTCTACCCGACCCCGAGCGCGACCAAGCCGGATTTCAGCCTGCGCAGTGCGGTCACCCTGAACGGTTTGTCGGCAATGTCGACGTTCAACACCTATGTCGACCCGCTGCTGCTGGACCTGACCGGCAATGGCGTGCACATGACCGATATTCGCGACGGTGTGCTGTTTGATACCGACCACAGTGGCACGCTCAAGCGCAGCGGCTGGGCGGATCGCACCACGGGCATGTTGGTGATTGACGATGGCAGTGGTCAGGTCAAAGACGTCAGCCAGATGTTCTCCGAGTATTACGACGGCAAGGTCGGCGTCAACGGCGCGGCGGGCGAGGCAAAGTTCAAGGACGGTTTCGCGGCGTTGGCCAGTGAAGACGCGAACAAGGATGGCGTGATCGATCAGCGCGATCCGATCTGGAGCAAGTTGCGCGTCTGGGTTGACGGCACGCATGACGCCAAAGTCGATGGCGGTGAACTCAAGACGCTGGCCGAACTGGGAATCACCCAGATCAACGTCCGTGCAGTGGCATCTCCTCAAGCTGAGATGCGCGACGGTAACAAGGTGCTCGCCACCGGTTCGTTCACGATGAATGGCAAAAACCAGGAAGCGTTGGCGGTGGATTTTCTGGGGGATCCGGTCAGCAATGTCGTGACCAGCCAAGGCACCGGTACGCGGGTGACCTCGACCACCAGCGGCAGCAACAGCCGCACCACCAGCGCTTATGCCAGCCAGAGCACCACCGGTGAAACCCTGGATGCGGCACAACTGGGCGTGAACAACCTGTATGGCGGCAGCGGCGACGATACCTTGATCGCGGCGCCGGCCGGTGGTTGGCTGGTGGGCGGGGCGGGCAGCAACACCTACAACGGCGGCGTGGGCGATGACGTGTTTGTCATCAGCGCCTCGGACAACCCGACCAACATCCAAGGCAATGGCGGTCACGACACGGCGATTATCGTCGGTGACAAAGGCGTCGTGCTGAACATGGCCCGCGCTGGCCTGACCATCGCCCAAGGCGGTGGCGGCAACGACACGATCATGAGCGGTGGCATCGGCAGCGCCTTCATCAAGGGCGGTTCGGGCAACTCGACGCTGGTGGGCGGCTCGGGCAACGACGTGCTGGTCGGCGGTACCGGCCACAACACCATCATCGGTGGCAGCGGCAAAGCGGTGATTTATGCCGGGCCCAAGGGCGACACCATTTATGCCTCCGAAGGCGGCAGCATCATCCATGCCGGTGGCGGCGCCGATAAAATCTTCGGCGGTGCCGGCAATGACATCATCGAAGTCGGCCACGGCAACGCGACCATCGACGGTGATGGCGGGATCAACCTGGTCACGCTGCACGGTACCCATGGCGACTACCGTATCACCCGCACCGCGACCGGTTATGAAGTGGCCGACAAGGTCGCCGGGCGTGACGGCACGGTGACGCTGAGCAACATCCAGAAGCTCAACTTCTCGGACATTTCCGCCGTTGACCTGCTGACCCCCAACGCGATGCCAGTGGCGGATGTGCTCACGCTCGACAAGGCCGGCAAGGCGTTCGATCGCACGCAGGCGCATCTGATCAGTGCTGAAAGCCTGTTGGCCAACGATCAGCGCCTTAACAGTCAGGGCGCGCTGCATATTGCCAACGTCGGTGACGCGGTCGGCGGCACGGTCAGCCTCACCGCCCAGGGCGATGTGTTGTTCACCCCGGACGCGCGTTACACCGGTCTGATCAGCTTCAAGTACGGTGTGGCCGATGCGGCGGGTAATCTGTCGGCGTCGGTGGTGGACCTCGGCAGCGGCCAGACGGCGCCGATGCGTGCCGGTGTGACCCTGCTGACGCCAGAGGTGCCGCTTGATCCTTTGGCGGCTCAGCAATGGTACTTGAGCGACACCCATGTGCTGCCGGTCTGGAAGGACTACACCGGCAAAGGCGTGCGCATCGGTCAATTTGAGCCGGGTGGCCAGTTCGCCACCGCGCCGGAAATCTTTGATGTCGCGCACCCTGACCTGGCACCGAATATCGATCAGGCCTGGCTGCAAACGCAAAAGACCAACGGCACCTTGCCGGGGCTGGTGTCCAACCACGCCACGATGGTGGCGGGCGTGATGGTCGGGGCGAAGAACGGCATCGGCGGCGTGGGCGTGGCCTACGACGCGAAACTCGGTGGTTATTACCTGGCCGGCAAGGGCGACGACCTGGCGGGTCTGGGGCACATGGTCAGCTTCGACATTGCCAACAACAGCTGGGGCTTCAGCAATGACTTCGCCCTCAGCAGTTATCAGGACGGCCACTTCACCACCGCCACTGCGCTGAGCATGAATGCGCAGTACGCGGCGAGTAACGGTCGTGGCGGCCTGGGTACGATCATCGTTGCAGCGGGCGGCAACAGCCGTGCTACCGGTGGCAATGCCCAGGGTTCGCTGACCAACAACAATCGCTTCTCGGTAGAAGTGGGGGCGATCAACGCACAGGGCGATCTGTCGACCTTGCAGATTGGCTCCTCGCCATTTTCCAACCCGGGTGCGAGCCTTCTGGTGTCAGCACCGGGCAGCAATGTCGTGTCCACCAGCCACATGCTGGAAACCGAACGCGGCTCCACGTTCGGCAACGATTACTCCAGCATGCAAGGCACCAGTTTTGCCGCGCCGATTGTCTCCGGCATTGTTGCGTTGATGCTCGAAGCCAACCCGAACCTGGGTTATCGCGATGTGCAGCAGATCCTCGCGTTGTCGGCGCGCAAGATCAACGACCCGTCCACCCAATGGAGCGATAACGCTGCCCACGGCTGGAACGGTGGCGGCATGCACACCAGCAACGACTACGGTTTTGGTGAAGTCGATGCACGGGCCGCCGTGCGCTTGTCCGAAGCCTGGATGACCCAGAGCACCAGCGCCAACGAGTTCGTCTACAGTGCCTCCAGCGGTGCGCTCGGCAAGCCGTTGGCCGCGGGCGCGACGCTGACATCGTCCATCGCGATGCAGGCCGGTTTGAATGTCGAGCACGTCGAAATCGACTTTGATGCCCAGGCCGGGCGTCTGGGCGATCTGACGCTCAAGCTGATCTCCCCCGATGGAACCCAAAGCGTGTTGCTCAATCGTCAGGGCAAAGTCCCGGATGGCATGCCGGGCGCCAGTGCCTCCGACGTCGGCAGCACGCAGTCCGGGTCGTTCAAGTACACCTTCATGTCGACCCATGACTTCGGTGAGCGTTCGGCGGGTAACTGGACGCTGCAAGTAACCGATTCGGCATCCGGTCTGCCGGTGACGCTCAACGCCTGGTCGCTGCGTTTGTACGGCAGCAAAACCACGGCGGACGACACCTATTTCTACACCGATGAATACCTCAAGTCGGTGGTCGGGCAGGCTGATCGCGTGGTGCTGGATGACGCGGTCAATGGTCTGGCGGGCGGGCGCAATACCCTCAATGCGGCGGCTGTTTCGGGGGATACCTCGGTCAACTTGCTGACCGGTGTCGCCAGCATCGGCGGCGCGGCGTTGACGGTGAAAGATCCGTCGGGCATTCAGAACATCGTCACTGGCGATGGCAACGACACACTGGTGGCCGGCAATTCCGATGCCTTGCTCGACGGCGGGCGTGGCAACAACACGCTGACGGGCGGTGCGGGCAAGGACTTCTTTGTGGTCCATCGCCGTGAGGCGGGCAGCGATACCCTCGGCAACTTCGAGGCCGCTCGCAGTGAAATCGTCGATCTGGTGGGCTTTGCAGGGAAGACGTCCGCGGATCTGGTGCTAACGCAGCAGGGCGCGGACGTCAAGGTGGACCTGGGCAAGGGCCAGAGCCTCATCCTGAAGAACCAGGCGCTTGCCGGCCTCAGTGCAGCGAACTTCAAGTTCCAGGACACTTTTGTCGCGCCGACAGCTTACGTCAACAGCGACGCTTCGGCGGTCAAGCCGCAAGAGGGGCTGGGCACCGTGGTGCTTAACGGTGGCAGCAAAGGCGTGATGTACAGCAGCGATGCCCAGGGCAAACCGTTGGCTTCGCTCAACGGTACGATCTACAGCCATGACAGCGCGACTTCGGATGTGTTCGTGGTGGCGGCCCAGTCTGGCGTCAAGGATTACAACAACGCCTTGCGCGGGTTCCGTCACGGCATCGACAAGATCGACTTGCGCCAGACCGGCGTCACCGATTTCAGTCAGTTGATCATCGAGCACAAGAACCGCGCGACCTTCAATGGCCTGACGCAGATTCACGGGGTGTATGTGACGCGCATCGGTGCCCAGGGCAGCGATTCGA